>NZ_BAAGRO010000009.1:0-184129 GCF_054782915.1 Nocardioides hungaricus | reverse complement strand
CCACCCCTACAAGGGATTCTTCGTTCTACGCCACGCTCACAGCCCACACCTCATCGGTGGATCAGGGTTCAGGTGAACGTGACTCGGTGACGCGCTTGGATGTCACGTGGCGTTATGACAATGGGTTGTCGGTCGAGCGTGCGGTTCCAGACTTCGTGTTCCTCACCGACGAGCCCCTGACGCCCGTGGGCGTGGGCGACTTCTACTACCGCTATGGGTCACGAGACGGACCACTGATCGGCCCGAGCGAGTTCGTGGAGGGCTTGGGTCTGACCGAGGCCACGCGGCCATCGATCATGACCTATTGCTCGACGAAGCAAGCAAGAGACTCGGCGTGTCGCACGGGTCGCTCCGGAGTCGAGACGACGATCAGGTTTCCGTTCCCGATGCTGTTGGCAGCCGTCGACCCGACGGCCGAGGCCAAGCTCACGGGTTTGGGGGCCCGTCTGTCGTCCGGCTCGGGCCTGAGAAATGCAGATCTGACGAGCCCTTACACGGTGAGTGGCGAGGTGACGCCGGTGCTGGCGGCCGCAAGGCCAGCGACCGAGTTGGAAGCAGAGGTGCGGCTCTCCAGCGTGAGCGGCGGCGCCGTTGGCAAGGTGCTCAAGGGCGAAGGCGCCACCGCGATGGTGCCCTTGCCGTACGCCGGTGCCCGCACGGTCGATGTCGACGGCGCGGACGCCTACCGCAACCTGGTGAAACAGCTGCGTCGGCTTCCGCGTTACCGCGATCCGAGCAGAGGGCGCTTTGGCCCGAACTCGCTGTCGCAACGATTCGCGATCGGTACGCCCCGCTACCTCCGGCAGGGAGACGAGCTCGTGCCTGCGAGAGTCCCGAACGACATCAGCGAGTCCATCACCGACAAGGGCTTCTCGACCTACGTACCGGCCGGGATGGGCGACGTCGCGGTGCGCACCGCAGAGTCGATCCAGGGTCCGGATGACTCGGGGATCGCACTTCCGGCCAGCGTTCGAATCGTCGGGACACTCCCGTCCGACGCCGCGGCGAAGCTGACCGACGCAACCTCACGGGTCCTCTCCGGCGTCCTCCCCACTGCCTCGACTGGCGCCGACGCCAACTCGCGACAACTGCTCGGGGACAGGGCTCTCGCCCCCTCTCCCAACGTCGCGGGCCTGGTGCAGCCGCCCCCTCTGCTGATCACTACTCTGGCCGCGACCGAGCAGTGGTACCAGGGCTGGAGCCCGTCGGTCGGAGGGAAGCCGATCTCCGCGATTCGGGTCCGGGTCGCCGGAGTGGACGGCGTAGATCCGGTGTCACGGGAGCGGGTGCGGTTAGCCGCCCAGCTGATCCGCCAGCGCACCGGCCTGCAGGTCGACATCACCCTGGGATCCTCAGCCACTCGTGTCCCGGTCGTCGACCCTGCGGGCAAGAGCGGCCGACCGCGCCTGGTGCTGTCGCAGTGGTGGGTGAAGAAGGGCGTCGCCACCACGGTCCTTCGAGCACTGGACAAGAAGTCGCTGGCGATCTTCGGCCTAGTGCTGCTGGTCTCGATGCTGACCATCGCCAACGCCGCGATCGCCTCGATCAGGGCGCGGCGCGCCGAGTTCGGAGTGCTGGCATGTCTGGGCTGGACCCGCGCACAGATCACCGGCCTGGTGCTCCGCGAGATCGCGCTCCTGGCCGTTCTCGCCGGCGTGATCGCCGTCGGCCTGTCCTACCTGCTCGGTGAGGTGTTCGGGACCCCTATCGGGATCGGCCGAGCACTGCTGGCCGTCCCTACCGCTCTGGTGGTCGCACTCATCGCCGGCCTGGTCCCCGTGTGGCGCGCCGGACGAGCCTCCCCGATGACCGCGATCCACGCACCGGTGCCGGCACCACGCCGCGCCACCCTGGTGCGCTCGGTGCTCGCGCTGGCGCGGGTCAACCTGACCCGCAACAAGGTCCGCACCCTCCTGGGCGCCTGCGGGCTCACGGTCGCGGTCGCGGCCTCGACCCTCCTGATCGGCGTCAGCCTCGGCTTCCGCGGCGCGGTCGTCGGAAGCGTCATGGGCAACGCGGTCGCCATCCAGGTCCGGACCGCCGACTACGCCGCCGTCGGCGCCACCCTACTGCTGGCTCTCCTAGGCGTTGCCAACGTGATCTACCTAAACATCCGCGAACGCGGCGTCGAGTTCGCCACCCTGCTGTCCACCGGCTGGTCCGCCCGTGAGCTCAGCCGCGCGACGCTCTGGGAAGCCCTCGGCCTCGGCATGCTCGGCACCGTCTCGGGGATCATCCTGGGCCTGGCCGCCGCGGCCGTGGTCATCTCCGGCGCATCGGCCTCCATCATGGTGCTGACCGCGCTGACGTGCATGGGCGTGGGACTGACGGTGACACTCCTGGCCGCCCTCGGCGCCAGCCAACTGCTGCGCCGGATGCCGATCACCGCCCTACTCACCGAGGAGTGAGCGACCCGATGCCCAACCCTCTCCACCAGGCCGGACCCGACAGTCAGGCGCGGTCGACCACCGCGAACCGGGATGCGCCCAGAGGCACCGAGCACCGAGCCGGCGAACCGTTCATCGTACTGGAGGAGGTCTGCAAGACCTTCCCGACCCTGGACACCACCGTGGTCGCGGCCGACCACGTGTCCCTCCAGATCGCCGGCGGCACCTCCACCGCACTCACCGGACCGTCCGGCTCCGGCAAGTCCACGCTGCTCCATCTCATCGCCGCCCTGGACACCCCGGACTCCGGCTCCATCACCGTCGGCGGACAAGCCATCACCGAGCTGTCCCGCAAACAGCTCCCCGCCTATCGACGCACCATCGGCATCGTGTTCCAACGGTTCAACCTGCTTCCCGCGCTGACCGTCCTGGACAACGTGATGGCCCCACTGATGCCCCGCAAAGCCGGCTTCGACGTCCCCGCCCGGGCACATGAGCTCCTTGAAGCCGTCGGGCTCGCTGGCCGCGACAACACCCTCGCGACCCGACTGTCCGGCGGCCAGCAACAACGCGTCGCGATCGCACGTGCGCTGATCAACGACCCACAGCTCATCCTTGCCGACGAACCCACCGGCAACCTCGACTCGGTGGTCGGCACCGAGATCGCCGATCTGCTTCTCGACCTTGTCGCCTCTCGCGGCGCGACCCTCCTCATGGCCACACACGACGACGAGCTCGCCGCCCGCTGCGACCACCTCGTACACATCCGCGACGGCCGGATCGCTGATCAGACCAGCTGATCGTACGACCGGACGCCCGTGCACGAGGCCGGATCACGTCCGTGGATCCGGCTGAGGCCAAGCGAACCCTCGCTGTTGGTCGAGCCGGTCGTCGCCGGTCGAGACCCCGCCGGTGGTCGAGCTTGTCGAGACCCCCGCGGCCCGCGCACCGCCTCCGGACGCACCTCGGCCCCGGACCTCGGTGAGGTCCGGGGCCGATCTGTGCGTTCGGGCTGCTTCTCGGCTCACCGGGTCTCGACACGCCGGTTCAGGGCCTTCGCAGGCTCAGGCCCTGACGGCTTGCTCGACCACCGACGATTCCTTTCACTGACTCCGTCAGTGGAAGGAGTCGCCGCAGGCGCAGGAGCCGGTGGCGTTCGGGTTGTCGATGGTGAAGCCCTGCTTCTCGATCGAGTCCACGAAGTCGATCATCGCGCCGTTGAGGTAGGGGACGCTCATCCGGTCGACGACGACGGCCACGCCGTCGAAGTCGGTGACGACGTCGCCGTCGAGGCTGCGCTCGTCGAAGAACAGCTGGTAGCGCAGGCCCGAGCAGCCGCCCGGCTGCACCGAGATGCGCAGCGACAGGTCGTCGCGACCCTCCTGCTCGAGGAGGCTCTTCACCTTGGTGGCAGCGACCGGGCTCAGGTTGATGGAGTCGGTACGGCGCTCGGTGGTCTCGGCCTGCTCGGTCATGGGCGGTTCTCCCGAAGTCGATGGAAGGGTCTTACTCGCCCAATGGTCGCACACGGGCGGTTATTCCCGGGCCCTCACCGAGACCAGGTCCGCGCCACGCGCTCGGCGAGCTCGCTCAGCGCGGCGGCCGGCTCCGCGAACGCCCGCTCCTCCCCCACGGCGTCGAGCAGGGAGTACGCCGACTCGACACCCAGTGCCCGCATCTCCCGGGCGCCGACGTCGACCTTGCCGGCGAGCACCACGCAGGGACGCAGCGCGGCGCCGGCGATCTCGGCGACGCCGTAGGGCACCTTGCCGCCGCGGCTGGAGTAGTCGAAGGCACCCTCGCCGGTGATCACCAGGTCGGCGGTCCGCGCCCGCTCGGCGAGTCGCAGCGCACCGGCGACCAGCTCGATTCCGGGCTCGCGAGCGGCGCCGAGCAGCAGCAGCGCGAACCCGAGGCCGCCGGCCGCGCCCGCGCCCTTCTCGAGCGAGGTGCGCCTGTCGGTGGCCGCCGCGAGCTCCTCGAGCCAGCCGTCGACGACCGGCAGCCGCTCCTCGGCGACGCCCTTCTGCGGGCCGAAGACCTTGGCCGCGCCGAACAGCCCGGTCAGCGGGTTGTCGACGTCGCTGGCCGCGACCAGCTCCACGCCCCGGTCACGGAAGGACGCGGGCAGCTCGACCCGCGTGACCCCGGCCAGCCCGGCGACGCCCTCGTCGAGCGGTCGGTCGGCGGTCGCGCCGAGCGCCGCGAGCAGGCCCGCGCCGCCGTCGTTGGTGCCGCTGCCGCCGAGGCCGACGACGACCCTGGTGGCGCCGGAGTCGACGGCCGCGCGCAGCAGCTCGCCGACGCCGTACGTCGACGCCGACTCGGGCCGCTCCTTGCGGGTCAGGTGCAGGCCGCACGCCTGCGCCGCCTCGACGTACGCCGTCTCGCCCACCCGGAGCACGGTCGCCGGGGTCGGCTCGCCGTGCGGGCCACGCACGGTCACCGCGAGCAGTTCGCCGCCGAGCGCGGCGTGCAGCACGTCGACGAACCCCGGTCCGCCGTCGGCCATCGGCGCCAGGTCGACCTCGTCGTCCGGGGCGCGGCGGGTCCAGCCCGCCGCGATCGCCTCGGCGGCCTCGACCGCGGTGAGGGTGCCGGCGAACTTGTCGGGTGCAACCAGGATGCGCATGGACCTAGTCTGGCGGAGTGCTGATCCGGCCGATGACCCCCGACGACGTAGTGGACGCGGAGCGGGTCAGCGACGAGAGCTTCTTCGCCCTCGACACCGCGTCGCGGCGCCCCGGCGAGCCCGCCCCCGAGCGTCGCACTCCCCCGCACCGCGAGGTCTGGACGGAGCGCACCCGGCACCTGGTGCGCACCGACCCCGGCGGCTGCTGGGTGGCCGAGGACGAGTCCGGGATCGTCGGGATCGCCACGTCGCTGCGCCGCGAGGTGCTCTGGTGCCTGGCGACGTACGCCGTGCTGCCCGGCCGGCAGGGGCAGGGCATCGGCAGGCCGCTGCTGGCGGCCGCGCTGCAGTACGGCCGCGGGTGCACGCGGTCGATGCTGTCGGCGTCCGGCGACGCCAGGGCGGCGCGGATCTACCACCAGGCCGGGTTCGAGCTGCACCCGCAGATGTCGCTCACGGGCCCCCTCGACCGGGCCGTCCTGCCGGTCGTGGAGAAGGTGCGGGAGGGCTCCGCGTCCGACATCGACCTGATGGACTCCGTCGACCGCGGGACCCGGGGCGCGGGCCACGGGCCCGACCACCAGCTGATGGTCGGCCTCTGGCCGCTGCTGGTCTCCGACACCTCGACCGGCTCGGGCTACGTCTACTTGAGCGAGCGGGGGTCTCCGGCACTGCTGGCCGCGTCGAACCGGCGTACGGCGACCCGGCTGCTGTGGGCGGCGCTGGCCGAGGGCGCCGCTCAGGTCGACCTGCGCCACGTCACCGGTGCCAACCAGTGGGTCCTCGACGTGGGCTTCGCGGCGCGGCTGACGCTGCGCCAGGAGGGATATCTCGGGCTGCGCGGGATGAAGCCGCCCGCGCCGTACGTTCACAGTGGTGCCCTGCTCTGACGGAGCACCGCGAGAACTAGGATCAGGCTATGACGACCGTGGACCTCCCGCTGCTGCCGCTCGGCCGTGGCGTCGACCTCAACAGCGAGCGGGGCGTCGAGTGCCCGGGCGACCTGCCCGCGGCGTCCGACCCCGACCTGGTGGCGCGGGCCCGCGCCGCGAAGGAGGCGCTCGGCGACCGGGTCTTCGTGCTGGGGCACCACTACCAGCGCGACGAGGTCATCGCGTTCGCCGACGTCACCGGCGACTCGTTCAAGCTCGCCCGCGACGCGGCCGCCCGCCCGGACGCCGAGTACATCGTCTTCTGCGGCGTGCACTTCATGGCCGAGTCCGCCGACATCCTCACCGGACCCGACCAGCAGGTGGTCCTGCCCGACCTCGCGGCCGGCTGCTCGATGGCCGACATGGCCCGGCTGACCCAGGTCGAGCTCGCCTGGCAGGCGCTCGCCGAGGCGGGCGTCGCCGACAGCGTCGTACCCGTCACCTACATGAACTCCTCCGCCGACATCAAGGCCTTCTGCGGCCGCAACGGCGGCGTGGTCTGCACGTCCAGCAACGCCGAGACCGCACTGACCTGGGCGTTCGAGCAGAAGCCCGACGCCA
Organism: Nocardioides hungaricus; assembly: GCF_054782915.1. Classification (NCBI taxonomy): domain Bacteria; kingdom Bacillati; phylum Actinomycetota; class Actinomycetes; order Propionibacteriales; family Nocardioidaceae; genus Nocardioides; species Nocardioides hungaricus. The sequence continues at coordinate 177,617 of NZ_BAAGRO010000009.1, read as the reverse complement.
AGGTCCTCTTCCTCCCCGACCAGCACCTCGGCCGCAACACCGCCGTGCTGCAGCTCGGCCTCGCGCTCGATGACTGCGTCGTCTGGGACCCGCACCGTACGGGCGGCGGCCTGACCGCCGAGCAGCTGCGCGACGCCCGCATGATCCTGTGGAAGGGCCACTGCTCGGTGCACGGCCGGTTCGCGCCGGAGGTCGTCGACGAGCTGCGCGCGACCATCCCGGGCATTAACATCCTGGTGCACCCCGAGTGCCGCCACGAGGTCGTGCTCAAGGCGGACCTGGTCGGCTCGACGGAGTTCATCATCAAGACCATCGAGGCGGCGCCGGCCGGCTCGTCGTGGGCGATCGGCACCGAGCTCAACCTGGTCAAGCGCCTCTCGACCGCCCACCCGGACAAGCACATCTCGTTCCTCGACAAGACCGTCTGCTACTGCTCGACGATGAACCGGATCGACCTCCCCCACCTCGTCTGGGCGATGGAGGCGCTGGTCGAGGGCACGGTCGTCAACCGGATCGAGGTCGACCCCGACACCGAGCGCTGGGCGCTGGTCGCCCTCGAGCGAATGCTCGCCCTGCCGCGACTGACGGGGTCGTCCGCCTCTCGCGGGTGAATACGCCGCCCTCAGGCGGACGACCCGGCTACTGGAGACCCGGGGCGCCCCAGACGGCGAGCCAGCGGCTCAGGTCCTGCTCGATGGGCAGCTCGCCGGCGAGCGCGTCGCGCACCTGGATCTCCAGCAGGTTGTCGCGCAGCCGCTCCCCCGGCTTCGGCGCGAACGGGTAGAACGACGCCTGCTTGTAGAGGTAGACCAGCCCGACCCTGCGTCCGGTCACGTCGGCGAACGGCACCAGCGAGCACAGCAGGCCGGGCCCGAAGCCCTGCGCCTCCAGGGAGGAGTTCACCGCGTGCAGGTCGGTGACCAGCCCGGAGATGTCGGCGGGGTCGTGCCGGTTGAGCAGCCAGGTGAACCCGAACTCGTCCCGCGTGACCTCGACCGGCGGCGCCGACGGGCCGGCGTCGAGCAGCGCGACCACGTCGTCCTGGGTCTGTTGGAAGGCCGCGCCCGCGGCGGCGCGGTAGCAGACCGAGCCGGCGCCGGTCGGCTGCAGGCCGAGCTCGGTCTGCAGCGTGATCGCCGCGCTCGGCACCGAGAACAGCACCTCCAGGTTGGCCGGCTTCGGTCGCGACCGGCCGGTGATGACGTCCCAGAGGCCCATCAGGCGGGCCGGTTGAGCTCGGCCTGGATCCTCGCGAGCTGCTCGAGCCGCTGCTCGAGGGTCGGATGGGTCGAGGTCAGCGTGCGCAGCGAGACCCCGCGGACGGCCGGGGCGATGAAGAACGCGTTCATCGCCTGCGACTGCCGCAGGTCCTTGTCGGGGATCTGGTTGATGTCGCCGGTGATCTTCTGCAGCGCCGAGGCGAGCGCCTGCGGCTTCATGGTGAGGTAGGCGCCCGCGCGATCGGCCGACAGCTCCCGGTAGCGCGAGAGCAGCTTGAGCAGCAGGAAGCTGACGGCATACGTGATCAGGCTGACCACCAGCACGATGAGCCACACGGGCAGGCCGTTGTTGTTGTCGCGCCGGCCGCCACCGAAGATCGCGCCGTACTGCGCCCCGCGGGTGAGCATCGCCGCGACGATGCCGGCGGACGACGCCACGGTCATCACCAGCACGTCGCGATGCGCCACGTGGGACAGCTCGTGGGCGAGCACGCCCTCCAGCTCCTCGGCATCGAGCCGGCGCAGGATGCCGGTGGTCACCACGACCACGGAGCGGTTGGGGGTCCGTCCGGTGGCGAACGCGTTCGGCAGGTCGGTGTCGGCAATGCCGACCCGCGGCTTCGGCATGTCCGCGAGCGCGCAGAGCCGGTTGATCATCTCGTGCAGCTCGGGCGCCTGCTCCGGGCCGACCTCGCGGGCGCGCATCGCCTTCATCGCGACGCGGTCGGAGTTGTACCACTGGAACCACACCACGCCGAGGCCGATGACCGCGATGAACGGCGCCCAGCCGATCGGGAGGATCGCGATCAGCAGCGCGATGATGCCGACGAAGAGCGCTCCGAGCAGGACGATGACCGTGGTCATCCGGGCGGTCAGCCCGGCGTCGCCGACGAATCGAGATCGTGCCATGGGTCGATTCTGACCGATCCGTCCAACACCGAGCGGACCAACTCAGGCCTGGTTGCCCTCCGGCCGCTCGACGGACTCGGGCCCGGCATCGAGGATGTCCTCGCCGGCCTCGGCAGGCTGGATCGCCTGCGGGGGCGGCGGGGCCGACCCGGCCTTGAGGGCGGCGAGCTCGGCCTCGACGTCGGCCTGCGAGCTCAGCGCGTCGAGCTCGCGGCTGATGTCGTCGCCCGGCCCGGCGGTCACGTCCTCGAGCGCACCGGAGGCGATCAGCTCGTCGATGGCGCCGGCGCGCGCCTGCATCTGGGCGGTCTTGTCCTCGGCGCGCTGGATCGCCCGGCCGACGTCGCCGAGCTCGTCGCCGATGCCCGACATCGCCTCGTTGATCCGGGTCTGCGCCTCGGCGGCGGTGTACGTCGCCTTGATCGTCTCCTTGCGCGTGCGGAACGACTCGACCTTGGCCTGGAGCCGCTGCTGCGCGAGCGTCAGCTTCTCCTCCTCGGCCTGGAGCTGGGCGTGCTGCGCCCTGAGGTCGGTGATCTGGGTGGCGAGGCCGGACTTGCGGGTGAGCGCCTCGCGGGCGAGGTCCTCGCGGCCCACCGAGATCGCCCTCTGGGCCTGGTCCTGGAGCTTGGCGCCCTGCTGCTCGAGCTGGTTGATCTGCAGCTCGACGCGCTTGCGGCTGGTGGCGACGTCGGCCACGCCCCGGCGTACCTTGGCGAGCAGCTCCTGCTGCTTCTGGTAGCTGTAGTCGAGGGTCTCGCGCGGGTCCTCCGCGCGGTCGAGCGCCTTGCTCGCCTTCGACTTGAAGATCAGGGTGAAGCGCTGCCAGAGTCCCATGCCGGACAGCGTAGTAGACGACCCCCACAGGTAGTCTGGAGCCGTTCCCGTCGTACGTCCGTGAGGCACCCACGTTGTTTGGTCGCAGCAAGTCCGCAGCATCCGCCCCCGAAGCGACGCCGACCAAGGCCGGCGGCAAGGGCCGGCCCACGCCGACCCGCAAGGAGGCGGAGGCCGCCGCCAAGGCCCGGGCGAGGACGCCGCGGACCCGCAAGGAGCAGGCCCGGGCGCAGCGCGCGACCCGCGCGGATTCCAGCCGCACGGTCCGGCAGGCGATGAAGGACGGCGACGAGCGCTACTACCCGGCCCGCGACCGCGGCCCGGAGCGCCGGTTCATCCGCGACTTCGTCGACTCGCGCTTCTCCCTCGTCGAGCTGGTGATCCCGCTGCTGCTGGTCACCATGGTCCTCGGCTACTCCGGCAACGACGGTCTGGCCCGGATCGGCAACACGGTCCTCATGGTGACCGTGCTGCTGGTGGTCCTGGACATGGTCCTCCTGCGCTGGCGGGTGCGCCGCGAGTACTTCCGCCGCTTCCCGGACGCCGCGGCCAAGGGCGTGACCTACTACGCCCTCACCCGGGCGCTGCAGATGAAGTTCATGCGGCTGCCCAAGCCGCAGGTCCGGATCGGCCAGCAGCTGCCGGAGGACTACCGCTAGCGGGCCGTGAGGTCCGCACGGCGGACCGACTGCGTCTTCTCGGGGTCGCGCTCGACCAACGGCCCGACCGCCTCGTCGATCGCCTTCAGCGTCGCCTCGTCCAGTCGTACGCCGGCGGCGCGGGCGTTGTCCGTGACCTGCTCGGGCCGGCTGGCGCCGACGATGGCGGCGGAGACGTTCGGGTTCTGGAGCACCCACGCGACCGCGAGCTGCGCCATGGTCAGCCCGGCCTCGGCGGCGATCGGCTGGAGCTGCTGCACCCGCTCGAGGACCTCGTCGCGCATCCAGCGGCCGATCATCGTCGCGCCGCCCTTGTCGTCGGTGGCGCGCGAGCCCTCGGGCGGCGCCTGACCGGCGACGTACTTGCCGGTGAGCACGCCCTGGGCGATCGGCGAGAACACGATCTGCCCGATGCCGAGCTCCTCGCAGGCCGGGACCACCTCGGTCTCGATGACCCGCCAGAGCAGGTTGTACTGCGGCTGGTTCGAGACCAGCGGGATCCGCAGCTCGCGGGCCAGCGCGTGCGCCGCGCGGATCTGGTGGGCGCGCCACTCCGAGACGCCGATGTAGAGCGCCTTTCCCTGGCGGACCACGTCGGCGAAGGCCTCCACGGTCTCCTCGAGCGGCGTCTCGTCGTCGTACCGGTGCGCCTGGTAGAGGTCGACGTAGTCGGTGCCGAGTCGCCTCAGCGAGCCGTCGATCGACTCCATGATGTGCTTGCGCGACAGGCCGTGGTCGTTGTGCGCGCCCGGCCCGGTCGGCCAGTAGACCTTGGTGAAGATCTCCAGGCCCTCCCGGCGCTCGCCCTCGAGCGCGCGTCCGAGGACGGACTCGGCGCGGGTGTTCGCGTAGACGTCGGCGGTGTCGAAGGTCGTGATGCCCTCCTCCAGCGCCTGCCGCACGCACGCGATGGCCGACTCCTCCTCGACCTGGGAGCCGTGCGTGAGCCAGTTGCCGTACGCGATCGCCGAGATCTTGAGGCCGCTGCTGCCGAGGTTGCGAATCTCCATGCCCGCGAGCCTACTGACAAGATGAAGTCATGAGTGACGTGTCGGTGCGCATCGCCTGGGCCGACGACGCCCGCGCCATCGCCGAGGTGCAGCTGCGCACGTGGCCGGAGACGTACGCCGGCGTCGTACCCCCCGAGGCGCTGCCGGCCGACGTCGAGGCTGCTGCCGCCGCCTGGCACGCGTCGCTCGCGAAGCCCCGCGACGCCCGCAACCGGGTGCTCGTCGCGCTCGAGCGCAACACCGTCGTCGGCTTCGCGATCACCTCCCCCGCGTCCGACCCGGACTGCGACCCGGTCGCCGACGCCGAGCTCGCCGAGCTCACCGTCGACCCCGACAGGCGCGGCCTCGGCCACGGCTCCCGGCTGCTCCAGGCGGCCGTCGACACCATGCAGGCGGACCGGTTCAGCCGGGCCGTGCTGTGGGCGATCGCCTCCGACGACGCGCTGCGCGGCTTCCTCGCGAGCGCCGGCTGGGCGCCCGACCAGGCGCACCGCGAGCTCGACCTCGACGGCACCGGGACGACCCTGGTCAAGCAGGTCCGACTGCACTGCTCCATTTCCTAGCCCCTGCCCCTTGATTTCCCGGGATCGAGGGTCAGGATGGATCTCGTGTTCGGTCCGCTGCCGAAGCTCCACCGGCTCCTCGTCATCGCCATCGCACTCGCGGTCGGGATGCTCTCCGGGATGTGGCTGGTCACCGTGACCGGCACCACCGCGGGCATCGCCGCCGGCATCGGCTGGGGACTCCTCGCCGGCCTGATGCTCGACTACGTGCTGCTGCACGACTTCCACCACCGGGCGCGGCCGGTCAGAGTACGCCGGCGCTAATCTCTCCCGGGTGACCGAGGCGCCGCTCCCCGACAGCGAGCGGCGCGCGATCGTGCGCGACAGCCTCGGTGTCGGCATCGCCACCGGGGCGTACGGCGTCAGTTTCGGCGCGGTCTCCGTGGCGGCCGGCCTGTCGGTCTGGCAGACCTGCGCCCTGTCGCTGCTGGTCTTCACCGGCGCGAGCCAGTTCGCGCTGGTCGGCGTGGTCGCGGCCGGGGGCGCTCCGCTGGCCGGGGCCGCCACGGCCCTGCTGCTCGGCACCCGCAACACCCTCTACGGCCTGCGGCTCGCGCCGCTGCTCGCCTGGCGCGGCGTACGGCGCGCGCTCGCCGCGCACGTGCTCATCGACGAGTCCACCGCGATGTCGGTGACCCGCGAGAACCGCACCGCCGCGCGCCTCGGGTTCCTCGTCACCGGCGTCTCGATCTTCGTGCTCTGGAACGCCGCCACACTGGCCGGTGCCGTCGCCGGCGACGCCCTGGGCGACCCCCGCCGCTACGGCCTGGACGCCGCCGTGGGCGCCGCGTTCCTGGCGCTGCTGTGGCCGCGGCTGCACCGCCGGAGCAATCGCCTGGTCGCCCTGGCGGCCGCCGCGGTCGCGCTCGGCGTGGTGCCGATCGTGCCCGCCGGCGTACCCGTGCTCGCTGCGGCGGGCGTCGCCCTCCTCGCCGGCGCGCTGACCAGGGAGCCGGCCCGGTGATCCCGACGATCCCGATGATGTGGACGGCGGTGCTGGTCGCCGCGGCCGGCTGCTACCTGCTCAAGCTGGGCGGGCTGTCGGTGCCGCCACGCATCCTCGAGAGACCGCTGGTCGAGCGGGTCGCCGACCTGATCCCGGTCGCGCTGCTGTCCGCACTGGTCGCGGTGCAGGTCCTCTCGCAGGGCCACTCGATCGTGCTCGACGCCCGGGCACTCGGGCTCGGCGCGGCTGTCGTGCTGCTCCTGCTGCGGGCGCCGTTCCTGGTCGTGGTGTTCGGCGCCGCGCTGGTGGCGGCAGCGGCCCGCCTCATCGGCTGACCTGGACCTCCCCGAGCACCTCGAGCACGTCGAGCGGAGAGCTCGCCTGCTCCAGCAGCCGCACCCGGTCGGGGTCGGTGAAGACCTCGGCCAGCCGCGCCATCAGCTTGAGGTGCTCGTTGCCGAGGGCGGCGACGCCGACGACGTACCTCACCTCGCGGCCGTTCCAGTCCAGGCCGTCGGGGTAGCGCGCGAACGACAGCGCCGTCCGCCGCACGTCGGCCTTGGCCTCGTTGGTGCCGTGCGGGATGGCGAGGAGGTTGCCCATCGCCGTCGACACCGACTGCTCGCGCACGTGCATCGCCTCGACGTACGCCGGGTCGACGGCTCCGGCCGCGACCAGCAGCTCGCCCGCCCTGGTGATGGCCTCGTCGCGCGACGCCGTGCCGCCGTCGAGCACGATCGACTCCGGCGCGAGCAGGCCGCCGGTGTCGCCGGCCTCCGGCTCCGCCGCGGCGGAGGGTGCCGCCCCGGCGCCGTTGCGCTCCTCGATCAGCTCGACGATGTCGTCGTAGCGCGGGCTGCCCATGAAGTTCTCGACCGAGACGTGCACCGCGGAGGGCGTCTTCGAGCGCGCCCGCTCGGTGAGGTCCTGGTGGGTGACCACCAGGTCGAACTCGTCGCGCAGGTTGGAGATCGCCTTGTTCACGACCGTGACGTCGGGGTAGCCGGCGCCGTGGACCTTCTTGTGCAGCACCGAGGCGCCCATCGCCGAGGAGCCCATGCCCGCGTCGCAGGCGAAGACGATCGAGCGGATCGGGCCACCCTGCCCGGCCGCGCCGGAGACCAGCGAGGAGGCCACGGACCTCTTGCCCTTCATCTCCTCCATCGCGCCGGTCGCGGCGGCCAGGTCACCGCCGTCGTCCGACCTGTCCATCTTGAGCAGGAGAGAGCCGACCAGGAAGGACACGAGGGCCGCGCCGAAGACGCCGAGCGTGACGCCGACGAAGTCGCCGCCGGGGGTCTGCGCGTAGACCGCGAAGATCGAGCCCGGGGCCGCCGGCGCGCGCAGGCCGATGTCGGTGAGCGTGAAGAGGAAGACGCCGGTCATGCCGCCCGCGATCGCGGCGAGGATCATCTTCGGCTTCATCAGCACGTACGGGAAGTAGACCTCGTGGATGCCGCCGAGGAACTGGATCACGGCGGCACCCGGGGCCGATGCCTTGGCGATGCCGCGGCCGAAGACCGTGTAGGCCATCAGGATGCCGAGGCCCGGACCGGGGTTCGCCTCGAGCAGAAACAGCACAGACTTGCCGTTCTCGGTCGCCTGCTGGATGCCGAGCGGCGTGAGTACGCCGTGGTTGATCGCGTTGTTGAGGAAGAGCACCTTCGCCGGCTCGATGAACAACGACGTCAGCGGCAGCAGGTCGTGGTCGACGAGGAAGTTGACGGCGTCACCGAGCCACGCGATCACCTGCCGCAGCACAGGAGCGAGCAGGAACATGCCGGCGATGGCGGAGATGCCCGCCCAGATGCCTGCGGAGAAGTTGTTGACCAGCATCTCGAAGCCGGGCTTGATCTTGTGCGCCCACAGGCCGTCGAGGTACTTCATGACGAGCGCGGTGAAGGGGCCCATGATCATGGCGCCGAGGAACATCGGCGAGCCGGCGTCCTCGCCGATGAAGATCGGGTCGCTGGTCGCCATGATCACGCCCATGACCGACATCGCCCCGACCACGCCCCCGCGAGTGTCGTAGACGAGCCGGCCGCCGGTGTAGGCGATGAGGATCGGCAGCAGGTAGTTGATGGTCGGGCCGACCATCGTGGCGATCTTCTCGTTGGGGACCCAGCCGTCCGGGATGAAGAAGGCCGTGATCAGGCCCCACGCGATGATCGCGGCGATGTTCGGCATGATCATGTTGGACAGGAACGTCCCGACTCGCTGGACGTGGACCCGCATGCTCGTCCGCTGCGGAGCGGAGGACTCGGGGGCTGACATGGTGGTCATGGCACCTTCTCTCGACCGGATCGTCAGGTGGCGGATGGCGGTCATCTGGCCATCACCTGGCGGTCACGAAGATCTTTGATTGTGTTTATATGCCGCTCGATTCGTGGACGTCAAGGGTCTAAACCAACATGAACGGGAAGATCGCCACACGAATGCGGTACGCTCGCGGCGTACGTCGACCCAGTCGACTCCGCCAGCCCCCCAGAGAGAGGACAGCATGAAGGCGTTGCGCTTCTACGCCCCCGAGGACGTCCGCCTCGAGGACGTCCCCGAGCCCGTGTGCGGCCCGGACGAGATCAAGCTGCGGGTGCGCAACTGCTCCACCTGCGGCACGGACGTGAAGATCCTCCACAACGGCCACCAGAACCTGACCCCGCCGCGCACCATCGGCCACGAGATCGCCGGCGAGGTGGTCGAGGTCGGGGCCGAGGTGAACGCGACGTACGGCAGCGACTGGCAGGTCGGCGACCGCGCGCAGGTCATCGCCGCCGTCCCGTGCGGCGAGTGCCACGAGTGCCGCAAGGGCTGGATGGCGGTCTGCCAGAACCAGACCTCGGTCGGCTACCAGTACGACGGCGGCTTCGCCGAGTTCATGATCGTGCCGCGCCAGGTGCTCAAGGTCGACGGGCTCAACCGGATCCCCGACAACGTGGGGTACGACGAGGCGTCGGCCGCCGAGCCGTTCGCCTGTGCCATCAACGCCCAGGAGCTGCTCGGCATCGAGCCGGGTGACACCGTGGTCGTCTTCGGCGCCGGCCCCATCGGCTGCATGCACATCCGGATCGCCCGCGGCGTGCACGACTGCGGCCCGGTGTACCTCGTCGACGTGAACGCCGACCGGCTGAGGATGTCCGCCGACGCCGTCGGGCCCGAGGAGACCATCAACGCCGCCGAGGTCGACGTGGTCCAGCGGGTGATGGAGCTGACCGGGGGACGCGGCGCGGACGTCGTCATCACCGCGACCGCGGCGAACGTGACCCAGGAGCAGGCGATCGCGATGGCCGCCCGCAACGGGCGGATCTCGTTCTTCGGCGGCCTGCCGAAGACCGACCCCACGATCACCTGCGACTCCAACGTCGTGCACTACCGCCAGCTGCACATCCACGGCGCCAACGGCTCCGCGCCCGAGCACAACAAGCGCGCGCTGGAGTACATCTCCACCGGGCAGGTGCCGGTCAAGGACCTGATCACCGAGCACATCCCGCTCGAGCGGGTGCTCGACGCGTTCTCGATCGTGAGGAACGGCGAGGCCATCAAGGTCACCGTCGAGCCGTAAGGCTCGTTGGTCGAGCAGCAAGCACCAGCGAGCGTCGTCGAGACCCCCGAAGTGGCGCCAGCGGCACCGGCGATGCGGATATCAGCCCAGGTCGAGGAGGTGCTCCAGCCCGACGGTGAGGCCGGGGCGGTCGGCGATGGCGCGCAGGCCGGTGAGCACGCCCGGGGTGAACGACGCGCGGTCCATCGAGTCGTGCCGGATCGTGAGCGTCTCCCCCACGCCGCCGAGGATGACCTCCTGGTGGGCGACCAGGCCGCGGATGCGCAGCCCGTGCACGCGGATGCCGTCGACGTCGGCGCCGCGGGCACCGTCGAGGCCGGTCGACGTCGCGTCCGGCACCGGCCCGAGGCCGGCCGCGCGTCGGGCGGCGGCGATGAGCTCCGCCGTACGACGGGCGGTGCCGGAGGGTGCGTCGGCCTTGGTCGGGTGGTGCAGCTCGACGACCTCGACGGACTCGTAGTAGGGCGCGGCGACGGCGGCGAACCGCATCATCAGGATCGCGCCGATGGAGAAGTTGGGAGCGATGAGGACGCCGGTGCCGGACGCGCTCTCCAGCCAGCCGCGCAGGGTGGCGAGGCGCGACTCGTCGAAGCCCGTCGTACCGACGACGGCGTGGATGCCGTGGTCGATGCAGAACTCCAGGTTGTCCATGACCACGTCGGGATGGGTGAAGTCGACGACCGCCTGGGCTCCGGCGGCCACCAGCGCGGCGATGTCGTCGTCGGCGTCGACCTCGGCGACGAGCTCCATGTCGTCGGCGGCCGCGACCGCGCGGCACACCTCGGACCCGACCTTGCCCCGTGCGCCGAGGACGCCCACTCGCAACTGACTCACGGTGGCCAACCTATCCGGCACGCTCCATCTGGCACGCTAGGGCCATGGCGCTGCAGACCATCCCGCCGCGGATCCGGTGGGCGGTGGACGTGATGGACGTCCAGCCGAACGACCACGTGCTCGAGATCGGCTGTGGCCCCGGCGCCGGCGCGGAGCTGATCTGCGGGCGGCTCGAGACCGGCAAGCTGTTCGCCATCGACCGCTCCGAGTCCGGCGTCGACCGGACCAAGCGCCGCTGCGCCCGGTTCCTCGAGTCCGGCCGGCTGACCGTGCGCCAGATCGACCTGGCCACGCTGCGGGTGCCGGTGAAGCGGCTGAACAAGGTGTTCGCGTTCAACGTGAACCTGTTCTGGGTGCGCGCGTGCCGCGACGAGGTCGCGCTGCTGCACGAGCGGGTGGTGCCGGGCGGCGCGATCTACCTCTTCTACGAGGCCACCCGCCCCGAACTGGTGCCGAACATGGTGAAGAAGGCCTCGGCCGTGCTCGCCGACGGCGGCTTCCGGGTGTCGGTCGTGGACCAGAAGGCCCCGCCGGTGGTCGGCATCATCGGCCGTCGCTGAAGATGATTCCCTGAAGTAACCTTGCATTAGGTTATTCCCTGAACTAGCCTCTCGTCATGGCCGTGCTCGTGCTCACCGTGGACCAGCGCGGCAGCCGCACGTCCTCGGACCGGGTGCCCGCCGTGTCGTCCCTGCTGTCGTCCGTGCCGACGCTGCGGCCGTTCGAGCAGACCGTGGGCGACGAGATCCAGGGGGTGCTCGACGACCCCGCCGCGCTGCCGTCCGCGGTCGAGCTGCTGCTGCGCGAGGACGCCTGGCATGTCGGCATCGGCGTGGGTGACGTCGAGTCGCCGCTGCCCGCCTCCGCACGCTCGGGCCGAGGGCCTGCCTACCTGGCCGCGCGCGAGGCGGTGACCGCCGCGAAGAGCTCCCCCTGGCACCTCCGCGTGGTCGGCGACTCCCCCTGGGCGCGCCGGCTCGAGACGACGCTCTGGCTCTGGGCGGCGGTCCTCGCCCGCCGTACCTCTCGGGGCTGGGAGGTCGCCGACCTGGCCGCCGAAGGGCGGTCGTACGACGAGGTCGCCCGTCGCCTGGGCATCTCCCCCTCCGCCGTCAGCCAGCGCGCCGCGGCCGCCGGGATCGTCGAGTCCCGCCGCGCCCGCGAGCTCGTCACCGACCTCACCGCCTGCCTGCTCGGGAAGGAACCGTCATCATGAGCCCGTCCGACCGCACCCTCCTCGCCATGGCCCTGATGGCGCTCGGTGTCCTCGCGGCCGGCGTGGCCTGGTCCTCGCCGCTGGCCCGCCGGATCTGGGCGCCCGCCTCCCTCGCCCTCCTCCTCGCCGCCGGTGCGGTCGCCGCCACGGTCGGCCCGGAGGTCGCCACCGGCGACGGGCAGCAGATCCTCACCGTCGCCCTCGGCGGCCTGCTCGCCGTCGCCGGCGGCGGACCGGTCACCTCACTCGTCTTCGACCTGGTCGACCGCCGCGAGCCGCCGGCCGAGTCCCTCGAGCAGGCCGGCCACGTCCTCCGCGGCGGCACCTGGATCGGCGCCCTCGAGCGCCTCGCCGCCTTCGCCACGCTGGTCGCCGGCTGGCCCGGCGGCCTCATCGTCGTCCTCGCCCTCAAGGGCCTCGGCCGCTACCCCGAGCTCCGCGCCGCCGAGGACGGCGTCCGCACCGGCGCCGCCGAGCGCTTCATCATCGGCACGTTCGCTTCCGTCTTGTGGGCGTGCGGCGCCGCGGGGCTGGTCGTCCTGCTCCGATAACCCGATGCACGGCCCGGGTCATCCGAGCGGCTGCCCCTGACGATCTGCCCCTGACGATCTGCGCTGGACGGCGGTCGGAGCGCGGCAGGCACCTGTCGTAGCAGCGCAATTGCGCCGAGGTGACAGCAGTGCCGGGGCAACCACTGCCACAACAGCGCAATTGCGCCGACATGCGCGCGCAACGCAACACCCTCCTCCGCGCCCGCGACACCTACGACTACACCTACACCGACTGGATCTACGGACCCACTGCACTGACCCCCGACCAGGAGCCACCGATGTACCCGATCGTCCCCCTCTCCTCCGTGACGGTCACCGCCAGTCGATGACCAGGCACCTCCTCACGCTCCGACGCTCAGCCGGATGCGAACTCCGCACGGATGCGCTCGGTGTGCGCCCCGAGCGCGGGAACGTCACCCATCACCGGCTCGATGCCGGCGAGGTCGGCCGGAGGAAGAAGTGCGCGAACGGGCCCACCCGGGGTATCGACGTACCTCCATCGGTCGCGGGCTCGGAGCTGCTCGTGATCGGCGAGTTCACGAGGCGTCCGGAGAACTGCGTTGGCGATCCCTGCAGCATCGAGCGAGACTCGAACCTCATGCGCGGGCAGTGCACAGATCCGAGAGGCGATCATGCTCGCCAGCACCTCCAAGTGCTCTACCCGATCAGGGTTGGTGGCGAAGCGGGGATCGGCGGCCAGGTCGTCATCGCACAGCACCTGCCGGCACAACCGGTACCACTCAGGATCGCTCTGGACGGCGAGGAAGATCGTCGACCCGTCGGCGAGGCCGAACGGTCCGTAAGGCGCGATGGTCGCGTGGTGCAGGCCGGTCCGCCGGAGTTCCCCGGTCCCGAGCCCGGAGTGATAAAGAGGCTGGGTCATCCACTCCCCCATGGCCTCGAGCATCGACACCTGAACATCCGAGCCCGGTCCGCCCAAGGCCCGCCGCAGCAGCGCGGTCAGGATGCCGGAGTACGCGTACATCCCCGTGGCGATGTCGGCCACCGAGATCCCCACCTTGGCCATCCCCGCCTCGCTCCCTGTCGATGCGACGAGGCCGGTCTCGCACTGAATCAGCAAGTCGTAGGCCTTGCGTCCGGAGTACGAGCCTCCGGAGCCATACCCCGTGATCGAGCACGTCACCACTCGCTCATTGAGCCGGCGCAGGGCGCTGGCGCCCAGCCCGAGGCGATCTGCCGCGCCCGGGGCGAGGTTCTGCGCGACGACGTCGGCTCGTCGCACCATCGACTCGAACAGTCGCAGGTCCGCGGGAACCTTGAGATCGAGCTCGACGGACTCCTTGCCGCGATTCAGCCAGACGAAGTAGCTCGACTGACCCTGGATCGTCCGATCGTAGGATCGGGCGAAGTCGCCGACCTCCGGTCGCTCGATCTTGATCACCCGGGCACCGAGGTCAGCCAACTGGCGGGTCGCAAAAGGTAGCGCGACCGCGTGCTCGATGCTCACCACGGTCACCCCATCCAGGACGGGCCGCCCCGTCATGCTCGACTCTCCGCTGTACGCGCACCCGTCAGCCGCGGTCCTCCCGGTAGGGCAGGTCCAGCCACGCTGTGACGATCTTGGGCGCCGCATGGAACGGGTCGGTCGCCGCAATGTACGCGGCGAACCACGGCTGCAACGTCTCCTGGACCTCGAACTCCTCCAGGCTGCTCCAGCGCTCGAACATCAAGAAGACCCTCGGATCGGCCGCCGACTGGTTCGCATAGATGAAGTGGCAGGCCGGCTGGCGCGCCGCTATGCGGGTGTTCGCGACCAGTGCCGTCTTGAAGGCGTCGATGTGCTCCATCTTCACCGTTATCTGCGATGTGAAGGTGAAGGGTTGCGTCGGGTCGAGCTCCAGCGCCTTCAGGGCGGCCAGCCGGTCCGCCCTTCCTTCGGTCGGATCCACCATGCGATCGTCTCCTTCCACTGAAGCTCCTGCCTAGGCCTACACCACCACGGATTCCCGTCCTCACCGTTCGGTCCCACCGCCCGATGGCGCGAGCACGATGTCGAACCGAGCCGAGTACCAGACCTCGTCGAGCTCGTGTCCGCCCGGCCCCGCGCCAGGAGGGTGCTCGATGAACTCGACCAATAGCGTCTCCTTCACACCGAAGACGGCATCGGAGTCGAGGTGCTCGCTCGCCGATACGAACACGTGCGTGATCAACGTGCGATAGCCGGCCGCGCTCACGAGGAAGTGGATATGAGCCGGACGCATCGGCGATCGTCCCGCGGCGGAGAGCAGGCGGCCGACCGGTCCGTCGTCCGGGATGGGGTACGCCGCCGGAAGGACCGCCCACACGTCGTACCGCCCTAGTGCGTCGGTGAAGAGGTGGCCGCGACCCCGCAGAGTCGAACCGTCGTACTGGACGTCGTAGAAGCCGTCGTCGTCGGCCTCCCAGATCTCGACCCGTGCGCCCGGCACAGGCTGCCCCGCCAGGTCGACGACCCGACCGGTGACGTGACACCTCGGACCGCCGACGCCGACCGCGATGTTGCCGCCCTGGGCGATCTCCGGACTTCCCTGGACGAAGAATGGACCGAAGACAGTCGACTCGGTCGCGCCCGCCGGAGCCGGCGCGTTGACGCCGACGACCTGCATGGATAGGCCGAGGACGTCGGAGAGAAGGATGAACTCCTGGCGGGTTCCAGAGCAGATCTGCCCGGTGTCGGTGAGGAACCCGATCGCCGACGCCCACTCCTGCTCGGTGAGCCGGACGTCGCGGACGAATGCATGAAGGTGCCGGACGACGCTCTGCATCAGTTCCCGGAAGCGTGGGTCGGCCGCGCCGTCGAAGCTCGCCACCACCCGATCCACCAGCTCCCGCTCGCGCCCGCTCTGCAACTGCGCCTCATCCGATCGCACTCATCCCACCGATCCCGTCATTGCACCGGCCAGGATCGCGCGGAGGTCCTTCTCGTCCACCGGGCGCGGGTTGGCGATCGGCAAGAGCGCTGCCGTGGCTTCCACGGCGCGTTCCAGATCATGGGAGCCGAGTCCCAGCTCACTGAGCGACGTCGGCATCGATGCCCGGTCCCGGACGGTCAAGAGCCCCGCGATCGGGTCGACGACACCGAGAGCGGAGCCCAGCGGTGCCATCACGTCCGGGAGGGCAGGAGCATTGAAGGCGAGCACGTGCGGCAGCACCACGGCGTGAGTCTCCGCGTGCGGCAGTCCGAACGTGCCACCGAGCGCGTGGCAGATCTTGTGATGGAGGCCCGACCCGGCCACCGCGAACGACGCACCGGCCAGGAAGCAGCCGTAGAGCAGCCGGTCGGGGGCATCGGAGCGGCCCTCGTCCAACGCCCGCAGGCCCTCGCCGAGGACGCGAGCGCCCTCGAGGGCCAGGAGTGCGACCACGGGATTGGTCCCCGGTGCCCAGAGCGACTCGACGCTGTGGGCCAGCGCGTTCAGCGCCGACGCGACCGCGAGGGTCCCGGGAAGCCCCTGGACGAGCTCGGGGTCGTACACGACCACCCGCGGCCGCACGTGATCTGCGTGTCCGGTGACCTTCTGCCCCTCCGAGGTGATCCCCCACACGGGCGTCATCTCGGAGCCGGCGTACGTCGTCGGCACGGCGACGATCGGCAATCCCTCGGTCAGCGCGACCGCCTTCGCGGTCCCCGTCGCCGAGCCGCCTCCGACGCTCAGCAGCGAGTCGGCGCGACAGTGCACCGCCCGCTCGCGGGCGGCCCTGGCCACACGCTCGGGGACGTGGGGCTCAACCTCGGTGAAGACGTCGACCACACGCTCCGACGACGGACCGGTCAGGCGCGCGGCGAGCTCGGCGTGACGCTGTCCAGCGACGATCAGGACCCGCGCAGCGTCGAGGATCGCCAGCTCGGCTACGACATGCTCCGTAGCGTCGCCACGCCCGAAGCGCACCCGGCTCGGCGGCAAGTCGCAGGCGAAGGCTCGCACCGGGCTCATCGCGGCGAGCCCGGAGCCACTGAGCCCGCGAGCCAGGCCGAGCCTTCGGCGTACAGACCCTCGACGGCAGCACCGGTCAGGCCGGGAAGGCCTTGCTTCACGGTGAATCCCGCCTCCTGCTGAAGATAGGCCAGGTGCCGGTAGCCCTCGGGGAACGCGGCAAGCCTCTCCTCGTCCAGCTCGACCGTGCTGGCCGGATCGACGGCGTCCATCCTGTCCTTCTCGTAGATCGGCTGACGCCGGACCAGCAGCCACCGATCGCCCTCGCGCGCGAAGAAGTCGTAGAAGCGTCCGGTGCAGACGACATCGACCTGGACGCCGTGGACACTGGCACGCTGGCTGATGGTCATCTTGGTCTGGGCGATACCCCGAGTGCCGCTGACGTCGACGGCCGTGCCGCCCAGGAAGTGCAGGATCCGGACGCCGTCCTCGAAACCGCGGCGGCTGACCCGGATGAAGTCCGTGGCACTGCCCTGGAACCAGGTGGCCGTCATATGACCGTCCGCCCGCCACAGCGTGGTGAACCGGGCCCAGTCCCCCGCGTCGCGCCAGACCGCCCAGTTCTCCACCGCCTGCCGGATCGCCCGTACGGCGTCCTGCTCACGCGCAGCTGGCGGCCGGGCTGACTCGAGGATGAGGTCAGATGCTTCGTCACTGGTGGTCATCGTCGTCTTCCGCGCCGCGACAGCAGCACCCGTGCGGATGCCGGCGCCGGTCTGTCCGGCGTACCGGCACGCTAGAAAGCGCATCCGGGGATCTCCAAGACTCCGCTGCCGTTCAGTGGCAGTCGCTATGGTTCGGCTCTCACCCGCAGAAGGGACGGCCGTGGCTGGAAATGTGAGTACCCCTGGCGCTTCGGTTGCCAGCAGGATCTTCGCGGTCCTGGACTGCTTCAACCTGTCCCACACGGAGCTGAGCCTCACGCAGATCTCCGACCGCTCGGAGCTGCCCCTGAGCACTACCCGACGGTTGATCACGGAGCTCGTTGACTGGGGTGCGTTGGAACGGCTCGTCGACAACCGGTACCGGATCGGGCTACGGCTGTGGCAGATCGGCGTGCTGGCGCCACAGCAGCGGGGTCTCCGCGAGGCGGCCGCCCCGCTCCTGCACGACCTCCGCACCGCGACCGGCGAGACCGCGCAGCTCGTGGTCCTCGATGGACGTGAGGCACTCTGTGTCGACAAGGCGTCGGCCGCTACGGCGGTCACGAACCTCACGCAGGTGGGCGGACGGTTGCCCCTCCATGCCACTGCGGTTGGGAAGTGCCTCCTCGCCCACTCCCCGCGCCAGCTCGTCGTCGAGCTCGTCGACGCTGGCCTCCAACGTCGGACCGGCTTCACGATCACCCAGCCGGGACGTCTGATCAACGAGCTCCGCGAGGTACGCCGGACCGGTATCGCGCTCTCGCAGGAGGAGATGAGTATCGGCGCGGTATCGGTGGCCGCCCCGATCCTGGCTCCGGGCGGAGTGCTCCGCGGCGCCATCGGGATCGTTGCCCACTCGACGAGCCGGATCGACCATCTCGGCCCGGCTGTGCGCACTGCGGCGCTGACGATCTCCCGGCAGATCCAGTAGCGATCACCCTGCCACTGAGTAGTTCGCAAACGTTGTCGGACGGAATCGCGCCCGCATAGGGTCGCGCTGCTCCGTGCCTAGACCAAGGAGGACACCGGACAGTGCAGGTCACCGCCGCCGTCGTGCGCACCCGAGGCGGGCCCTTCGTTCCCGAGATCATCGATCTCGCCGCTCCCCGGCCCGACGAGGTGCTCGTGCGGATAGTTGCCTGCGGTGTGTGCGCCACCGACCTCCACATCCGGGGCCAGGAGTACCCCGTCCCGCTCCCGGTGGTCGCCGGCCACGAGGGAGCTGGCGTCGTGGAAGAGGTGGGGGCCGCGGTCGATGACCTGGCGGTGGGCGACCAGGTCCTGCTCTCCTACCCGTTCTGCGGCGCCTGTCCCTCGTGCCGGGCCGGGAACCGGCCCTACTGCCGCGACGGGTTCGCACTGTCGTTCGGCGGATCGCGGCTCGACGGGACGAATGCGCTGCGCTTTCGCGGCGAAGCGACGACACCGGTCCTCCATGGCCACATCTTCCAGCAGTCGTCGTTCGCCACCCACGCCGTCGCTCCGGCGCGGAGTGCCGTTCGGGTCGCGCCGACCGCCGACCTCACGACCCTGGCCCCCCTGGGTTGCGGCGTGCAGACCGGCGCCGGAACCGTGCTCAACGCGCTCCGGGTACGACCCGGTTCCAGCGTCGGGGTGCTCGGCGTCGGCAGCGTCGGGCTGTCTGCCGTCATGGCCGCGGTCGTCGCCGGTGCCGAAAGCATCGTCGCCGTGGACCGCCGTCCCCCGCGACTCGACATCGCCCGGCAACTGGGAGCGACCGACGTCGTCGATTCGACGAGCGGAGAACTCGTCGACCAGCTCAAGACGCTCGCCGACGGCGGCCTCGACTACATCGTCGACACCACCGCGCAGCCCGACGTCCTCTCCGACGCGCTGCAGGCGACAGCCATGACCGGAACCGTCGCACTCGTCGGCGGCGCACCGACCGGGACGAGAGTCAGCCTGGACATGAACACCCTCCTCAACGGCCGCACCGTTCGAGGAGTCATCCAGGGCGACAGCAATCCTCGCGAGTTCTTGCCGCGCCTCATCGATCTGCACGAGACGGGCTGCCTCCCCCTCGAGCGCCTGATCACCCACTACGAGTTTTCCGACATCGAGCAGGCGGTCCGCGACATGGCGGACGGGGCAGCCATCAAACCTGTCCTGCTCATGCAGGGCTGACCACTCACCACCAGGACGGAGCACGACCCATGACCACCATCTCTCCCGGGCTCAGCGTGAGCGACGAGGCTCGAAGCGCGGTCGCCCTGAATC
This sequence comes from Nocardioides hungaricus, assembly GCF_054782915.1. Classification (NCBI taxonomy): domain Bacteria; kingdom Bacillati; phylum Actinomycetota; class Actinomycetes; order Propionibacteriales; family Nocardioidaceae; genus Nocardioides; species Nocardioides hungaricus. Next base: position 158,496 of record NZ_BAAGRO010000009.1, on the reverse strand, counting down.
TGGTCGACGGCGAGTGGATCGACACCGGCGATCATCGCCCGTGCGTGGATCCCGCGACCGGCCGGATCATCGGGTCGTACGCGTGGGCTGACCGTGCACTCACAGAGCGGGCGATCTCAGCGGCGCGACGCGCCTTCGCAGAGACCTCGTGGCGCGAGGACCGGCGACTACGACACCGCGTGCTCAGCTCGATGGCAGACCTCGTCGAGGCTCATCGGGACGAGCTGATCGAGCTCCTGGCCCTCAACAACGGCAAGATTCTCCCCGAGGCCACCTTCGAGATCGGCATGGTCGCGCCCAAGCTGCGGTGGTGGGCCGCGATGGCGCTCACCGAGCATGGCCGGGCGGCCGATATGGGGAGCGGTCGCACCTCTCTGGTGCTGCGGGAGCCCGTGGGTGTCGCCGGAGTCATCGTGCCGTTCAACTCGCCCCTCATCCTCGCGGTCCGCTCGCTCGGGCCGGCACTCGCCGCGGGCACGACGGCGGTCGTCAAGCTCCCCGAGGAGACCGCTCTCGTGAACTCGCTGTTCATGAGGATCCTCAGCCGGGCCGACGGCCTGCCGGCCGGCGTTCTCAACGCCGTGAACGCCGGTGCCGACAGTGGCGCGACGATCGTGGAGTCGCCGCACGTCCCGGTGATCAGCTTCACCGGATCAACCGACACCGGCCGCCGAATCGCTGAGGCGGGCGCACGCCACCTGAAGCGATGCAGCCTCGAACTCGGCGGCAAGAGCCCCATGATCGTCTTCGAGACCGCAGACCTGGCGGCAGCCGCGCCCGTCCTCACCAAGGCGGTCACTGTCTTCGCCGGCCAGTTCTGCATGGCCGGGTCGCGTCTGCTCGTGCACTGTTCGCGTGCAGAGGAACTGCGTCAGCTCCTGGTCGCCAGCTTCCGTGCCGTCCGGGTCGGGCCGGCGAACGACGCCATGAGTGACATGGGTCCGCTGATCGACCGGGACAGCGTCGAGCGAGTCGATCGCGTGGTCGAGCAGGCGATCGCCGACGGGGCGGTTGTCCTCGTGCGCGGAGGACGGCCGGAGGGCCCGGAGCTCGGCGATGGTGCCTTCTACCGACCGGTGCTGCTCGAGGTCGCCGACCAGTCGGCCTCGATCCTCCAGCGGGAGACCTTCGGACCCGTGCTGACACTGCAGACCTTCGGCACCGAGGACGAGGCGATCGACCTTGCGAACGACTCCGACTACGGACTGGCTGCCAGCATCTGGACAGGAGACGTGGACCAGCCCCTCCGGGTCGCCCGGCGGCTCGAGGCGGGGACGGTCTGGGTCAACGACTGGGCGGTCGTCCACGACGAGTTCGAGGAGGGCGGCTACAAGCAGAGCGGGCTGGGACGGCTCAACGGACTCGCCGCTCTCGAGGACTTCATCGAGTACAAGCACATCGCGATCAGTGAACGTCGCGGCGTTCACTGATCGCGATCGGGGTGTTCAGGCGCTGACGCCGCCGTCGACCACGACCGTGCTCCCGGTGACGAACGATGCGTCGGGTCCCGCCAGGAAGGCGACCGCGCCAGCGACCTCCTCCGGCCGGCCGTAGCGGCCGAGCGCGATGTACGGCGTCAGCAGCGCCGCGTGCTCTCCGTCGGCCGGGTTCATGTCGGTTGCCGTCGGGCCAGGTAGGACGGCGTTGACCGTGATGCCGCGCGGCCCGAGATCGCGAGCCCACCCCCGAGAGTGACCCACGACGGCGGCCTTGGTGCCGCAGTAGTCAGAGAGCCCCGGGATCGGCACCCGGATCGCGCCGTTCGACGCAATGGAGATGATCCGACCTCCGTCAGGGACGAGCGGGAGAGCCGCCCTGACGGTGGCCACGACACCGAGGAGGTTCACCGCGACCTGCCGTTCGAAGGCGGCCTCGTCGCGGTACGGGTCGTCGATCACGCCGTTGACGGCTATGCCCGCGTTGACCACCAGGATGTCGACACGCCCCTCGGCGGCGGCGACGTCGACGATCATCGATGTCACCGATGCCGGGCTCCCCTGGTCGCAGACGATTGCCCGCGCTCGTCTGCCGGCGGCGGCGATCGACGCAGTCACGCCAGCCGCCGCTTCGTGGTCGACCTCGCCGCCGGGGTGGGTGAAGACCAGGTCGGCGCCCTCCGACAACAGCCGCCGGACGATCGCCGCCCCGATACCCCGGGATCCTCCTGTCACGACCGCGACCTTGCCGGCCAGCTGTCCGGCGCCGGGGGTCGTCACGCCGCCTGCTCGGCGCGCTCGTTCTCGACGGTCAGAGAGCGGAGCTGCGCATCGCGGAGTCGCGCGGTGCGGGCCCGGATTGCCCAGGTCGAGGTCGCTACGGCGACGATCAAGGCGATGCCGGGCACCACCGACTCGATCCACACGGGGACGCCGACCTGCTGCAGACCAGAGACCGTGAAGGCGAGCAGGAACACGCCGATGAGCGTCCCGAGGACGTTGAACTGCCCGGGACGGATGGTCGTCGAGCCGAGGAAGGCGCCGGCGAAGGCCGGGAGCAGCAGAGTGGATCCGGTCGTCGTGCTCGCCGCTCCGAGGTTCGCCCCGTAGAGAGCGCCACCGACCCCGACGATGAGACCCGCGCCCGCGAAGACCGCGACGATCGTCAGATCGACACGGATCCCGCTGAGTCGAGCAGCCTCGCGGTTGGCTCCGATCGCGTCCATCTCGCGCCCCACGGGAAGGAGTTGGAGGACGACGATGAGCACCGCGGCCGTGATCAGTGCGACGACCGTGGGGACCGGGAGACCGGCGATCTCGGTGCGCCCGATGTTGGTCAGGGAGTCCGGTGCTCCACGGAGCTCCTGGAGGTCGGTGTAGAGCTGCGCGAACCCGAGCAACGCGGTCGCGGCTCCCAGGGTCGCGACGAACGACATGACCTTGAGCTTGGTCACGATCAGACCGTTGACGAGCCCAATGCCCGTCGAGATCAGTATTGGAAGCACGAGGCTGGCCCACGTCGGCAGGCCCTGGAGAACGGCGAATCCGACGCAGAACACGCTGGCGAACCCGGCGTTCGCGCCAACGGATAGGTCGAACTCGTCGACGCAGAGCGGGAGCATCACACCGAACGCCACCATCAAGATGATCGCCTGCTGGCTGAGCGTCCCGCGAAAGTTGTCCCAGGAGAAGAAGCTCTCGGGGATCCACAACGAGAACAGGACGACCACGGCCACCAGCAGGATGAGCAGACCGTAGCGTCCACCGATCTCCAGGGCGCGGGCGCCCGCTCCACCCGTCTCGGCAGCAGGCCGTCTGGATCGGCCGGCCGCGCCCCGGGCGTACTGGTCGAGACTCATCCGAGCTCCTCTCCATAGGCCAGTGCCACGAGTTCGCGCGCGTCGCACTCGGCCGATTCGACATGCTTGATGATCCGACCGTGCCGCATCACGTAGACACGGTCGGCGACGTCGGCGATCTCGCCGAAGTCTGAGCTGACCAGGAGCACGGCCAGTCCGTGCTCCTCGCTGTACTCCCGCAGGAGGGCGTGGATGTCGGCCTTTGCCGCGAGATCCACGCCCGCCGTGGGTTCGTTGAGGATCAGCAGCTTCGGCTGCACGTTCCACCACTTCGCGATGACAGCCTTCTGCTGATTGCCACCGCTGAACGTGCTCATGGGACGCTCGGGCTCAACCGGCACGGCGAGGAAGCGCCGCATCAGGTCGCGCGCACGAAGCCGCTCCCACCGGATCCGGATCGGCGTCCAACGCCTTCCCTCCGGCTTCATGAACAGGTTCTCCCGCACGCTGAGGTTGGCTGCGATCCCCTCACGGCGGCGGTCCAGCGGTACGCTCGCGATGCCGGCCCGGATCGCACTTGCCGGGGAGTCGATCGTCACCGCTGTACCGTCGACGGCGATGGCGCCGGACGTCGCGGGTTCGATGCCGAACAGCGCCCGCGCAACCGTACGAGTGCCCGCATCGGCCAGGCCGCAGAGCGCGACTATCTCCCCCTCCCCCACCTCGAAGTCGACCGGCTCGGTCGAAGCGGCCCGCAGGCCCGTCACTTCGAGCACGGGACGACGCTCGGTCCGCGCCGTCGATCGGACCGAGGTCGTGGGCTCGTGCCCGCTGATGATCCGGACCAGCTCGTTCGAGGTCAGCCCAGCGACCGGACGCGCGGCCACTGTCTCGCCGTCGCGCAGAACGGTGACCTCGTCACAGGTCTCGAGTACGTCGTTCGCCCGGTGGGTGATGAGTAGACACGCGACGCTTTCGCTGCGCAGTCGCGTGAGGATGCGCATCACGCCCCGGACCTGGTCCGCATCGAGGTAGGCCGTCGGCTCGTCGAGCACGATCAGCTCGACGCCGCTGTGGAGCGCACGAGCGATGGCGACAGCGGTCTGGTCGGCCAGCGTCAGCTCGCCAACGAGCGATCGTGGACTGATCTTCATCTCCAGCCGGGCCAGAGTCTCCGCCGCTCGGTGCTCCGTCTGGCTGTCGGAGATCAATCCGAAGCGCCGCTCGAACTGGTTTCCCAACGCCATGTTGCTTGCCACGGACATGGTCGGGAAGAGCCCGAGGTCCTGGTGGATGAATGCCCGGGGCCGGCTCGCCCCACCATGGGGATCCTCGCCGAGCACGTGCACGCTTCCGCCATCGGCACGTTCGACACCGGCGAGGATGCGCACCAGCGTCGACTTGCCGGCGCCGTTCTCCCCGAGCAGGCCGTGGATGGTTCCCGGCTCCACGCGCAGTCGAGCGTCGACCAACGCGACTGTCGGCCCGTAGATCTTGCTCACGCCGGTCGCCTCGATGGCGGGGATGGGGCACGCTCGGGTCCGAGCCGAGACACCAGACCCGAGCGTGTCACCAGTGGTTGTCACCACCCGTCAGTCCTCGGCCTCGATCGCCGCGCGCAGGTTGACTCCCCACGCCTCCTCGTACGGCGCAAGGTAGTCGAACTTGGACAGCGCCCACCGGTCGATCGGCCCGAAGTTGCCATCGAGGTTCGAGTCCGGGATCGTTCCGGCGTCGAAGTAGAACGCCGCCGGACCGGTCTCCTCAGCGGGAAGGGGATCCTCGCCGTCGAGGATGCGGAGCAGCTGGTCCATCGCCTGGAGTACCGACATCGGTTCGACGATTCCCGTGGCCCCGTAGAGATCGCCGCTGTTGATCAGCGCCGCGGCGGACGCGGGACAACCGGTCGCCTGCACGTCGACGTCGCCCAGTTGCCGTGCGGCCTCGACGGCCGCGGAGACCGGGACGCAGGCGGCAGGAAGCGCAAGGTAGTCCAGGTCGGGGTTCGACCGGATCAGCGAGGTCGTCATGCTCGCCATCGCCACGGGCGTGTACAGCTGGTCGGTGGCATCGAAGCTGTCGACGGTACAGTCCGCACAGTTCTCCTTCATGTACTGCATGCCGACGTCGGTCTCGATCTCCTTGAAGAGCGGTGCCGCGACCCACATCACATTCGCGTCGCCACCGGACTGCACGATCAACTGCGCCGCGAAGAGCGCTTGCGACAGGTTCGTCGACTGCGAGACCCACGCCGCGAACTCACCTGGTGTGTTGTTCGGCGTACCGACCGAGTAGACGACCGGGATGCCACGATCCTTCGCCTCGGCCAACTGTGGGCCGATGCTGGCCGGAAGCACCGACACGTCGTAGATCGCATCGGGATTCCACTTGAGTGCTTCGTTCATGACTCGCTGGTCTTCGGCAGGGGTGAAGTTGCCGGCCGCGCTCTTGACCTCGAAGCCCAACGCCTCGAACCACGTGGTCGCGAGGTTCACCTGGTGCACGATAGCGGGCACCGTCGAACTTCCGGAGGCAATGAAGATCTTCTTGCCCTCGGCCGCGCCACTCCACGGGTAGACGTTGAAGTCGTCCTTCGAGATGGCTCGCAGGTCCGAGGGCGCCACCGGTCCCTCAGCAGGGCCGACGACCAACTCTTCGTTGGCCCGCTTCAACACGGCCGTTGCGGCGACGACGTCGGGATTGTCCGAGTTCACCGGCGCCTCGGCCTTCTCCTTCCCGGCCGGTGTCGAGCAGGCAGCCACGACGGCAAGACAGCTGACAGCCGCGACGGCTGCCCCGAGACGGGCCAACGACGATCGTCCGGCGGTGGCTCGTGACATGGCGTATCTCCTTCTGGATGGGTCACACGGAGGGCGCTGGCTGCGAGAGCAGCGGCCTCGGGACCTGGGATGTGCGAGCATTGTTTCCGTCGTGATCGTCATCACGTCAACGCGGATCTGCCACTCAGTGACCGTCGATTTCGCGTCCGCATCGACCAGCGGCGCAGCACCATACCCACCACTGAGCGGCAGCAATTTGTGGCCTCGAAGCGGCCTCTCGATGCTTCACTGGCCCGGTCCAGGGCCGCGCGCACAAACGACGAGGAGGCACGGTGACTCACCTGGAGCTGGTGGCCGAGGGATTGGAGTTTCCCGAAGGGCCGGTCGTCCTGGCGGACGGCGCGGTGGTGGTCGTGGAGGTCGCGGCGGGCAGGTTGACCCGCGTCGCGCAGGACGGGAGTAGATCCGTCCTAGCGGCTACCGGCGGTGGCCCCAACGGCGCCGCCGCCCTGTCCGACGGACGCCTGGTCGTCTGCAACAACGGCGGCCTGTCCTGGTCCAAGCACGAGGGGATCCTCGCCCCCGGACGGCAACCGGTGGACTACTCGGGCGGTCGGATCGAGATGGTCTCTCCTGATGGCACGGTCGAGACGCTCTACTCGGCCTGCAACGACCACCCGCTTCGAGGACCCAACGATCTCGTCCTCGACGGGCACGGTGGCATCTGGTTCACCGATCTCGGGAAGGAACGAGCGCGAGATGCCGACCTGGGTGGCGTCTACTACGCGCGGACCGGAGGCGACGGGATCCGCGAGGTCCTCCACCCGATGCTCCAGCCGAACGGCATCGCCCTCTCGCCCAGCGGCGATCGGCTGTACGTCGCCGAGACCACACCCGGCCGTATCTGGTGGTGGCCGGTGCTGGCCCCCGGCATCATCGACACCGCCGGCCCCGGCCCGGCTGGCGGACGACTGCTGCACGGCTTTGGCGGCTTCCAACTGCCCGACTCGATGGCCGTGGACTCGGCGGGCAATGTCTGCGTCGGCACGCTCATCACGGGAGCAGTCAGCGTCATCGCGCCGGATGGCGAGCTCCTGGACCAGATCACGATGCCGGAGTTCGACCCGCTGGTCACCAACATCTGCTTCGGCGGTGCCGACCTGTGCACCGCCTACATCACGGCCTCTGGGACCGGCCGGCTCTACCGCATGAGATGGCCTCGGCCCGGCGCCGCCCTCGCGCACCAGCGATGACCCCACGAATCTGAGAACGGAGCGTCCGTGTCCACCCTCCCGACATACGACCTGTGGGTCGACGGCGCCAGCGCCGCACCCGCTACGAGTCGTTACTTCACGACCGAGGACCCCTTCACACTGCAACCCTGGGCCGTGGTCGCCGATGGCGGCCAGGCCGACGTCGAGGCTGCGGTACGAAGTGCGCATCGGATGCTCCGCGGAGAGTGGGGTTCGTTGTCGGGCGCGGCGCGAGCGGCCCTGATGCGCCGGCTGGCCGAGCTCGTCGCCCGAGATGCGACTGAGCTGGCCCTCACCGAGACTCGCGACAACGGCAAGCTTCTGCGGGAGATGACCGGTCAGATCGCCTACCTGCCGCAGTGGTTTCACTACTTCGCGGGACTGGCCGACAAGGTGGAAGGACGCTACATCCCCACTGACAAGCCGAACTTCTTCGCGTACACCCGCCCCGAGCCGGTCGGCGTGATCGCCGCGATCATCCCATGGAACTCACCGTTGCTCCTGCTGACCTGGAAGCTGGCACCGGCTCTCGCGGCGGGGTGCGCGATGGTCGTCAAGCCGAGCGAGCACGCTCCGGTCTCGGCACTCCATCTCGCTCGCCTTGTCACCGAGGCCGGCTTCCCGCCGGGCGTGCTCAGCGTGGTGACCGGGGACGGGCCGGATGTGGGCCGCTACCTGTCCGCACATCCGCTCGTCGACAAGATCGCCTTCACCGGTGCCACGTCCACGGGAACCGCAGTCGCCCACGCCGCGGCCGACAACATCACCCGACTCACGCTCGAGCTCGGCGGCAAGTCCGCCCAAGTGGTCTTCGCCGACGCTGACGTGGAGGCAGCAGCGAACGGCGTGATCTCCGGCATCTTCGCTGCGGGGGGCCAGACGTGCATGGCAGGTTCCCGGCTTCTGGTCGAGCGATCCATCCACGACGACATCGTCGAGCTGATCGCCGCACGGGCCGGGACGATCGTGCTCGGCGACCCGACCGACCCACGGACCGAGATGGGACCGCTCGCGAACGCCGCGCAGTTCACCAAGACCATCGGCTTCATCGACCGAGCTCGTGCCGATGGCTGCCACGTTGTCGCCGGTGGGGGTATCGATCCGGAGTGGGGCGGCTACTTCGTGCGCCCGACCATCCTCACGGGTGTGACACCAGGGCTCGAGATCGCCTGCGAGGAGGTGTTCGGCCCCGTGCTCGCCGTCCTTCCGTTCGACTCCGAGGATGAAGCCGTCGAGCTCGCCAACGACTCCCGCTACGGCCTGGCTGGTTCTGTGTGGACCACCGACATCCGCCGGGCACACCGCGTCGCGCATCGGCTCCGGGCCGGGACGGTGTGGCTCAATGCCTACCGAAGCGTCGGCCCGGACGTGCCGTTCGGTGGGCTCGGCCGTAGCGGTCTTGGACGTGAGAACGGACAAGAGGCTGTCCGCGAGTACACCGAGACCAAGACCATCTGGGTCGAGACGAGCGGTGCGACCCGCGACCCGTTCATCCTCGGCTGAGTCACGCTGCCCATGTAGCCGGCCGGCGTCAGCTCGGACCCACCACGGCGAGGATCTCGGGCCGAGCGAAGACGTGGGCGGCCACGGAGCGGACGTCCTCGAGGGTGACGGCGTCGATGCGGTCCATGACCTCGTCGATGCTGAGCAGCTCGTCGTGGACCAGCTCGGCCTTGCCGAGGCGCGACATCCGGGAGGCGGAGTCCTCCAGGCCGAGGACGAGTCCGCCGCGCAGCTGGCCCTTGCCGCGGGCGAGCTCCTCGGCGGTGATGCCGCCGGTGGCGACCTTGGCGAGCTCGTCGCGGACGACCGAGAGCACCTCGTCCAGCTTGTTCGGCAGGCAGCCGACGGAGACGCCGACCAGGCCGGAGTCGGCGTGGTGGGAGGCGAAGGAGAAGACGGAGTACGCGAGGCCGCGGTGCTCGCGGACCTCCTGGAACAGCCGCGACGACGTACCGCCGCCGAGCGCAGTGTTGAGGACGCCGAGCGCGAACCGGCGCGGGTCGTCGCGGACCAGGCCCTCCATGCCGAGCACGACGTTGACCTGCTCGAACGGGCGCGCTGCCGCGATGGCACCGGGCGTGACCCGCTTGCGGGCGCCGTGGCGCGGCGCGATCGGGGCAGCGGTGCCGGCGAGCCAGTCGTTGCGGGCGAACGCCCTCTTCACCCGGCGTACGAGCTCGGCGTGGTCGACGTTGCCGGCGGCCGCGACGACGACGTTCGCGGGCCGGTAGTGGCGCCGGTAGAAGCGCCGGATCTGGTCGCGACTGAGCGCCTGGATCGACTGCTGGGTGCCGGCGATCGGGCGGCCCAGCGGCGAGTCGCCCCAGGCCTGCTCCGCGAACAGGTTGTGGACGACGTCGTCGGGGTCGTCGTCGTGCATCGCGATCTCGTCGAGGATCACGTCGCGCTCGGCCTCGACGTCCTCGGGATGCAGCGTCGAGGCGGTGATCATGTCGCCGAGCACGTCCACCGCCAGCGGCAGGTCCTCGTCGAGGACCCGCGCGTGGAAGCAGGTGTACTCCTTGGCGGTGAAGGCGTTGAACTCGCCGCCGACCGCGTCCAGCGCGATCGAGATGTCCAGCGCCGACCGCTCCCCCGTGCCCTTGAAGAGCAGGTGCTCGAGGAAGTGCGAGCAGCCGTGCAGAGTCGGCGACTCGTCGCGCGAGCCGACGCCCACCCACACGCCGATCGCCGCGGAGCGCACTCCGGCCTGGTGCTCGCTGATGACGCGCAGGCCCGAGGGCAGGACGGTACGCCGGACGCGGGCGGTCACCTGCCCGTCGGTGTCGCGCTCGGTGAAGAGCGTGCGCGTCCCCGGAGAAGACGGTGACCCGCCAGAAGCGGACTTCTGGCGGGTCACCGGTGCAGCCTGGGTCACTCGGAGTCGTCCGCGCCCTCGGCGTCGGAGGCGTCCTCGACCACCGGGACCAGCGACAGCTTGCCGCGGTCGTCGATCTCGGCGATCTGGACCTGGACCTTCTGGCCCACGGCCAGGACGTCCTCGACGGCCTCGACGCGCTTACCTCCCGCGAGCGAGCGCAGCTTGCTGATGTGCAGCAGGCCGTCCTTGCCCGGGAGCAGCGAGACGAACGCACCGAAGTTGGTCGTCTTCACGACCGTGCCGAGGTAGCGCTCGCCGACCTCGGGCATCGTCGGGTTGGCGATCGCGTTGATCGCGGACCGGGCGGCCTCGGCGGCCTCGCCGTTGGTGGCGCCGATGTAGATGGTGCCGTCGTCCTCGATCGAGATCGACGCACCGGTGTCGTCCTGGATCTGGTTGATGACCTTGCCCTTGGGACCGATGACCTCGCCGATCTTGTCGACCGGGATGTTGATCGTGATGATCCGCGGGGCGTGGACCGACATCTCCTCGGGCTCGTCGATGGCCTCGGCCATCACGTCGAGGATCGTCATCCGGGCGTCGCGCGCCTGCTGCAGCGCCGCGCCGAGCACCTCGGCGGGGATGCCGTCGAGCTTGGTGTCGAGCTGGAGCGCGGTCACGAACTGGCGGGTGCCGGCGACCTTGAAGTCCATGTCGCCGAACGCGTCCTCGGCGCCGAGAATGTCGGTGAGGGCGACGTACTGCGTCGAGCCGTCGATCTCGCCGGACACCAGGCCCATCGCGATGCCGGCGACCGGCGCCTTGAGCGGCACACCGGCCTGCAGCAGCGACAGCGTCGAGGCGCAGACCGAGCCCATCGAGGTCGAGCCGTTGGAGCCCATCGCCTCGGAGAGCTGGCGGATGGCGTAGGGGAACTCCTCGCGCGAGGGCAGCACCGGCAGCAGCGCGCGGCGTGCGAGCGCGCCGTGGCCGACCTCGCGGCGCTTCGGCGAGCCGACCCGGCCGGTCTCGCCGGTGGAGAACGGCGGGAAGACGTACTTGTGCATGTAGCGGCGGTGCTTCTCCGGGGAGAGCGTGTCGAGCTGCTGCTCCATCTTGAGCATGTCCAGCGTGGTGACGCCGAGGATCTGGGTCTCGCCGCGCTCGAACAGCGCCGAGCCGTGGACGCGCGGGATCACGCCGACCTCGGCGTGCAGCGGGCGGATGTCGGCCAGGCCGCGGCCGTCGATGCGGACCTTGTCGCGCAGGATGCTCTCGCGCACGACCGCCTTGTTGACCGAGCGGAACGCCGCGCCGACCTCCTTCTCGCGGCCCTCGAACTGCTCGGCGAGCTTCGCGAGGACCTCGTCCTTGAGCTCGTCGGTGCGGTCCTGGCGCTCCTGCTTGTCCGCGACCTTCATCGCGGCGGCGAGGTCGGACTTCACCGCGGCCTCGACCGCGTCGAAGACGTCGTCCTCGTAGTCGAGGAAGATCGGGAACTCCTGGACCGGCTTCGCGGCGACGTTGGCCAGCTCCTGCTGGGCCTCGACGAGCTGCTTGATGAACGGCTTGGCGGCGTCGAGGCCGCCGGCCACGACCTCCTCGGTCGGCGCGGTGGCGCCGCCGTGGACCAGCTCGATGGTGCGCTCGGTCGCCTCGGCCTCGACCATCATGATCGCGACGTCGCCGGTCTCGGTGACCCGGCCGGCGACGACCATGTCGAAGACAGCCGACTCGAGCTGGCTGTGCGTCGGGAACGCGACCCACTGGCCGTCGATCAGGGCGACGCGGACGCCGCCGACCGGGCCGGAGAACGGCAGGCCGGAGAGCTGGGTGGACATCGACGCGGCATTGATCGCGAGGACGTCGTACGGCGCGTCGGGGTCGAGCGCCATCACGGTGATGACGACCTGGACCTCGTTGCGCAGGCCCTTCTTGAAGGTCGGGCGCAGCGGCCGGTCGATCAGGCGGCAGGTGAGGATCGCGTCCTCGCCCGGGCGGCCCTCGGAGCGGAAGAACGAGCCGGGGATCTTGCCCGCGGCGTACATCCGCTCCTCGACGTCGATGGTCAGGGGGAAGAAGTCGAAGTGGTCCTTGGGGTGCTTGCCGGCCGTGGTGGCCGACAGCAGCATGGTGTCGTCGTCGAGGTAGGCGGTGACGGCGCCGGCGGCCTGGCGGGCGAGGAGCCCGCTCTCGAACTTGATCGTGCGGCTGCCGAACTTGCCGTTGTCGAGGGTGGTCTCCACGGCGTGGATGACGGGTTCAGTCAAGGGTTCGTCCCTGTTCTGCTCGCGGAGCGATCCGCGGCGTCCCGCGCAGTGCCGGTCTTCGATCGAGGCCCGCAGGATCTTCGGCAATCGAGCCGGTCGAGATCCTGAGAGCCACTACCGAGGACCGAGCCGAGAACGGCGGGTCGCTCCTGGTGTTCAGATGTACTTCACTGGTGAATCTAGCGCCCACACGCGTGGGCGAGAAAACGTGAAGGGCCCACCGGAGCGGGCCCTTCTCGGTAATCAGCGGCGGAGGCCGAGGCGCTCGACGATGGAGCGGTAGCGCTCGATGTCGGTCTTCTGCAGGTAGTTCAGCAGGCGACGGCGCTGGCCGACGAGCAGCAGCAGGCCACGACGGCTGTGGTGGTCGTGCTTGTGCTGCTTGAGGTGTTCGGTGAGGTGGCTGATGCGGTGGCTCAGCAGAGCCACCTGCACCTCGGGCGAGCCGGTGTCGCCCTCGGTCGTGGCGTACTCGGCGATGATCTTCTTCTTGGTCTCCGCGTCGGTACCGATCGACATGCGGGCTCCTTCCGGACTCGGTGCGCGGCGCTCCAGGCCCTGTGCTCCTGAGGCTCTCTGTATCCGCGGCCGTTCTGACGGCGTGTCGCCCCGGGAGGCAACCTGGGAACTCTAGCGCGCAGGAGGTCCGCCCACCCAATCCGCGCGTCCGCCCAGCATCAGCCGGGCATCAGCCCAGGAGCGCGCGGACGGCCTCGCGGGCGGCGGCCGGGTCGGCGGCGGCGAGCGCGGCCTCGGCGGCCTCCTCGCAGAGGTCGTACGGCGTGGCGGCGAGCCGGGCGCCGACCGGCCGGACGGCGGTCGCGGCCATCGACAGCGAGGTCACGCCCATACCGACCAGCACGCACGCGAGCAGGGGGTCGGCCGCGGCCTCGCCGCAGACGCCGACCGGCTTGCCGGCCTGGCGGCCGGCCTCCGCGGTGATCGCGATCAGCTGGAGCACGGCCGGCTGCCACGGGTCGGTGAGGTGGGCGAGGTCGGTGGCCATCCGGTCGGCGGCCATCGTGTACTGGGTGAGGTCGTTGGTGCCGATCGAGAGGAAGTCGACGACCTGGAGCATCCGGTGCGCGAGCAGCGCGGCGCTCGGCACCTCGACCATCACGCCGGCCTCGAGCCCGCGCGCGTGCACCTTCTCGGCGAACTCCTCGGCCTCGGCGACGGTCGCCACCATCGGCGCCATCACCCACGCCTCGGTGCCGGCGGCGGTCGCGGCCGCCGCGACCGCGTCGAGCTGCCGATCCAGCAGGCCGGGGTTGTCGAAGGAGAGCCGCAGCCCGCGGACGCCGAGCGCCGGGTTCTCCTCGCCCTCGTGCGTGGCGAAGGCGACCGGCTTGTCCGACCCGGCGTCGAGGGTGCGCACCACGACGTACCTCTCGCCGCCGAAGGCGGCGAGCACCTCGCCGTAGATCGCGGCCTGCTCCTCGACGGACGGCTCGTCCCTGCGGTCGAGGAAGCTCAGCTCGGTGCGGAACAGCCCGACGCCCTGCACCGGGGCCTCGGCGGCCGCGCGGGCGGAGGGGCCGTCGGCGACGTTGGCCAGGATCTTCACGGGTACGCCGTCGGCGGTCCGGCCGGGACCGGTCCAGGTCGCGAGGGCGGCGCGCCGCTCGGCGTCCGCGGCGACCCGGGCCCCGGCGTCCTCCGGCTCGGTCTCGACGACGCCGGTCTCGCCGTCGACGAGGAGCGGGGTGCCGGCCTCGATCGTCATCGCGTCGGCGACGCCGACCACGCACGGGATCGCGAGCTGGCGGGCGATGATCGCGGTGTGGCTGGTCGGGCCGCCCCGCTCGGTGACCAGCGCCTTGACCAGGGACGGGTCGAGGCCGGCGGTGTCGGACGGCGCGAGGTCCTCGGCGACCAGCACGCACGGCGCCTCGGGGACGCCCACGCCGGGCTCGGGCTCGCCGACCAGGTGGGCGGTGATCCGGCGCTCGATGTCGCGCAGGTCGGTCGCCCGCTCGGCCATCAGCCCGCCCATGCCGGTGAACACGGTGACGAACTGCTCCACGCCCGCGTGCACCGCCGCCAGGAGGTCGTCGCCGGAGCGCAGGTGCTTGCGGACCGCGCCGCGCAGCCCCTTGTCGCGGGCGAGCCCGGCGCTCGCGGCCAGCACCTGCGCGGCGTCGCCGGTCGCGCCCTCCGCCTTGCGGGCGAACCCGTCGGCGACCACGCCGGCCGCGGCGTCGTACGCCGCGAGCGCGGCGTCGGCGTCGGCGAACTGGGCGCCGTCGAAGCGGACGACCGCCTCCGGCGATACCTCGGTGCGCACCACGAGCGCGGGGGCGTGCGCGACGCCGGGGACGACGGGGGTGCCGCGGAGGACGGGGCGGGTCGAGCTGCTGGCCATGGTGACGAGTAAACGCCCTGGCGTCCTTGACAGTCAACAGAATCGGGCGTAAAACCACAGATACGCAGATCGGAGGGCTCCCCCGCAATGTACGCCGAAGAACGCCAGCAGGCCATGGCCCAGCTCGTCACCGAGCAAGGCCGCCTGTCGGTCGCCGACATCGCGGAGCGGTTCGACGTCACCACCGAGACCGTCCGCCGCGACCTGTCCGCGCTGGAGCGGATCGGCCTGGTCCGCCGGGTGCACGGCGGCGCGGTGCCGGCCGGGTCGCTGGCCGTCATCGAGTCCGGCCTCGGCGAGCGGGACCTCGCGAACACCGCCGAGAAGGAGCGCATCGCCACCGTCGCCCTGGACCAGCTCCCGCCCGCCGGCGGCACGGTGCTGCTCGACGCCGGCTCCACCACCGGGCGGTTCGCCCGGCTGCTCCCCCGCGACCACCGGCTCACCGTGGTCACCCACGCGGTGCCGATCGCGGCCCGGCTGGCCGGCCAGCCCCAGATCGACCTGCACCTGCTGCCCGGCCGGGTGCGGACCACGACCCAGGCTGCCGTCGGCGCCGACACGATCACCGCGCTCGAGCGGCTCCGGGTCGACGTCGCCTTCCTCGGCACCAACGGCATCACCGTCGAGCACGGGCTCTCCACCCCCGACCACGACGAGGCCGCGGCCAAGCGCGCGATGGCCGGCGCCGCCCGGCTGGTCGTCTGCCTCGCGGACTCCAGCAAGGCGGGGGTCGAGGCGGCGATCCGGTTCGCGACGCTCGAGCAGCTCGACGTGCTGGTCACCGACGACCAGATCTCCGGCGCGGACCGCGACGCGTTCGCGGCCGCCGGCCCGGAGGTCGTGACCGCATGATCGTCACCCTCACCGCGAACCCCAGCCACGACCGCACCGTGCACCTCAGCGGTCCGCTCGAGCGCGGGACGGTGATCCGGGTGGACTCGGTGATCTCCCAGGCCGGTGGCAAGGGCGTCAACATCTCGCGGGCGTCGGTGCAGGCGGGCGTCCCCACGATGGCGGTGCTGCCGGCCGCGAAGGACGACCCGTTCGTCCACGAGCTGCTGGCCGGCGGCATCGACTGCCGCCCCGTGCACCACGACGGCCAGCTGCGCGTGAACATCACGGTCACCGAGCCCGACGGCACGACCACGAAGCTGAACAGTCCCGGGCCCGAGCTGACGCCCGCCGTACGCCACGAGCTCGGCGACGCCCTGCGCCGCCGCGCCGGCACCGCCGACTGGGTCGTGCTCGCCGGGTCGCTGCCGCCCGCCACGCCGCCGGAGTGGTACGCCGAGCTGGTGGTCCTGCTGCGCGAGAACGGCGCCCGGGTGGCGGTCGACACCAGCGACGCGCCGCTCCAGGCGCTGGTCGACCGGCTCCCCGAGGCCGCGCCGCACCTGATGAAGCCGAACGGCGAGGAGCTCGCCCAGTTCGCCGGCGGCGACGCCGACCGGCTCGAGGCCGACCCGCGCGCCGCCGCCGACGCCGCGCGCGCGCTCGTCGAGTCCGGCGTCGAGACCGTGCTCGCCACCCTGGGCGCGCACGGCGCCGTACTCGTGAACGCGCAGGGCGCCTGGTGCGCCACCCCTCCGCCGACGACCGTCGTCAGCACGGTCGGCGCCGGCGACTCCAGCCTGTTCGGCTACCTCCTCGGGGACCTGCGCCGCCGGGGCCCCGCCCACCGTCTCGCCCTCGCCGTCGCCTACGGCAGCGCCGCCGCCGGCCTCCCCGGCACGACCATCCCGCAACCCCACCAGGTCCGCCCCGAGCTCGTCGCGGTGCGCGCCCTCGACCTCACCCAGGGAGGGTGATCCAGCATGTCCAGCCTCATCTCGGCCGAGCTCGTGCGCCTCGACGCCGACCTCGGCGCCGACAAGCACGACGTGGTCCGCGCGCTCGCGGGGGTCGTCGGCGACGCCGGCCGCGCGGCCTCCGTGGAGCGGCTCGTCGAGGACGCGTTCGCCCGCGAGGCGACCTCCGCGACCGGGCTCCCCGGCGGCATCGCGATCCCGCACTGCCGCACCGAAGGGGTGGCCGAGCCCGTGCTCGCCTTCGCCCGGCTCGACCCGAGGGTCGACTTCGGCGCCAAGGACGGCCCCGCCGACCTGGTCTTCCTCATCGCGGCGCCGGCCGGCGGCGACAACACCCACCTCCAGCTGCTCACCCAGCTCGCCCGGGCGCTGGTGAGGCCGGACTTCACCGCCGCCCTCCGCGGCGCCGGCGCCGCCGAGGAGGTGGCTGCGCTGGTCACCGAGGTGGTCTCCGGCGCACCCGCCGCGTCGCCGGCGGCTGCTCCCCCGGCGAGGCGCCGCCTGGTCGCCGTCACCGCCTGCCCGACCGGTATCGCGCACACCTACATGGCCGCCGAGGCGCTCGAGGCGGCGGCCGCCCGCGCCGGGGTCGACCTCCAGGTCGAGACCCAGGGCTCGGCCGGCGCGAAGCCGCTGTCCGCCGACGCGATCGCCGCGGCCGACGCGGTGATCTTCGCGGTCGACGTCGGCGTACGCGACCGCCACCGGTTCGCCGGCAAGCCGCTGGTCTCCTCCGGCGTGAAGCGCCCCTTCGACCAGGCCGACGCGATGGTCGCCGAGGCGCTGCGGGCCGCCGAGGACCCGGATGCCCCGCGCGTCGAGGCCTCCGGCTCCGGTGCGGGCGACACGGCCACTGCCACCGCCGCCGGCGAGAGTTGGGGCGGTCGCACCCGGCGCGTGCTGATGACCGGCGTCTCATACATGATCCCGTTCGTCGCGGCGGGCGGCCTGCTGATCGCGCTGTCCTTCCTGCTCGGCGGCTACGAGATCGCGAACGTCGCCCCGCAGATCGTCGTCGACGGCTCGGTCGCCGACCTGCCCAGCCTCGGTGAGTACGGCCTCGACCACGCGCTGCTCGGCTCCAGCCTGATGGCCTACCTCGGCGCGCTGCTCTTCGTGCTCGGCAAGACCGCGTTCCTGTTCTTCGTCCCGGCGCTGGCCGGCTACATCGCCTACGCGATCGCCGACCGCCCGGGCATCGCGCCCGGCTTCGTGATGGGCGGCCTGGCCGCCGACGTGATGCAGTACGGCACGCCCGCGACCGGGTTCCTCGGCGCGATCGTGGGCGGCGTGCTCGCCGGCCTCATCGCGCACTGGATCGGCGGCTGGAGGGTCCCGACCTGGGCACGCGGCCTGATGCCGGTGCTGGTGATCCCGTTGCTCACCACGATCCTCGCCGGAGTCCTGATGCTCGTCGTGTTCGGGCGGCCGATCGCGTGGCTGATGAGCCAGTTGGAGGACGGCCTGAGCTCGCTCAGCGGCGGCTCCGCGGTCGTGCTCGGCATCATCCTCGGCCTGATGATGGCCTTCGACATGGGCGGCCCGCTGAACAAGGTCGCCTACAGCTTCGCGGCGGCCGGCGTCGGCGGCGCGGCTCTGGCCAGCGACGCTCCCGAGCTGCGGATCATGGCCGCCGTGATGCTGGCCGGCATGGTCCCGCCGATCGCGCTGGCGCTGGCCACCGTCGTACGCCCCGGCCTGTTCAACCCGGCCGAGCGCGAGAACGGCAAGGCCGGCTGGCTGCTCGGCGCGTCGTTCATCACCGAGGGCGCGATCCCGTTCGCCGCCGCCGACCCACTGCGCGTGATCCCCTCGATCATGCTCGGCTCGGCCGTCACGGGCGGCCTGTCGATGGCGCTCGAGGTGTCCGTGCGCGCCCCGCACGGCGGCATCTTCGTGCTGTTCGCGGTGGACAACGTCCTCGGCTACGTCGTCGCGCTGGTCGTCGGCGTGGTCGTCGGCGCCGCCGCCGTGATCGTCTTGAAGTCCGTCGGCCGCACCGCGGCCGATCCGGTTCCCGCCTGAGAAGGAGAAGCAATGCCCAGCAAGACCGTCGCCGTCGGCTCCTCCGTCGGCCTGCACGCCCGCCCTGCCCAGCTCATCGCCGAGGCGGTGGAGGAGCTCGACGTGGAGGTGCTCATCGGCCTCCCCGGCGACGAGCCCGTCGACGCGTCCTCGTCGCTGCTGATCATGACCCTCGGCGCCGGCCCCGGCGATCGGGTCGAGGTCAGCTCGGACGACGAGGTCGCCCTGGCCGCGATCGCGGCGCTGGTCGAGAAGGACCTCGACGCCTGAGTACGGGGCCGCCGAGCGGGCGGGCAGTGGTCACGTCAGGAGCTCGCGCGCCCGGTCGACGTCGGCCTTCATCTGCTCGACGAGCGCGCCGACGGAGTCGAAGGCCACCATGCCGCGCAGCCGGTCCACGAAGCTCACCTCCACCTCGACGCCGTACAGCTCGAGATCGGTCCGGTCGAGCACGTAGCTCTCCACGCGCCGGTCGCGCACGCCGTCGAAGGTGGGGTTGGTGCCGACGCTGATCGCGGCCGGGAGCACCTCGCCGGTGTCCGTCCGGCGCAGCCACCCGGCGTACACGCCGTCCGGGGGTACGGCGGTCAGCGCGTCGGCCGGGACGTTCGCGGTCGGGAAGCCGAGCTCGCGCCCCCGCTTGTCGCCCTCGACCACGGTCCCCCGCACGGCGTAGGGCCGGCCGAGCGCCTCGGCGGCGCCGGCGACGTCGCCCGCGGCCAGGCTCATCCGGACGTAGGTCGACGACCAGACCTGCGGCCCGCCGTCGAGCGGGATGCCCTCCGCGGTGAACCCCTGCCGCTTCCCCAGCTCGCGCAGCGTGCCGACGTCGCCGGCGGCCCGGTGGCCGAAGCGGAAGTTCGCGCCCACCACCACTGCGTTCGCACGCAGTCCGCCCACGAGCACCCGCTCGACGAACTCCTCCGGGCTCCACGACGCGACGTCGCGGTCGAACGGCATCGCCAGCACCGCGTCCGCGCCGGCCGCGCCGAGCAGCTCGGCGCGCACCTCCAGCGAGGTGAGCGTCGTCGGGGCGTGCTCGGGCCGCAGCACCGCCATCGGGTGCGGGTCGAAGGTGACAGCCACGACGGACAGACCGCGGTCGTCGGCGATCTCGCGCGCCCGGGACACCACATGGCGGTGCCCGAGGTGCACCCCGTCGAAGTTGCCGATGACGACGACCGTCGACCCGAGGTCGTCCGGCACCTCGTCGAGGGATCGCCAGATCTGCACGCGCGAAGACTACCGAGAGCTCACCCGAAGACGGCGACCGCCCGGGCGCGACCGTCGCGCGGCTCGTAGAGCGCGAGGAACTCGCCGTCCGGGGCGAACACCGCCGTCAGCCCGGCCAGCTCGAGGTCGAGCGCGCGGCCGACCCGCACGTCGGCCGCGCCCGCCTCGTCGAGGTCGTACGCCGGGAACGCCGCCCGGGCCGCGTCGGCGATCGGCAGCAGCGCGAAGTCCTCGCCGAGCTCGTCCAGCGAGCGCGCCACGGCGAGGCCGTAGGGACCGACAGCGGTACGCCGCAGCGCGGTCAGGTGCCCGCCGACGCCGAGCCGGGCGCCGAGGTCGCGGGCGATCGCGCGGATGTAGGTGCCGCTCGAGCAGCGCACGGATACGTCGACCTCGACGATCGAGCCGGGCGAGCCCGTCGAGACTCGGTGCACGGTCAGCTCGTGCACGGTCACGGGCCGGGCCGCCAGCTCGACGTCCTCGCCCGCGCGCACGCGCTGGTGGGCGCGCCTGCCGTCGACCTTGATGGCCGAGACCGCGGTCGGCACCTGCATCAGGTCGCCGACGAACTCGGCCGCCGCCGACCGCACGGTCACCTCATCGAGGCCGTCTGTCGAGCTCGTCGAGGCCACCTCGCCCTCGGCGTCGTCCGTGGTCGTCGAGACGCCCAGGCGGATCGTGGCGTCGTACCGCTTCTCGGTCAGCATCAGGTGGCCGAGCAGCCGGGTCGCGCGGTTGACGCCCAGCACGAGCACGCCGGTGGCCATCGGGTCCAGCGTGCCGGCATGGCCGACCTTGCGGGTGCCGGCCAGCCGGCGTACCCGGGAGACGACGTCGTGCGACGTCATGCCCCCGGCCTTGTCGACGACGACCAGGCCGGCGTCGCTCACTCGTCCTCGTCCAGGTCGTCCTCGACCTCGCGCGGCTTCTTGTACGGGTCGGCCTCGCCGGCGTACGACGAGCCGCGCTCGGCGGCCAGCGCCTCGTCCTGCTGCTTGGCCCGGGCGAGCACCTCGTCGAGGTGCCGCGCGTTCTCCGGCAGCGCGTCGTGGATGAACGTCAGCGTCGGCGCGTGCCGCATGCCGAGCTGCTTGGCGACCTCGGAGCGCAGCAGCCCCTTGGCCGACTCCAGCGCGGCCGCGCTCGCCGCCCGCGCGGCCTCGTCGTCGCCCGCGTCGAGGACGGTGTAGAAGATCGTGGCCTGCTGGCTGTCGCCGGTCACCCGCACGTCGGTGATCGTGACGAAGCCCAGCCGCGGGTCCTTGATCCGGCGCTCCAACATCTCCGCCACGATGACCTGGATCCGGTCGGCGATCTTGCGGACGCGAGGACTGCTCATGGTTCCTACTCTCTCAAACGCCGAGTCGGCGCAGTCTCAGCCTGCCGAAGCGCCGAGTCGGCGCAGTCTCAAACCACGGCGGGATGAGACTGCGCCGACTCGGCAGTGAATCAGCTGCGGGGGATCTCCCGCATCTCGAACGCCTCGACGACGTCGCCTTCCTTGATGTCCTGGAAGTTGCGCAGCACCAGACCGCACTCGAAGCCCTCGCGGACCTCGGACGCGTCGTCCTTCTCGCGCTTGAGCGAGGCGAGGTCGAGGTTGTCGGCGACGACCGAGCCGTCGCGGATGACGCGGACCTTGGCGTTGCGCCGGATCACGCCGCTGGTGACCATGCAGCCGGCGATGTTGCCGATCCTCGACGAGCGGAAGATCGCGCGGATCTCCGCCTGGCCGAGGGTCGACTCCTCGTACTCCGGCTTGAGCATGCCCTTGAGCGCGGCCTCGATCTCCTCGATGGCCTGGTAGATGACGGTGTAGTACCGGATCTCCACGCCCTCGCGGTCGGCCAGCTCCGTCGCCTTGCCCTGCGGGCGGACGTTGAAGCCGATGATGATCGCGTCGGACGCGGCGGCCAGGTCGACGTTCGTCTCGGTGATCGCGCCGACACCGCGGTCGATGACCCGGATGCCGACCTCGTCGCCGACGTCGATCTTCGCCAGCGCGTCCTCGAGCGCCTCGACCGAGCCGGACACGTCGCCCTTGAGGATGAGGTTGAGCTCCTGGCTCTCGCCCTTCTCCATGGAGGCCATGAAGTCCTCGAGAGTACGGCGCACGCGGCGCTTGGCCTGCATGGCGGCCCGCTCGCGGGCCTCGCGCTTCTCGGCGATCTGACGCGCCATCCGGTCGTCGTCGACGACGATGAAGTTCTGGCCGGCGCCGGGGACGGCGGACAGGCCGAGCACCATCGCCGGACGCGACGGACCGGCCTCCTCGAGCTCGTTGCCGAACTCGTCGAGCATCGCCCGCACCCGGCCGTGCGCCGGACCGGCGACGATCGAGTCGCCGACGCGGAGCGTGCCGCGCTGGACCAGGACGGTCGCGACCGGGCCGCGGCCACGGTCGAGGTGCGCCTCGATGACCAGGCCCTGCGCGTCCCGGCCCGGGTTCGCGGACAGGTCCAGCGACGCGTCGGCGGTCAGCACGATCGCCTCGAGCAGCTTGTCGAGGTTGAGCTCGGACTTGGCCGAGACGTCGACGAACATCGCGTCGCCGCCGTACTCCTCGGGCACCAGGCCGTACTCGGTCAGCTGGCCGCGGACCTTGGTCGGGTCCGCCTCCGGCTTGTCGATCTTGTTGACCGCGACCACGATCGGTACGCCGGCCGCCTTGGCGTGGTTGAGCGCCTCGACGGTCTGCGGCATCACGCCGTCGTCGGCGGCGACCACGAGGACCGCGATGTCCGAGGACTGCGAGCCACGGGCCCGCATGGCGGTGAACGCCTCGTGGCCCGGGGTGTCGATGAACGTGATCCGGCGGTCCTCGCCGTCGACCTCGGTGTGCACCTGGTAGGCGCCGATGTGCTGGGTGATGCCGCCGGCCTCGCCCGCGACGACGTTGGCGCTGCGGAGCGCGTCGAGGAGCTTGGTCTTGCCGTGGTCGACGTGGCCCATGACCGTGACGACCGGCGGCCGCGCCTCGGCGTCCGCCTCGTCGCCCTCGTCGTCGCCGAACTCGATGTCGAAGGACTCGAGCAGCTCGCGGTCCTCGTCCTCCGGGGAGACGACCTGGACGACGTAGTTGAGCTCCTCGCCGAGCAGCTCGAGGGTCTCGTCGTTGACGGACTCCGTCGCGGTGACCATCTCGCCGAGGCTGAACAGCATCTGCACCAGCGAGGCGGCGTCGACGTTGATCCGCTCGGCGAAGTCGGTCAGGGACGCGCCGCGGGGCAGCCGGACGGTCTCGCCGTTGCCCTTGCGGACGCGGATGCCGCCGATCGTCGGGGCCTCCATGGCCTCGAACTCCTGGCGCCGTGCCCGCTTCGACTTCCGGCCGCGGCGCGACGGGCCGCCCGGGCGACCGAAGGCGCCCTGGGTCTGGCCGCGCTGGCCCGGATGGCCGCCGCCCGGGCGGCCGCCGCCGCTGGGGCCGAAGCCGCCGGGACGACCCGGAGCGCCGGCGCCGGCGCCACTCGGGGCGCCACCGCGGCTCGGAGCACCGCCGCGGCCCGGGGCACCGCCCCGACCGGGGGCACCACCCGGACGGCCGGGACCACCCGGACGGCCGCCCGGGCCTCCACCGAAGGCGGCCGGGGACTTCGGCATCATCGCCGGGTTGGGGCGCGGCATGCCGGGACGGCCACCGGCGGCCGGCGGGCGCGGCGGGCGGCTGTCGCCACCGGCCGCGGCCGGACGCTCGGTCGGCGCGGGACGGCTGCCCATGCCCTGGCTGGACGCGAACGGGTTGTTGCCCGGGCGCGGGGCGCCGGGACGGCCGACCGGCCGCGGCGCGGGGGCCTTCGGGGCGGCCGGGCTGGCCGGCGCCTCGGCGGCCGGCGCCTCTGGCTCGGCCGGCGGCTCCTCGGCCTTCGGGTCCTCCTTCGGGGCTGCCTTCGGGCCGGGTTTGGGAGCGGCCTGCCGGGCCGGGGCCTCCTCCGCGGGCGCGGCCGGCACCTCGGGCACCGCGGCAGCGGCGGCCCTCTTGGCCGGCGCCGGGGGCTTCTCGGCCTTCTCCTCCGCCGGCTTCATCCTGGCAAGGAGCTCGGCTCCGTAGGTGTCCTCGAACTTCTTGACGGCCGGCAGCTCGATGCTCGAGGAAGCAGTCTTGGCGAACTCGCCGATCGCGCCCAGCTTCTCCAGCGCTTCCTTGCTGGGGATGCCGTACTTCTTGGCGAGTTCTGAAACTCGGGTCTTAGCCACGCTTCTCCTTCTGGCCTCGAACCCGGGTTCCGGGGGTAGATCGAGACCGTTAGTGGGTGTGCACGCTCATCGCGAGGTACTCATCGAGTGCTCATGAGCTGCTGCTCCAGTCTCTGTCGGTCAATGGGTCGGTCAATGGGTCGGTCGGTCTGGCTGCGTCGAGGTAGTCGCCCACCGGTGCGCTGGAGAGCCCGGCCGTGACCCGGAGGGCCCGGCCGAACGCCTTCCGGCGTACCGCGAGCTCGTAGCACTCGGTCGTGGGGTGCAGGTGCGCCCCACGGCCGGGTGCGGCGCCCTTCGGATCCGGTACGACGGCCGGGTGGCCGTGCGCATCCGAGCCGACGGTCACCCGCAACAACTCAGCCTTGGCGGCTCGCGAGCGACATCCGACGCAGGTCCGGACGGGTCCCGGGCATGCAGAAGAGATGCGTTCACTCGCCACCGCCGGCAACCCTACCGCGCATCGACCATCTATTTCGAACTGGGGCGCGCCCGCGGAGCTATCCCTCCTCGGCGAGCGCCTCGTCGGAGCGGATGTCGATGCGCCAGCCGGTGAGGCGGGCGGCGAGGCGGGCGTTCTGGCCCTCCTTGCCGATCGCCAGCGAGAGCTGGAAGTCGGGCACGACCACGCGGGCCGACTTGGCGTCGGCGTCGACGACCTCGACCGAGGTGACCCGGGCCGGCGAGAGCGCGTGCGCGACCAGCTCGGCGGGGTCCTCGGACCAGTCGACGATGTCGATCTTCTCGCCGTGCAGCTCGGACATCACGTTGCGGACCCGCTGGCCCATCGGGCCGATGCAGGCGCCCTTGGCGTTGACGCCCTGCGCGGTCGAGCGCACCGCGATCTTGGTGCGGTGGCCGGCCTCGCGGGCGATCGCGGCGATCTCGACGGTGCCGTCGGCGATCTCGGGGACCTCGAGGGCGAAGAGCTTCTTAACCAGGTTCGGGTGCGAGCGCGACAGCGTGATCTGCGGGCCGCGCATGCCCTTGCGGACCGAGACGACCAGGCACTTGATCCGGGTGCCGTGCTCGTAGCGCTCCCCCGGCACCCGCTCGCCGGCCGGCAGCAGCGCCTCGAGCTTGCCGAGGTCGACCATCACGTCGTCGGGGTTGCGACCCTGCTGGATGATCCCCGAGACGATGTCGCCCTCCTTGCCGGAGAACTCGCCGAACCGGACGTCGTCCTCGGCGTCGCGCAGCCGCTGCAGCATGATCTGCTTCGCGGTCGTCGCCGCGATCCGGCCGAACCCCTCGGGGGTGTCCTCGTACTCGCCGACGACGTTGCCCTCCTCGTCGAGCTCCGCGGCCAGCACGGTCACGTGGCCGCTCTTGCGGTCCAGCTCGACCCGCGCCTGCTCCTGGGCGCCCGGGGTCTTGTGGTACGCCGTGAGGAGCGCCTGCTCGATCGCCTCGACGAGCACGTCGAAGGAGATCTCCTTCTCCCGCTCCAGCATCCGCAGGATGCTCATGTCGATGTCCATCAGGCCTCCTTGTCGTCCCCGTCAGCACGGCGGTTGAACTCCACCTGCACCAGCGCCTTGCGCACCTCGGCATACGTCACGGTGCGCATCCTGCCGCCGACCTCGAGGGTCACCGACTCCTCGCCGGGCTCCTGGATCCGGCCGGTCGCGGACGAGCCGTCGGCGAAGGCGACCGCCACCAGGCGGCCGGCGTTGCGGCGCCAGTGGCGCGGCCGGGTGAGCGGGCGGTCGACGCCGCGTGAGGTGACCTCGAGGGTGTAGGGCTGCTCGCCCATCACGTCGGATCCGTCGAGGGCGCGCTCGACCTCCCGGGTCGCGTCGGCGACCTCGTCCAGCGTGACGCCGCCGTCCTTGTCGACGGCGACCCGCAGGATCCGGCGCTTGCCGGCCGGGGTGATCTCGACGGCCTCGAGGTCGAGGCCCAGGGCACGCAGGGGGTCGCCGAGCTCGGCCTCGATCCGGTCCCGGGTGGTGTCCTGGTTGGCACTGCTCACGGGTGGCGACCTCCTTGTGCTGTTGTTGATCGTCCACGATAGCCGCTGGCTCCCTTCTGGCCGGCTCCCTTCTGGATAGGGTCGGCGCCGTGTCCGCCGGTCCCCGCCTCCACCGACGTACGGCGCTGGCCCTCGGCGCCGCCGGGCTGGCGGCCGTGGCGGGCTGCGACGAGGGCCCGGAGTCGCCGGTCCCGACGCCCGCGCCGAGCCCGGACGCCGACGAGGCGCTGGTCGACGGGGTCGTCGCGGAGATCGCCGCGGTGTGGCGGCTGACGGCCGGCCGGCCCGGGCTCGCGGCCGTGCACGAGGCACACGCTGAGGCGCTGGGCGGCGAGCTGACGGGCGCTCGCCGGCGCGGCGACACCGCCGCGCTCCGCGGGCGCGAGGAGGCGCTGCGCGTGCGCCTGGTCGACGCCGCCATGGCCGCCGACAGCGGCGAGCTGGCCCGGCTGCTGGCCTCGATGTCGGCGGCGGTCTCGCAGCAGCTGGTGGCCCAGTGAGCGAGGCGGAGGCGCTCCAGACCACCCTCGCCGCCGAACACGCAGCGGTCTTCGTCTACGGCGTCCTGGGCGGACGCACCTCACCGACGGCGACGCCCGGCCTGTTCGACGCGATCTCCTCGGCGTACGCCGCACACCGGGCGCGCCGGGACCGGCTGACCCGCGAGCTCACCGATCTCGGCGAGACGGCGGTCGCGGCCGAGACGGCCTACCAGACGCCGCGGCCGCTCGACACCGCCGGCCAGGTCGCCCGGGCGGCGCTGGTCGTCGAGCGCAATTGCGCCACGACGTACGCCTGGCTCGTGGCGAACACGGCGGGAGCGCGGCGCCGGCGGGCGATCGCGGCGCTGAACGAAGCAGCGGTCCGCGAACTCGTCTTCCGGGGAACTCCCGAGATGTTCCCCGGGGCAAACGAGTACGCGGACCGCTGAGGCCTGGAGGCCGGTGAGCGGCTCCCGCCGGGATGTGGGGGGACTGGCGGGCGACCGCTCTTGCAAAAGCATGCAACAGGCCTCCGCACGGCGCGACCGGAACGGGTCCTCACCTTTCTGCATTGCGAAAAGGTGCAGATCGTGCGGTCAGGACCAGGCGGACGACGTGGTCGACGACGTGGTCAGCGTGCACGTCCTCGCGTGCTCCGGTCGCGCGGTCCCTGACCTCGACGGTGCCGTCGGCGAGGCCCTTGCCGACGACCACGATGGTCGGGACGCCGATCAGCTCGGCGTCCTTGAACTTCACGCCGGGGCTGGTCTTGCCGGCCCGGTCGTCGTAGAGCACCTCGACGCCGGCCCGGTCGAGCTCGTGGGCGATCCGCTCGGCGGCCGCGAAGACGTGCTCGTCCTTGCCCGTGGCGACGAGGTGCACGTCGGCGGGCGCGACCTCGCGCGGCCAGGACAGGCCGAGCTCGTCGTGGGTGCCCTCGGCGATCGCCGCGACGGCGCGCGAGACGCCGATGCCGTAGGAGCCCATGGTGACGGTGACCAGCTTGCCGTTCTCGTCGAGCACCTGAAGGCCGAGCGCCTCGGCGAACCAGCGGCCGAGCTGGAAGATGTGGCCCATCTCGATGCCGCGCGCGGACTCCAGGGCGCCCCCCTCGCAGTTCGGGCAGGCGTCGCCGTCCCGGACCTCGGCGGCCTCGATCGTGCCGTCGGGGGTGAAGTCGCGACCGACGACCAGGTCGAGCACGTGGCTTCCGTGGACGTTGGCACCGGTGACCCAGCGGGTGCCCTCGGAGATCCGGGGGTCGACCAGGAAGCGGATCCCGGAGGCAGACTCCTCCCCCAGCGCGCCGGGCCCGATGTAGCCCTTGACCAACGCCTCGTGCTTCTTCATCTCGACGTCGTCCATGGGCTCGACCTCGATCGGCTCGAGCTGTCCCTCGAGGCGCTTCGCGTCGACCTCGCGGTCGCCTGGTACACCGATGGCGAGCGGCACGCGGGTGCCGTCGGGGTGGTGGAGCACGACCAGCACGTTCTTGAGGGTGTCGCCGGCATGCCAGGGACGGTCCTCGCGCGGGAACCGCTCGTTGAGGTGGTCGACCAGGGTCTGGATGGTCGGGGTGTCGGGGGTGTCCTCGGCGTGCGCGGCCGGCGCGTCGTCGTAGGCGACCGGCGCGGGCGGGCGCACGGCGACCGCCTCGACGTTGGCGGCGTAGTCGCAGTGCGTGCAGCGGACGTAGGTGTCCTCACCGATGGCGGCCTTGGCGAGGAACTCCTCGGACCTCGACCCGCCCATCGCGCCGCTGGTCGCCTTGACGATCGCGTAGTCGAAGCCGAGCCGGTCGAAGATCCGGATGTAGGCCTCGCGGTGCGCGGCGTAGGACTGGTCGAGCCCGTCGTCGGTGGTGTCGAAGGAGTAGGAGTCCTTCATGATGAACTCGCGGCCGCGAAGCACACCGGCGCGGGGCCGCGCCTCGTCGCGGTACTTGGTCTGGATCTGGTAGAGCCAGACCGGCAGATCCTTGTAGGAGGAGTACAGGTCCTTCACAGCGAGGGTGAACATCTCCTCGTGGGTGGGCCCGAGCAGGTAGTCGGCGCCCTTGCGGTCCTGGAGCCGGAAGATGCCGTTGCCGTACGTCGTCCAGCGGTTGCTGGCCTCGTAGGGCTCACGCGGCAGCAGCGCCGGGAAGCTGAGCTCCTGCGCGCCGATCGCGTCCATCTCCTCGCGGATGATGCTCTCGATCCTGCGGAGCACCTTGAGGCCCAGCGGCAGCCAGGTGTAGATGCCCGGCGCGGCGCGGCGGATGTAGCCCGCACGGACGAGGAGCTTGTGCGACGGCACCTCGGCGTCCGCCGGATCGTCCCGGAGGGTGCGCACGAACAGGCTCGACATCCGCATGATCATGCGGAGAAGGGTAGTTGGTGGGCCACCCCGTCCTCGCGGGGGTTTCTGCTGCTGTTGCTGCGGACTGCTCGTCCGGCGGAGGTCGTAGAAGCTGGCAACCCGGGCGACCGACTCGCATGGGCTTCCCCCGCGACCCCGACCGCTTCGTCGTACGAGCCGGTTGCCCTCGCGACCTGCTCGTACGACGTCCCGATGACTCAGCTGGCGGTCGCCGCCCCGAGGTGACGGGCGATCTGCTCCAACCACCCGCGATAGCCGAGATCGCCGGGGACGAAACCGACGCCGTAGCCTTCGAGGAGGTCGCCGATCTGGTCGTCGGAGTGAGTCGCCAGGACGTGGCCTATCTCGACTTTGAGCGATTCGACCATGGCGGAATCAGACCGGACAAAATCGTCGACACCCGCCATGACGTGGGGGTAGAAGTCGAACACGTCCTCGTTCAGGTACGCTCCGACGAGGTATTCGAGCGCAGAACTCTCAGCCATGGGAACCTCCCCTCACCAGGTCAGGGTAAGCGGTCTTGATCCGCCAGCCATCAGGCATCGACGTGTCGCGGATGACCAGGATGCGAACCCGCGAACTCTCGATCAGTTCCCCCGTGTCGCGTACCAGGATTCGTCCGACGATGTCGCCTGCTTCGCCCCGCAGGAGCAGTTGATAGCGCGCACTCTGGAGCCATTCCTCGAAGACGGATCCACGTTGCCGGAGCACTCGCTCGATGGCGCGCTCCGCAGTCGCTTGGTCGAAGAACGAGGAGGACAGGCGTCTACCGGGTTCGTCCACGAACCGTTGAGCGAGTTGAGCCCTGGATCGTCCGACATGCTTCTCGACCGTGTGACCGCGCCGACCTATCTCATGTCTCGACAGCCAGCCTGGCTCCCGTCTGCTTCGGTTGAAGAAGGATCCGAAGCTTGCGCTGCCGCGTTCGGTGCGGGCGGCGGAGAGCCTGGCGAGGTAGGCCCGCGCGTCGCGCAGTGCCGTGCTGGCGGGTCGGAGGGTGGTGGCGGTGCCGCGGGTGGTCGCGGTGAGGGAGGCGAGGAGGCTACGCAGTCGGGTGGTGGCGGCGGCCAGGCGGGCCGCGCCCGCGGCACCAGCCGGCCCGGCGGCGGCGCCGCCGGTGAAGAAGGTGAGCCCACCGGAGATCACGGCGCCGATGCCGAGCTCCCAGGCGAGGTCCTCGAGCACGTCGAGCATCTGGGCACGGGTGGCCTCGACCTGGACGGCGTAGGCCTCGCAGGACTCGGCGAGGACGCTGAGCTGGTCGGCCAGGGAGGCGAGCCGGTCACGCAGGGTCCGGGTGGTCGCGACGGCGAGGGGGATCTCGGGGGAGACCTCGAGGGCGAGCTCGGCGAGCGCGGTCTCGCACGGGCCGGCCAGCAGCCCCACCGCGACCGCCGCCGTGCGCCAGGTGGTGGCGGCGGCGCGCAGCCGGTCGGTGTCGGCGTCGGGCCAGGCGACGCTCTCGAGCAGGTCGAGGACGGCGTTGGCCCAGCCCGGCAGTCCCCAGCCCGGCAGTCCGGTGGTGTCGCCGCCCAGGGCCGAGGGCGGGTCGGGATAGTCCAGGTCCAGGATCGGGCAGGTCACCGGGGCCGGCTCGGGTATCTGCCTGGACGGTGGTGTGCGCAGGGTGGAGGCCTGCTCGGCTTGGGCGTGGTTGCGCAGCGAGGCGTCGCTCAGCCGGGCCAGCGCCCCGAACCCGGCCATCGCCTCACCCAGCGCCCCGACCGCGTCGGCTGCTGCCGGGTCGTAGGCCGCCGCGAACTCGGCCGCCGACGCGTCGTCACCGGCCATCCCGGCATACCCGGAGAGCTCACCCGACAGCGTGGCCGCGGCCCGCGCCGCCTGCCGGTTGCCCTCCACGAACGCCTCCGCCGCCGACCGATAGCCGGCGCCCTCGACCAGCAGCCTCACCGCACCTGCCCCACATCCGCATCGACGCCAGGGCGAGCCCGAGGAGCTGGCGAGGGGGTCACGGGCAGGCCGGTGCGTGCGTCCCTGGACTTCGCGCGATCGGCGGTGAGTCTGCCCATGGCACGACGATGCCCGCCACTGGACCCCGCCGACACCGGGTGGCGGCAATCTGTGGACAACCCGTCGCTACGAGTCCACCCCGGATCCCCCACCGGACCTTCAGGGCTTCCGCCGGGACGACGATCGCCGGGCGACGCCGTCAGCGGCCGACCAGCACCGGTCGAGCCGTGACCACCCGCAGACTCTCCGGCGTTCCCGGGATCGTCACGGTCCCGACCACGTCGCGCCACGGACCGGTACCGACCCGGAACTGCGCCGCGTACGTCGTGTCCACACTCGGCGCCACCCTGCCCTTCTCCAGGTACCGATGGGTGATCTCCAGGTCCGGATACTTGGCGCCCGGCGTCGTCGTCCAGGTGCTCCGGCCATCACCGAACCGCCACCCGAACCGACTCGGCCAGATCCGCAACTCCACCCGACGCCCCAGCAGCGTCACCGTCCGGGTGAACTCACCACCCTCGGTGTAGAAGTTCGTGTCGAAGTTGACCAACGTCCGCCCACCCGGCGGCTGCACGTCCAGCTCCGACGCCGGCAGCGGGATACGACGGAACGCGGCCGCGACCATGCCAGGGGTCACTTGCGGTTGATTGACGACCACGTCAGGGCAACTATCCCCGCCTTCAATCAGGGCACCGCTCGCCGTCACGTAGGTCGTGAGCGTCATGGGACTTCCGTCATCACATTGATCTGTCGCGGCGCAGACCTGAGCTCCACCAAGACCGCACGACATGGTCTCGAAAGACTGCACGATCGGGTCGCTGACGGAGAAGGCGGTCGTAACATCACCCGGCGTGGTCTCCTGCCACGTTGCCAGGAAGCCGCTATCGCCCGGTCTAACGTCACCGGCCGCGTTGGGCGCTACCGCGAAAGTCGACAGCACGACCGTGAGAACGGCGAGCCACCTCACGGGAATCCCATGGTTCTGACGACCCATGACCCGCTCTCCGGTTGTAGGTACATTCGGATCTCCCGATCGCCGCCCTTGTAATGCTTGTCCTTCGCTTTGCCCGGGACGTCGACATCCTGCGGCGTGAGCACGAGCACGCTGTCAACGACCGCGAGCAGATCTCCCTGCACGTTGGTGAACGTCGTGTCGAGCTTGCTAGGCGTACCGTCGCCGCCGCGAATCTCGCCGCCCTTCGAGTAGATGCCCTCGATGAACTCGATGCCGTTTTCGCAGTTGATGCACTTGTAGCCGAGAGGGCGCAGAGGCTCGACGTCGCCGGTCAACTGCGCGTAATTCACCATCTCCCAGTAGAACCTCACGAACGCCTCCGCAGCAGCGGCATCCGTCCCCTTCGCCGCAGCGGGCATCTCGGGAGGGGTCTGAACAGACGCCCGCGTCGTCGACGGTGCGGTCGGTGACGGAGGCGCGACGCGCGGCTCGGGGTCGCCGGAACAGCCAGCGAGCCCCAAGGTCAGGGTAAGAGCGACAGCGGCGATGACCACCCGAGGACCGGTCACGGCAGCGATCATTCCCCGCCCCGGGAAAGCGCGAAACCGTCAATCGTCGGTCTGGGGAGGACGAGCGACGGCAAGGCCACAGAAGCCGCAGCCAGGAAGCGACCACCGCACCGCCGGCCGGGCTCCGGACACCGGATTCAGCCGCCGACCAGCACCGGTCGAGCCGTCACCACCCGCAGGCTCTCGGGTGTGCCCGGGATCGTCACGGTCCCGACCACGTCGCGCCACGGACCGGTACCGACCCGGAACTGCGCCGCGTACGTCGTGTCCACGCTCGGCGCCACCCTGCCCTTCTCCAGGTAGCGATGGGTGATCTCCAGGTCCGGATACTTGGCGCCCGGCGTCGTCGTCCAGGTGCTCCGGCCATCACCGAACCGCCACCCGAACCGACTCGGCCAGATCCGCAACTCCACCCGACGCCCCAGCAGCGTCACCGTCCGGGTGAACTCACCACCCTCGGTGTAGAAGTTCGTGTCGAAGTTGACCAACGTCCGCCCACCCGGCGGCTGCACGTCCAGCTCCGACGCCGGCAGCGGGATACGACGGAACGCGGCCGCGACCATGCCAGGGGTCACCTCAGGCTCTGCCGCTTCGTCTGGCCCGTCCGGACAGTTGTCCCCTCCACTGATCAAGACCCCGCTGGCGGTTACGTAGATCGTAGAGGTCATGGGTTCACCGTTGTCGCAGACGTCAGTCTGAGCGCAGGTTTGGGCGCCTCCGACCGAGCACACCGGCTCAGCCACCGTGGACACGATCGGATCTGGGTTTCCCTCGCCCGAAGAGACCGGAATGGTCGAACCGGGTTCTGCGTCGAGGACGTGGGCGTAAAAGCCAGATGTCGTTGGACCGACGTCTGTCTCGTCCTTATCGCCATACGCCGGCGCGCCGACTGCAACCAATAAGACGACAAGAAGTGCCAACCTCATTGCGCACCCAGTGATCGGACGACCCAGCCTTCGTCAGACGGATCAAGGATGAATCGAATGGGTTGCCGGCCCGCGGGATAAACGGCGTCCCGTCCCTTCCCGGGAAGATCGACCTTCTGCTTCGTGGTGATGACGACGCAATCGACGATAGCGCGCTCGTAGCCCTCTCCCACGAAGCCTGTCTCGAACTCGGCCACGCGCCCGTCTCCGCCGTTGATGGTGCCTCCACCCTCATAGACGTCCGTGATGAATTCGATGCCTGCATCACAACCGCGACACTTCAACCCGAGCATCCGCAACGCCTTGACGTCGCCGGTCTGTTGTGCGTAATTGACCGTGTCTTGGTAGAACCTCACGAACGCCTCCGCAGCAGCCGCATCCGTCCCCTTCGCCACAGCGGGCATCTGGGGAGGGATCTGAACAGACGTGCCGGTAGTCGACGGCACGGTTGGTGACGGAGGCGCGACGCGCGGCTCGGGGTCGCCGGAACAGGCAGCGAGCCCGAGCACCAGGACGACAGCAGCGACGACAGCGGCGACGACCGCCCGAGGACCGGTCACGGCAGCGATCATTCCCCGCCCCGGGAAAGCGCGAAACCGTCAATCGTCGGTCTGGGGAGGACGAGCGACGGCAAGGCCACAGAAGCCGCAGCCAGGAAGCGACCACCGCACCGCCGGCCGGGCTCCGGACACCGGATTCAGCCGCCGACCAGCACCGGCCGAGCCGTCACCACCCGCAGGCTCTCGGGTGTGCCCGGGATCGTCACGGTCCCGACCACGTCGCGCCACGGACCGGTACCGACCCGGAACTGCGCCGCGTACGTCGTGTCCACACTCGGCGCCACCCTGCCCTTCTCCAGGTAGCGATGGGTGATCTCCAGGTCCGGATACTTGGCGCCCGGCGTCGTCGTCCAAGTGCTCTGGCCGTCCCCGAACCGCCACCCGAACCGACTCGGCCAGATCCGCAACTCCACCCGACGCCCCAACAACGTCACCGTCCGGGTGAACTCACCACCCTCGGTGTAGAAGTTCGTGTCGAAGTTGACCAACGTCCGCCCACCCGGCGGCTGCACGTTCAACTCCGACGCCGGCAGCGGGATACGACGGAACGCGGCTGCGACCATCCCAGGGGTGACGTTCGGCAGGGTCGCCTCGCCGGAATCATCTGGGCAGTTGTCTTCGGTGCCGACAACGACGCCATCTGCCTGGTACCAGGTCTGGATCATCGGAGTGCCGTCCTCGCAGTACACCGGCTCAGCACAGGTCTGATCTCCTCCAAGGCACATAGGCACCTCTACGACCGTGATCGGTGGTCTGTCGGAGGAGATGGGTGTCGACTCCTCACCTTCGGGTCCGACAGCTTTATGGCCACTGACGAAGAACCCAGTACCGCTCGACTGGGCATCGATGCCGTCCGAGGGACCGTGCCCACTCCCGAGGAGCAGCAGAACGGCGGCAACGGCCGTCCCGATCACAACTTGTCCCAATAGTCCATGACCCAGCCGGATGCGGTGGGCGCGAGACGGGCACGAACCTCGGATGTGCCCCCGGCATAGACCTCGTCATCGCCGCTTCCGGGTAAGTCGACTCTTTGACGGGTCATCCTCAGATCGAAGTCAACGACTGCATAGGTAACGCCACCGTCAGTAGCGAAGGCGGTCTCCGGGTTTCCGACTCGACCTCGACCACCAGAGATTGCGCCATCCTTTGCGAAAACGTCCTCGAGATAGTCGAGCCCTGCTTGGCATGCGATGCACGTCTTAGCCGAGATCTCGCGAAGGCTCGAAAGATCCCCAGTCTCTTGGGCGTAGTTGACGGTCTCCCAGTAGAACCTCACGAACGCCTCAGCAGCAGCCGCATCCGTCCCCTTCGCCGCAGCGGGCATCTCGGGAGGGGTCTGAACAGACGCCCGCGTCGTCGACGGCACGGTCGGCGACGGAGGCGCGACGCGGGGCTCGGGGTCGCCGGAACAGGCAGCGAGCCCGAGTACCAGGACGACAGCAGCGACGACAGCGGCGACGACCGCCCGAGGACCGGTCACGGCAGCGATCATTCCCCGTCCCGAGAAAGCGCGAAACCGTCAGCCGTGGGCCTGTGGAGGACGCGTCAGAACATCACCGTCGCGAAGCGGGCGGTCTCGGAGAAGCCGACCCTGTGGTAGACCGCGCGGGCGGCGTTGTTCCAGTCGTTGACGTAGAGGGACACCACGGGGGCGATCTCGCGGCGGACGATGTTCACGACCGCGGCCATGCCGGAGGTCGCGAGGCCACGGCCGCGGTGGGCCGGCGGGACGTAGACACCCTGGATCTGGGCGGCGTACGGCGTGGCGCAGGCGACCTCGGCCTTGAAGACCAGCTCGCCGTCGTCGTACCGCGCGAACGACCAGCCGCGGCTGACCAGCTGGGTGACGCGGGTGCGGTAGAGGTCCGCTCCCCCGCCACACTCCGGCGAGATCCCGACCTCCTCGGTGTACATCGCGACGCATGCCGGGTAGAGGGCGTCCAGGTCGGCGCGGGTCGACCGGCGCACCGACGAGTCCGCCGCCACGAGCGGCCGCGAGGAGATCTCCAGGTGCGGCTGCTCCCAGCGGGTCTCGCGTGGGCGCCCCCACGTGCCGGCGACGCCGTTCCAGAACGCGATGACCGCCTGCTGCGGTCCCACGATCGTCGAGACCGTGCGACCGCGGGCGAGCGCGCGCTCGGCGTACGCCGCGGCGTCGTCGGCCGAGGCCTGGACCGGCACCAGGTTCGCGCCCACGTGGCACGCCGAGGCGAGCACGCCGTTCTCGAACCGCCCCCACATCTCGCCGCCGAGCCAGCGCGGCTCGAGGTTGGTGGTGGTGGCGCGGTAGTCGGCGAAGACGTTGACGACCGGGTCGCGCCGGGCGAGCTCCAAGAACGCGTCGAGGTCCGCCGCGCCGAGCGGGCGGACGCCATGGCGGGTCGAGAGCACGGCGGCAGCCTACGCTGGAGCCATGCGGTGGCTCGGGACTTTGCTCGCGGTCGTTCTCACGTCCATCGCGGTGCCCGCCGTCGCCGTCGGGGACACCGCCGCGGACTGCCGTCAGCAGTGGGTCGACCTCGACCAGCTCCACGGCGAGAACGGCAACCCGAGGGGACCGGTGCGCGCGCTCACCGGACGCTGGACGGCAACCGACGACCGCGCCGAGGAGTACGCCGAGAGCGCGACCGCCGAGGACTGCGGGCCGACCATCGAGGCGTTCTTCGGTGTCGCGGAGGTCGACCTCCGGGACAAGGCGGCGGTCCGGGCGTTCCTCCGCGACGCCCGCACGATCAAGCGCGGCAGCCGCCACGTGCAGCGGATGCGCCCCGCCTACCGGGTCATCGGCGACGCCGAACTCGACGAGGAGTGACAACCTTCTGCGGCCGCTCGGTGTCTGACAGGTATGAGGACACGACTCGGGATCTTGGCCGCGCTGGCGACGCTCTGCGGAGCACTGGCCGCGCCGGCACCGGCCGCTCCGACACCGGCCGCCGCTCCCACGATCGAGATCAAGCCCACTCAGCTCCCCCGCGGCGAGAACAGCCGGGTGCCGTGGCTGGTCGGCGACCGGGTCATCGTCGACGGGGACACCCGGATCGAGCTGGCCGACCCGGGCTACCTGCTCGGGAGGTCCGGTACGGCGTACCTCGTGGTCTCTACGGGCCGCCTGCTCCGAGTGCGGGCCGACGGCACCACGCGACGGATCGCCCGGCTCAGCGTCGCGGACGGTCCCGTGCTGAGCGGGGACGGCGACCGCGTCGTCGTCAACCGCACGGTGCGCCGCCACAGCCGGATCCGCGTCCTCGACGCCCGCACCGGGCGCCAGATCGTCTCCCGCGACTTCCCGCGCTACACCGGGGTGCTGGACGTCGACGGCGGCCGGGCGGTGCTGTTCAGCATGGCGCCCGCCCGCACGCTGTGGTGGAACTTCGTCGCCGACACGACCCGGCCGATCCTCAGGCGCGGAGCCGGCGCCGCGGACATCGGCGCCGACCGGCTCTCGACCTTCACCGGCGACCCCTACCAGGGCGGCTGCACGGTGGTCAGCTCGCTGCGCCGGCCGCGGCAGGTGCTGTGGCGCTCGTGCGAGGATCGCCCGATCGCGTTCTCCCCGAACGGCCGGCGCATGGTGACGACCGACATCCTCTCCGACGGCCTCGGTCCCGGCGAGGTGACGGCGCGCACGACGAAGGGCGGCAAGCGGCTGGCGGCGTACCGCACCTACTGGTTCGGCGCGATCGCCTGGGAGACCGACCGCGCCCTCCTGATGGACGCGAACACCAGGAGGCGTGCGGCCACCGTGCGCTGCGTGGTCGCGGAGTGCGAGCGGGCCTCGGCCGTCAGGAGACCGTGACGGAGGCGCCCGAGCCCTCGACGGACTCCATGCCCTCGGCGATCCGCATGGCCTCCTCGATCAGGGTCTCGACGATCTGCGACTCGGGCACGGTCTTGATGACCTCGCCCCTGACGAAGATCTGACCCTTGCCGTTGCCGGAGGCGACGCCGAGGTCGGCCTCGCGGGCTTCGCCCGGGCCGTTGACGACGCAGCCCATGACGGCCACGCGCAGCGGCACCTCGAGTCCGTCGAGGCCGGCGGTCACCTGGTCGGCGAGCGTGTAGACGTCGACTTGGGCACGGCCGCAGGAGGGGCAGGAGACGATCTCGAGCCGGCGCGGGCGCAGGTTCAGCGACTCCAGGATCTGGAGGCCGACCTTGACCTCCTCGACCGGCGGCGCGGACAGCGAGACCCGGATGGTGTCGCCGATGCCCTGCGAGAGCAGCGCGCCGAACGCGGTCGCGGACTTGATGGTGCCCTGGAACGCCGGGCCGGCCTCGGTCACGCCGAGGTGCAGCGGCCAGTCGCCGCGCTCGGCGAGCAGTTCGTAGGCGCGCACCATCACGACCGGGTCGTTGTGCTTCACCGAGATCTTGAAGTCGTGGAAGTCGTGCTCCTCGAAGAGGCCGGCCTCCCACACGGCCGACTCGACGAGCGCCTCGGGCGTGGCCTTGCCGTGCTTCTCCAGCAGCCGCTTGTCGAGCGAGCCGGCGTTGACGCCGATCCGGATCGAGGTGCCGCGGTCCCTCGCGGCGGCCGCGATCTCCTTGACCTGGTCGTCGAACCGCCGGATGTTGCCGGGGTTCACGCGGACGGCGGCGCAGCCGGCGTCGATGGCGGCGAAGACGTACTTGGGCTGGAAGTGGATGTCGGCGATCACCGGGATCTGCGACTTCTGCGCGATCGCGGGCAGCGCCTCGGCGTCGTCCTGGCTCGGGCAGGCCACGCGGACGATGTCGCAGCCGGCCGCGGTGAGCTCGGCGATCTGCTGGAGGGTCGTGTTGACGTCGGCGGTCAGCGTCGTGGTCATCGACTGCACCGAGACCGGGGAGTCGCTGCCGACGCCGACCTTGCCCACCTTGATCTGGCGGGTCCGGCGGCGCGGCGCGAGCACCGGCGGCGGGGCCGCGGGCATGCCCAGGCTGATCTGCGTCATGACCCCAGCCTAGGCATCGATGTGGAGGGGTACGACGAGGTCCCCGACGATCAGCACCACGCCCATGACGAGCAGCACGCCGGCGACGCCGTAGGCGATCGGCAGCAGCTTGGCCACGTCGACGTAGCCGGGGTCGGGCCGGCCGCGCAGCCGAGCGAGCCCACGGCGTACCGCCTCCCAGAGCGCACCCGCGATGTGGCCGCCGTCCAGCGGCAGCAGCGGGATGAAGTTGAAGAGCCCGATGAACAGGTTGAAGCTCGCGATGAGCAGCATCAGGAAGACGGCCTTCTCCTGCACCGGGAACGACGCGGCCGAGACAGTCTCGCCCGCCAGCCGGCCGCCGCCGACGATGCTCACCGGGCTGTCCGGCTTGCGCTCCTCGACCCCGACGATCGCCTCGGCCACGCCCCAGACCTTGACCGGCAGGGTGCCGAGCGCCCGGACCGTGTCGACGGTCATCGTGCCCATCCGGTCGATCGTGTAGATCGGTCCGCCGGTGGTCACCTGGGTGTACGTCGTGGGCGTGACGCCGAGGAAGCCGACCTGGCGCAGGGTCTGGTCGGTGGAGGACTCCGGCCGCGCCTCGACCGTCGTGCTGGTGGTGCCGGACAGCTGCCGGCCGTCGCGCTCGTAGCCGATGACGGCCTTGCCGGCGTCGTTGCCGCGGATCAGCATGCGCAACTGGTCCCAGGAGGCGATCGGGGTGCCGTTGAAGCTGGTGATGACGTCGCCCGGCTCGAGGCCGGCCTCGGCAGCGGGGCTGATCGGATCGCTGTCGCGGCAGACGGTCCGGTCGTCGACGTACGGGATCACGCACTGCGAGACCTCCGCGATCACCGGCTGGCCGGCCTCCGGCTCGGCGGTGCGCTCGCCGTAGGTGGCGAAGATGCCCCAGAAGAGGAAGAACGCGATCAGCACGTTCACCGTGGGCCCGCCGGCCATCACGACGACCTTCTTCCACCACGCCAGCTTGTAGAAGAGGCGGTCGGAGTCCTCGGGCCCGATCGTCTCCCACTCGGCCGCGCGGGCGTCGGAGATGAGCTGGGTGAAGAGCCCGGTGTTGGACTTGCGGACCTTGACGACCTGGTTGCCGTCGGCGTCGACCTCCACCTCGTCGCCGGCTTCGGACAGAGCATCGGCGGCTCCCGGCGGGAGCATCCCGACGATCTTGACGTAGCCGCCGAGCGGGATCGCCTTGACGCCGTACTCCGTCTCGCCGCGCCGCGTGCTCCACACGGTCGGGCCGAAGCCGATGAAGTACTGGGTGACCTTCCCGCCGAACCTCTTCGCGGGGATCATGTGGCCGAGCTCGTGCAGGCCGATCGAGGCCAGGATGGCGACCACGAAGATCACCACGCCGAGCACGTAGAACACAGTGGTCACGGACTATCCCTCGATCAGCTGGCGGGCCGTCGCTCGGGCCCAGGCGTCGGCGGCGAGGACGTCCTCGACCGCCACCTCAGAGGGTACGTCGTGGCGGCTGAGAACGTCCTGAACCACGGGAACGATCCCGTTGAAGTCGAGCCGGCCGGCGCGGAACGCCTCGACGCACTCCTCGTTCGCGGCGTTGTAGACCGCCGGAGCGGTGCCGCCGCGCTCCCCCGCGGTCCGTGCGAGCGCGACCGCCGGGAACGCCTCGTCGTCGAGCGGGAGGAACTCCCACGTCTCCGGCCGCGTCCAGTCGACCGGCGGCGCGGTGTCGGGCACCCGCTCGGGCCAGGCCAGGCCGAGCGCGATCGGGATCAGCATCGTCGGCGGGCTGGCCTGCACCAGCGTCGAGCCGTCGACGAACTCCACCATCGAGTGCACGACGCTGGTCGGGTGCACCACGACCTCGATCCGGTCGAACGGGATGCCGAAGAGCAGGTGCGCCTCGATCACCTCCAGGCCCTTGTTGACCAGGGTCGCGGAGTTGATGGTGACGACCGGGCCCATGTCCCACGTCGGGTGCGCGAGCGCCTCCTCGACCGTCACGCCGGCGAGCTCCGCGCGGGTCCGGCCGCGGAACGGGCCGCCGCTCGCGGTGAGCACCAGCCGGCGTACCTCCTCCGGCGACCCTCCCCGCAGGCACTGCGCGAGCGCGCTGTGCTCGGAGTCGACCGGCACGATCTGGCTCGGCCCACCGTGACGCCGCGCGCGCTCCAGCACCAGCGGGCCGCCCATGATCAGCGACTCCTTGTTGGCGAGCGCGAGCGTGTTGCCGGCGTCGAGCGCGGCCAGCGTCGGGCGCAGGCCGACCGCGCCGGTGATGCCGTTGAGGACGACGTCGCACGGCCGCCCGGCAGCCTCGACCGAGGCGTCCTCGCCCAGGCCGGCGTACGCCGGAGCGAACTCCTCGACCTGGGCGGCGAACAGCTCCGGGCTCGAGCCGCCGGCGGTCAGCCCGACCACGCGGAACCGGTCCGGGTTGGCCCGCACGATGTCGAGGGCCTGGGTGCCGATGGAGCCGGTGCTGCCGAGGATGACGACGTCTCTCACGCCGGCCATCCTCCCGCACTACGCTCGGGCCATGGGCATCGCGCAGGAACGCCGTCTGGTCACCGCCGTCCCCGGTCCCGGCTCGCTCGAGCGGCTGGACCGCAAGAAGGCGTACGTCGCCGACGGGGTCGGCACGACCCTGCCGGTCTTCATCGTGGCGGCGGGCGGCGGCATCCTCGTCGACGTCGACGGCAACCAGCTCATCGACCTCGGCTCCGGCATCGCGGTGACGACGGTCGGCAACTCCGCGCCCGCGGTGGTGCGCAACGTGCACGCCCAGGTCGACGCGTTCACGCACACCTGCTTCATGGTGACGCCGTACGACGGCTACGTGGACGTGTGCGCCGCGCTGGCCGACCTCACCCCCGGCGACCACGCCAAGAAGAGCGCGCTGTTCAACTCCGGCGCCGAGGCGGTCGAGAACGCGGTCAAGATCGCCCGCGTCGCGACCGGCCGCGACGCGGTCGGCGTCTTCGACCACGCCTACCACGGACGCACCAACCTGACGATGGCAATGACCGCGAAGGCGATGCCGTACAAGTTCGGCTTCGGGCCGTTCGCCGGCGAGGTCTACCGGGCGCCGATGTCCTACCCGCTGCGCGACGGGCTGTCCGGCGCGCAGGCCGCGGCCCGCGCCATCGACGTGCTCGACAAGCAGGTCGGCGCGGCCAACCTCGCGTGCCTGGTGATCGAGCCGATCCAGGGCGAGGGCGGCTTCGTCGTGCCGGCACCGGGCTTCCTGCCCGCGCTCGCCGCGTGGGCGAGGGAGAACGGCGTCATGTTCGTCGCCGACGAGATCCAGTCCGGCTTCTGCCGCACCGGCGACTGGTTCGCCTGCGACGACGAGGGCGTCGTCCCCGACCTGGTCACCACCGCCAAGGGCATCGCCGGCGGCCTGCCGCTCGCCGCGGTCACCGGCCGCGCCGAGCTGATGGACTCCGTCCACGTCGGCGGCCTCGGCGGGACCTACGGCGGCAACCCGATCGCGTGCGCCGCGGCGCTCGGCGCGATCGAGGAGATGCGGGAGCGACGCCTCACCGTGCGCGCCCGCCACATCGGCGACCGGATGCGCACCCGCCTCGAGGCGCTCGCGGCCGACCACGACGTGATCGCCGACATCCGCGGCCGCGGCGCGATGATGGCGATCGAGCTGTGCCGGCCCGGTACGACGGAGCCGGACCCGGTCCGCGCGGCGGCCGTGTCGGCGTACTGCCACCGCAACGGCGTGGTCACCCTCACCTGCGGCACCTGGGGCAACGTGTTCCGCTTCCTCCCGCCACTGTCGATCGGGGACGCGCTGCTCGACGAGGCGTTCGACGTGGTCGCGGAGGGGTTCGCCGCCACGGCGTGAGGCACAGTCCGATCCCTGACAACCGCGCCTGACAACCGCGTGGCGTCCTCGCGCGTCGGATCGTTGTGAGGGTGCATCTCCAGCTCGCGGCGCTGCTCGCCGCGGTCCTGCTGCCGGCCGCGGCTACGGCGGCGCCACCTCCGGCGCCCTGCTCCCGGGGGCTGGTGGCGCTCACCTTCGACGACGGTCCGCTGGCGACCGTGACGCCGCGGCTGGTCCGGCTCCTGAAGCGACTGGAGGTGCCGGCGACGTTCTTCATGGTCGGCGGCCGGGCCGCCGCGGACCCCGAGCTGGTGCGCCTGGTGGACCGGGCCGGCTTCCCGATCGGCAACCACACCTGGGCGCACACCGACCTCACCTCGCAGAAGCCCGCGCAGGCGCGCCGCGCGCTCCTCGCGACCCGCCGCGCGCTCCGCGACGCCGGCGTGGCGCCGACCGACCTGGCCCGGCCGCCGTACGGCGCGGTCGACGACGCGGTGCGCCGGCTGATCGGATCGACGGGCCTGGTGCCGGTGCTCTGGACGATCGACTCGCGCGACTGGACCGGGCTCTCCCCGCGCGAGATCGAGCAGCGCATCGTGAGCGCGGTGCGACCCCGCGCGACCAACGTCGTGCTCGGAGGTCACCGTGCACCGGCCACCGCGTCGCTCGGCCCGGTCGCGCATGTTCGCGAGGCCGCTCTCGGCGCGACCGGCCGCCAGCCCCTTCCCGTCGTCGACCACCAGGAGCCGGACGCCGTCCGACGCGTCCAGCTCCACGAGGCCGGAGGTCGCGCGGGCGTGACGAGCGGCGTTCGAGAGCGCCTCGCTCAACACGGCGAGTACGTCGGGCGCCAGGTCCGGATCGATGGTGGATCGCACCGGGCCGCGGAACCGGAGCGCGGGGCGGAACTTCAAGGTGCTGGTCGCCCGCTCGACGACCTGGGTGACCGCGAACTGGATGTCGGTGTCGTTCTCGGTCGAGCCGAGGTCGAAGATCGTGCGCCGGATGTCCCGGATGGTGCCGTCCAGCTCGTCGATCGCCGCCTGGAGCCGGGCCGACGTCTCGGGGCGCTCGGCCTGCACGGCGAGGCCCTGCAGGCTCAGCCCGACCGCGAAGAGCCGCTGGATCACGAGGTCGTGCAGGTCCCGCCCGATCCGCTCGTGGTCCTCGACGAGGACCAGTCGCTGCTGGTCCCGGCGCGCCTGACCGACCTCGAGCGCCAGGGCCGCCTGCTCGGCGAACCGCATCGGCAGGTCCGGGTCGACCGCTCCGGATGCCGCCGAGCGCTCTCGCAGCCAGGCGAGGGCGAGCACGCCGGTGACCCCGGTCGAGGTGCGCAGCGGCACCAGGACGGCCGGCCCCAGCGCCGGCCATCCCAACGGCTCGGACAGGTCCAGCGCACGGGGATCCGCGGCGAGGTCCTCGACCGTCGCGGGGAGCCCGCTGCCGATCACCTGGCTGGCCAGCGACCGGCGGAGGTCGAGGCCGGCCAGGTCCTCGGCGCTGGCCGGCCTGCCCGACACGGCGCGGACGGACAGGCGGTCGGGGCCGGTCCCCACGACCACCCAGGCGGCGTCGGCCCCGGCCAGGTCGCGGGCGCGGTCGGCCACGACCTGGAGCAGCTCGTCGCCCACCGCGGGCGCGAGCAGTCGCGTCGTCACCTCCGCCGTGGCGGCCAGCCACCGCACCTGCCGGGCGGCCTCCTCGTGGAGACGCGCGTTCTCGATGGCGACGCCGGCCGCGGCGGCCAGCGCCATGACGATGCGCTCGTCCTCGTCGGTGAAGGCACCGTCGCCGCTCTTCTCGGTCAGGTAGAGATTGCCGAACACCTTGTCCCTGATCCGCACGGGGACGCCGAGGAACGAGCGCATCGGCGGATGGTTCGCCGGGAAGCCGTGCGAGGAGGGGTGCGCCGCGATGTCGGCCAGGCGCACGGCCTCGGGACAGTCGATGAGGTGGCCGAGCAGGCCGAGGCCCCGGGGCAGCTCGCCGATCCGCTCGACCTCGTCGGGTGAGAGGCCGTGGGTCACGAACGTCTGCAGACGACGGTCGGCTCCGTCGCTGATCACGCCGACGGCGGCGTACCTCGCCTCGACGAGATCCGCCGCGATCTCCACGATGCGCGCGAGCAGCTCGTCCAGCGACAGGTCCGCCGCCATGCCGACGACCGCATCGAGGAGCAGCTGCCACC
Source organism: Nocardioides hungaricus (assembly GCF_054782915.1). Classification (NCBI taxonomy): domain Bacteria; kingdom Bacillati; phylum Actinomycetota; class Actinomycetes; order Propionibacteriales; family Nocardioidaceae; genus Nocardioides; species Nocardioides hungaricus. Next base: position 113,768 of record NZ_BAAGRO010000009.1, on the reverse strand, counting down.
GGGACCGGTCGTCCAGGGCGCCGTGCACGCGGGCGATCACCTCACGCAGAAGGTCGTCGAACCCCGCTCGTCCCAGGTCCTCCGAGGGCCCGGCCGCATCCACGCCCACGCTCCCTCCTCAGGCCATCTCCTCAGGCCATGAACCGCGTGGCCGAGCCTAGTCCCGCCACCAGCGGCCCGCGAGGGCCGCGCCCTTCCCCAACACGTACTCAGCCCGCGAGCCACCTCTCGCTCTGCTGCCGGGTCGCGATGATCGCGGCCTGCGTGCGGCTCTCGACGCCGAGCTTCGCGAGCAGCGCGGAGACGTGGTTCTTCACGGTCTTCTCCGCGAGGCAGAGGCGGGTCCCGATCTGCCGGTTGGTCAGGCCCTCGCCGATGAGGTCCAGCACCTGGTGCTCCTTGGGCGTCAGCTGGTCGGTCACCGGATCGCGGGGCGGTCCGTTCCGCAGCCGCTCGAGGACGTGCGCCGTCACGGCCGGGTCCAGCATCGACTGCCCCGCCGCGACGCGGCGCACGGTCTCGACGAAGTCCGCTCCCCTGACCTGCTTGAGGAGGTAGCCGGCCGCACCGGCCATGATCGCCGCGAACAGCGCGTCGTCGTCGTCGTACGACGTGAGGATCAGGGCGGCGATCCCCGGGTTCGCCGAGCGGACCACCCGGCAGACCTCGATGCCCGAGCCGTCGGGGAGCCGGCCGTCGAGGATGGCGACGTCGGGCCGCAGCGAGAGGATGCACCGGGCGGCCTCCGCGGCGAGGCCCGACTCCCCGACGACCTCGATGTCGCCGGAGCTGTGGAGCAGGTCGCGGATGCCGCGACGGGTGAGCTCGTGGTCGTCGAGCAGGTAGACCCGGATCGGCCCGTGCCGGACCGGCACCTGCCCCTCGACCTGCGTGACGGGCTCCGTCATGGACCCACGGTACGGCCGGCGGCTCGTCCCGGTCTCGGTCGATCGGCCCCCGGCCCCGGGACCTTGGTCCCTGTCTTCGACCGGCCGCCGCAGCGATGCTGATCGGAGGGCCGCCGCGGTCGCGGAGTCCCGTAGGGGGTCGGCGATGCTGGTGCGAGACGTGACGACACACGATCCGGCCGCCGCGACCCGACGCGCACCGGTCGAGAAAGCGCCGGCGGTCCGCGCCGATCACGGGCGCGGGCGCCTTCTCGTCGCGGGCGCCTCCGACCCGCTCCACGGGAGCGTCGGCACGTGAGCGGGGGGCTGCCGACCGCGCCCGACCCACCCTCCGTGCAGGTCGTCGACTTCGCCCGTCGTGCGCCGAGCCTCCGCAACACGCAGCCGTGGCGATGGCGCGCGAGCGACGACCAGGTGGAGCTGCACGCCGACCGCCGGCGCCAGCTGCCGGTCGCCGATCCGTCCGGTCGCGGTCTGGTGATCAGCTGCGGCGCGGCGCTCGGGCACGCCCGGATCGCGGCCGCCGCGCTCGGCTGGCCCGCCGAGGTCGGTCCCGGCGATCCACGCAGCCAGGACCATCTGGCGACGCTTCGGCTCCGCCCCGGACCGGCGACCCCCGCAGACGATGAGGCGTTCCGCCTCCTGCAGCGTCGCCGCACCGACCGGCGGCGATTCACCTCCTGGCCGGTCCCGGCCGAGCGACTCGAACGGCTCGCGCTCGCGGCGAGCGCATCCGGGGTGAGCGTCGTACCGGTCACGACGGACGTCGACCGGCTGCGGCTCGAGCTGATCGCCCGGCAGGCGAGCCACCTCGAGCGGACGACGCCCGGCTACCTCGAGGAGCGGCGGGGCCCTTGGCCGTCCGGGCCCGACCCCGCCGAGGCGGACTCGTCTGCCGACGACATCCGGTCGACCGACGGGGCGCTCGTGCTGTGCTCGACCGACGACGGACCGGAGTCGTGGCTGTCGACCGGGGAGACCCTCTGCCGGTTGTGGATGCGGGCCATGCAGGAGGGGCTCTCCCTCGTTCCCCTGAACCAGCCCGTCCAGGTGGACCAGACCCGGGCGGCACTCGGCGCGCTCGTCGGTGGGGACAGCCTCCCTCAGCTCGTCGTCCGGATCGGCTGGCAGGAGATCGCGCGCAGTCCGCTGCCACCGACGCCGCGGCGCTCGCTCGCCGACGTGCTCGACGAGGCGCCCGGCGACTGAGGCGGCCCTCGGACGAAGGTCTCCGAACGGGGTGACGTCCGGCCCTGCTGCGCGACCGCGGCCGGTGGGAGCCTGGCGGCGACGGAGCCCCCCGGTCACCTCGAGAGGTCGTGACGACCATGACGATCGCGCCGCACGGCGCCCCGGCCCGGGAGGGTCGGATCGACCCAGCAGCGTCTGCCGGAGTGCACGACCGGCGCCCGATCGTCGTCGCCGTCCCGGACGACGACGACGCGGCGCTCCTGCGCTTCGCCGCGCGGGAGGCCAGGCTCCACGGATGCCCCGTCCACCTGGTGCACGTCCGACAGCACGATGACGGCGAGGACGTCGATCCGGTGCTCGCGGACGCGGTCGCGCGCACGGAGCTCCTCGCCGGCCCCGGCGTCCCCGTCACGGGTGCCGTCGTCACCGGTGCCCCGGTCGCGGCGGTGCTCGATGCGAGCGACGACGCCCTGGGCGTCGTCGTCCGCCAGCGCGACACCCTGCACCTGATGCGGGCCATCGGCGAGGACGGCCGGCCCGGCGGAGATCCCGTCGTCGTCTGCGTCCCCTCGGCCTGGTCGGAGCCGCCCGAGGACGACGACCGGCCGGTCCTGGTCGGTGTCGGCGACCTCGATGCCTCCGGGGACCTGATCGTCCGGGCACTCGGGATCGCCCACGACCACCGGACCGCCCTGCGCGTGCTGCACGCCTGGCGCTTCCCCCGGCGGTACGACGCCCTGATCGACGCCCGGATCGGCGGACGGTGGAGCGAGGATGTCCGGGCGACCCTCACCCGGGCCGTGGCCCGATGCCGAGCCGGCACCCGCGGCGACGTCCCGGTCGAGATCCTCGTCGAGCACGGCGTCCCCGCCGATCTCCTGGTCGACGCCGCCCGGCGCGCCCAGCTCGTCGTGCTCGAGCGCAACCGCGCCGGCGCGGGGCCCGAGCATGTCGGCCGCACCAGCCGTACGGCGCTCCACGAGTGCCCGTGCCCCGTGGTGCTCCTGCCGCCCGGCCGCGCGGGGCCGTGACCAGAGCGCCGCGACTCGGCGTACTGATCGCCCTTCTCCTGGCGACCGCCCTGCTGCTGCCGTCCGCGCCCTCCGCTCCGCGGGCCGAGCCGCCGGGCCGCGGCCTGCGCCTGTCCGCCTGCGTCGCGCTGGGCCCGATCGAGACCGTGGCCGACCTCAACCGGTTCGTGCGGCGCTCCCCGGGTGTGCCCGCGCTCCGCGGTGCCGACGTCGGGATCGACGTGCTCCTCGGCGACGGCCGCCGGCTGTGGCTCTTCGCCGACACGCTCCAGTCCGACTCGGCCGGGACCCGGTTCGTTCGCAACTCGGCCCTGGTGGTCGACGGCGGGTGCGCGCGGGCGGTCTCCGGCCCCGGGCGCGACGCCGTCATCCCCGATCGCGCCGACGGCGTGGGGTACTGGCCGATGTCCGCCTTCGCCGTCGACCGTCCCGGGCGGACGACGGTCGTCGTCCTCGCGCAACGCGTTCGCACCGTCGGGACGGGGCCGTTCGACTTCGAGACCCTCGGCGCCTCCGTCGCCGTGTTCGGCGTCCCCGACGGCGAGGCCCCACGCCTGCGGCGGCTCGCGGACATCGGCCCCGACGTCGCCGACCCCGCATCTCCGACGTGGGGCGCGGCGGTCGCCCGCGAGCGACGGTGGGTCTACCTCTACGGGACGTCGACCCGGCCGATCGCCGGGGTGCACGGCTTCGCCCTCCAGGTCGCCCGCAGCCGCCGCAGCCACCTCGCCGACCCGGGGCGCTGGAGGTACTGGGACGGCGCCGGCTGGAGCACCGACCCGTCCCGGGCCGCACGCCTGATCCCCGAGCGAGGTGGGGTCTCCCAGACGCTCAGCGTCTTCCAGCAGGGCGGACGCTGGTGGGCGGTGAGCAAGCAGGACGAGTTCCTCGGCACGACGCTCGCAGCCTGGCCGGCGCCGGAGCCGTGGGGCCCGTTCCGGGCACCGACGGCACTGCTGGACATCCCGTGCGACCCGAGCACCGGCGAGCTCAGGTACCTCGCCCTGGCGCACCCGGACCTACTGCCGCGGCGGGGCACGGTCGTCGTCTCGTGGAGCCGCAACAACCTCGATCCCGGCCAGGTGTGCGACGACCCCAGCCGGTACCGCCCGATCTTCCGCCGCGTGCGCCTCCCCGCCCCCGGGCAGCCGGGGATGCGCGCGCCGTGACGCGACGGGCACTCGGCCGGGTCGCTCATCGAGCTCGACGCGTCGTACGACGCCGTCGTCTGCGCCCTGCGGGCCGTGCCGATCCCCCGGCCCGCAGGGCTCTCGCCGAGATGCGCCGGGCGCTCGGCCCCGGCGGACGGGCTCCTCGTCGACCGCGTCGGCAGCACCTGGCTCCGGCGTACGCCGCGCGGCGGCTCGTCGAGCGGGGCAGAGCCAGGCGCGAGAAGTGGCATCATCGCTCCATGGAGAGCATGGGGCCCGGCTCCGAGCCCGAACGGCGTGCCCTCGTCGTGGAGGACGACGCGGAGATCCGCGCGCTGATCGAGTTCACCCTGCAGACGCAGGGCTTCCGGGTCACCGCCGTCGACTCCGGCCTCGCCGGCGTGGAGGCCGTCCGCGAGCTCGACCCCGACCTGGTCACCCTCGACCTCGGGCTGCCGGGCATCGACGGCATCGAGGCGTGTCGCCGGATCCGTGAGATCAGCGACGCGTACGTCGTGATGATCACCGCCCGCGACGACGAGGTCGACCGGCTGCTCGGCCTCGAGACCGGCGCCGACGACTTCATCTCCAAGCCGTTCAGCGCCCGCGAGCTCAAGGCCCGGGTGAACGCCATGTTCCGCCGGCCGCGCACCGGCGCGCCCGCGGCGGCCGGCGGCGCCAGCCGCGCCGATGACCACGAGATCCTCGAGCACGGCGTGCTCCGGGTCGACGTCGAGGGGCGCCGCGCGTTCCGCGACGGCACCGAGCTGGAGCTGACCCGCACCGAGTTCGACCTGCTGTCGGAGCTGATGCGCACGCCGGCACGGGTGTGGAGCCGGGAGGCGCTGCTGCGCACGGTGTGGGGCACCGAGTGGGCGTCCGACACCCACCTGGTCGAGGTGCACATCGGCAACCTGCGCCGCAAGCTCGGCGAGGGGAGCGACGGGGTGCGGTTCATCCACACCGTGCGCGGCGTGGGCTACCGGATGGAGCTGGTCGAGTAGGTCGGCGGCGCGGGGCGTGCCGGTGGCGGGATCCCCGGCTGACCGGGGATCCCCGACGTTGTCAGCCGTTGCAACCCCTGACAACGTCAGGAGGAGCCTGACAAGCCCGCCCCGGCCGGCCGCCTCCCGGCTCACTCCCAGAAGACCCGGTCGACGACGGCGCGGGCCAGGCGGGTGTAGCGCAGCTGGTCGTTGACCATCGCGTCCGAGGAGCCGGGCGGGTAGCCCAGCACCGCGGCCACGGCGGCCCGCTCGCGGACATCGCGGGGCAGCTCGTCGCCCGGCCTGCCGCGCACCAGGGTCACCGCGTTGCGCACGCGGCTGACCCGACGCCAGGCCTGCTGGAGCACGGCGGCGTCGTCCTCGTCGATCAGCTCCGCGTCGCGGGCGGCGGCGAGCGCGTCGAGGGTCCGCGGCGTGCGCAGGGCCGGTACGGCGCCGGCATGGCGCATTTGCAACAGCTGCACGGTCCACTCGATGTCGGCCAGGCCGCCGCGGCCGAGCTTGAGGTGGGTGTGCGGGTCGGCGCCGCGCGGCAGCCGCTCCTCGTCGACCCGCGCCTTGATCCGGCGCACCTCGAGGGCGTCGTCGGCGGAGATGCCCGACGGCGGGTAGCGCAGCGGGTCGACCAGCTCGGTGAACCGCCGGCGCACCTCCGCGTCGCCGACGGCCGCGTCGGCCCGCAGCAGCGCCTGCGCCTCCCAGACCTTCGACCACTTGGCGTAGTAGGCCGCGTAGGCGTCGAGCGTGCGCACGAGCGGCCCCTGCCTGCCCTCGGGCCGCAGGTCGGCGTCGACCTCGAGCGCCGGGTCGGGCCCGGGGAGCGCGAGCAGCCGGCGCAGCTCGTTCGCGACGCCCTGGGCGTACGACGCCGCCGCCTGCGCGTCCGCGCCGGGCTCGGGATCGTGCACGAACATCACGTCGGCGTCGCTGCCGTAGGACAGCTCGAACCCGCCGTACCGCCCCATCGCGACGATCGCCATCCGGGTCGGCGCCTCGTCCAGCCCCTTCTGCGCGCGCACCGCCCGGCCCGCGACCGCCAGCGTCGCCTCCAGGGTCGCGTCGGTGAGCCGCGACAGCGCCGCGCCGACCTCGGCGACGTCGGTCAGGCCGAGCAGGTCGCCGGCGGCGATGCGCAGCAGCTCGCGCCGGCGTACGCCGCGGATGGCGAGCGCCGCGTCCTCGGCCTGCTCGTGCCGGCCGGACGACGCGAGCATCTCCTCGCCCAGCGACTCGGCCGCGAGCGGCCTCAGGTCGCCCCCCAGCATCCGCACGCCCTGCGGCTCCCGCTCGAGCAGGTCGGTGGCGTAGCGGGAGGTCGCGAGCAGCCGGGCCAGCCGCTCGGCGACCTCGCCCTCGTCGCGCAGTGTGGAGAGGTACCAGGGGGTCGCGCGGAGCGACTCGCTGATCCGGCGGAAGCCCCACAGCCCGGCGTCCGGGTCGGGCGCCTCGGCGAACCAGCCGAGCATCGCCGGCAGCAGGGTGCGCTGGATCTGCGCGGTCCGGGTGACGCCGGTGGTGAGCGCCTCGAGGTGCCGCAGCGCGCCCTGCGGGTCGAGGAAGCCGAGCGCGGCCAGCCGCCGCTCCGCGGCCTCGGGCGAGAGCCGCGCCTCGTCGCCGGGGATCTTCGCGACCGCGGCGAGCAGCGGGCGGTAGAAGAGCTTCTCGTGCAGCCGGCGCACCTCGCGGCGGTGGTGCTGCCAGGTCTTGTCGAGCAGGCCGACTGGGTCCTTGAGGAAGCCGAGCCCGCGGCCCAGCCGGCGCAGCGACGCCTCGTCGTCGGGTACGACGTGCAGCCGGCGCATCCGGTGGAGCTGGATGCGGTGCTCCAGCGTGCGCAGGAAGGCGTAGGCCTCGTGCAGCGCGACGCCGTCCTCGCGGCCGACGTACCCGCCCGCGGTGAGCTCGGCCAGCGCGCTCAGCGTCGCGGGCGCGCGGACCCGCTCGTCGGCGCGGCCGTGCACGAGCTGGAGGAGCTGGACGGCGAACTCGACGTCGCGCAGCCCGCCCTCGCCGAGCTTGAGCTGCCGCTCGGCCTCCTTGGCCGGGATGTGGTCGATCACCCGGCGGCGCATCGCCTGGGTGTCCTCGACGAACCCCTCGCGCTCGGCCGCGGACCACACCATCGGGCGGGTCATCTCGACGAACTCGCGCGCCAGGGCCAGGTCGCCCGCGACCGCCCGGGCCTTGAGCAGCGCCTGGAACTCCCACGTCTTGGCCCAGCGCTCGTAGTAGCCGCGGTGGCTGGCGATCGTGCGCACCAGCGGCCCCGCCTTGCCCTCGGGGCGCAGCGCGGCGTCGACCGGCCAGATGGTGCCCTCGCCGGTGTGGTCGGAGCAGACCCGCATCAGGTGGCCGGCCAGCTGGGTGGCGACGCGGAGGGCGTCGTTCTCCTCGGCGCCGTCGGCCGGCGCGTGCACGAAGATCACGTCGACGTCGGAGACGTAGTTGAGCTCGTGGCCGCCGCACTTGCCCATCGCGACCACGCCCAGCCGGGCCAGCCGGGCATCCTCGCCGACGCGCTGCCGGGCGACCGCGAGGGCGGCGTCGAGCGTGCCGGCCGCCAGGTCGGAGAGCTCGGCAGCCGCGTCGTCCACGCCGAGGTGGTGGGCCAGGTCGCGGGCCGCGAGCCGCAGCAGCACCCGGCGGTACTCCACCCGCAGCGCGTCGACCGCCCGCTCGTCGGGCAGCGTCGCCGTCGGCGCCGGGTCGCGCGGGTCCGCGCCCACCGCCCCCAGGAGGCCGGCGCGGACCGCCCAGGCCGCGGGCCGGGTCGAGCCGAGCCGGGAGTCGGTGAGCTCGCGCCAGTGGTCGGGGTGGCGGCGCAGGTGGTCGGCGAGCGCCTCGCTGGCGCCGAGCACGCTGAGCAGCCGCATCGCGGTGCCTTCGTCCTCGACCAGCGCCCCGACCAGCTCGCGGGGATCGTCGACCGCGTCGAGCAGCCGGGTCAGCCCGGCGACCGCCTCGTCTGGGTCGGCGGTGCGGGCGACCAGCGCGAGCAGCGGGTCGGCCGCGTCGCCGAGCCGATCGAGCGCGGCCAGCGCGGCGTCCGGGTCGAGGAAACCCAGGCGCAGCAGGCTCCCCTTGCCGGTCGGCGCCCGCGTCATCGCGCGGCGTACTCCTCCACCAGCCGGGCGAACCCGGTCGCGAGCGGCCGCCACGCCTCGTCCAGCTCCGCGCGGGCGGTGTCGACGTCGCGGAGCAGCCCGTCGGTGTCGATGCCGCGGGTCTGGTGCGACCCGCGGTCCTCCTCGGCCCACGGCCGGAGGACGGCCGCGTCCACCTCCGGGTGGAGCTGGACCCCCCACATCCGCGGCCCGAACCGCGCCGCCTGCACCTCGCCGCGCTCGGTCTCCGCGAGGAGTACGGCGCCGGCCGGGAGCTCGACCACCACGTCGTCGTTCCACTGCACGCCGCGGCGCGGCGTCGCGAGCGGCCCGAGCAGCGGGTCGTCCGGCGCGGCGGCGGTCCAGCCGATCCCGAGCAGCCCCACCTGCTGGCCGCGGTCGTTGGGGCGCACCGTGCCGCCGAGCGCGGCCGCGATCAGCTGGTGGCCCAGGCAGATGCCGAGCGTCGGCAGCCCGGCCGCGTGTGCCGCACGCAGCTGCTGCTTGACCGGCCCGATCCAGGCGTGCTTCTCGTCGTCGTTCGCGCCCATCGGCCCGCCGAGGACCACCAGCCCCTCGTAGCCGTCGAGCGCCGGCAGCGGCTCGCCGGCGTACGGCCGCGCGACCTCGAGCGCGCACCCGGCCTCCTCCAGCCAGCTGCCGAGCCACGCCGGCGGGCACTCCGCGTCGTGCTCGACCACGAGCACACGGGTCACCGCTCGGCCTCCCTGTTGAGGATCACGAACAGCAGGCCCAGCCCGGCGATCGCCATCACGACGCCGATCCAGACCTGCACGGCGGGTACGCCGAGCACGATCATCAGCACGCCGGTCGCGATCGCGCCGCGGCGGGCGCGTGCGTCGCGGGCGCGCAGCGCGTGCAGCGAGTAGCCGGCCACGGCGACCAGGACGACCGCGGCGACGGTCAGCGTCACGGCGTACCGCCCGCTGTCGTTGGTGGCCGCCCACGCCGCGACGAGCAGCAGGAGGGCCGCGCAGGCGATCGCGGCCCAGAGCAGCGACCTGATGCCGGCGACGCGGTCCTCGGTGATCGCCCGCTCCATCAGCGCACCGCCGTCACAGGACCGGGAGCATCCGGTCGCGCTCGAAGGCCGAGACCTGCCCGCGGTACTCCTCCCACTCCGCGCGCTTGTTGCGCAGGAAGAAGTCGAAGACCTGCTCGCCCAGCGTCTCGGCGAGCAGCTCGGAGCGCTCGGCCACGGCGATCGCCTCGGCCAGGCTGCGCGGCAGCGGCTCGATGCCGAGGCTCTTGCGCTCGCGCTCGGTGAGCGCCCAGACGTCGTCCTCGGCCTCGCGCGGGAGCTCGTAGTCCCCCTCGATGCCCTTGAGACCGGCGGCCAGCACGGCCGCGAACGCGAGGTAGGGGTTGCAGGCGGCGTCGATGGTGCGCAGCTCGATCCGCGTGGACTGGCCCTTGTTGGGCTTGTACATCGGCACCCGGATCATCGCGGAGCGGTTGTTGTGGCCCCAGCAGATGTAGGACGGCGCCTCGCCCCCGAACATCAGCCGCTTGTAGCTGTTGACCCACTGGTTGGTGACGACGCTGATCTCGCTGGCGTGGCGCAGTACGCCGGCGATGAACTGCCGGCCGACCTTGGAGAGCTGGTACTCCGCGCCGGCCTCGAAGAACGCGTTGCGGTCGCCCTCGAAGAGCGAGACGTGGGTGTGCATGCCCGAGCCCGGGTGGGCGGTGAACGGCTTGGGCATGAACGTCGCCCAGATGTCCTGGCCCAGCGCGACCTCGCGGATCACCGTGCGGAAGGTCATCACGTTGTCGGCGGTGGTCAGCGCGTCGGCGTACCGCAGGTCGATCTCCTGCTGGCCCGGGCCGCCCTCGTGGTGGCTGAACTCGACCGAGATGCCCATCGCCTCGAGCATCGTGATCGCCTCGCGGCGGAAGTCCGCGCCGTGCGACTGCGCGGTGTGGTCGAAGTAGCCGCTGCGGTCGACCGGCGCCGGCTCGGCGCCCGCGACCGGGGTGTCCTTGAAGAGGTAGAACTCGATCTCGGGGTGCGTGTAGAACGTGAGCCCCTGGTCGGCCGCCCGCGACAGCGTGCGCTTGAGGACGTGCCGCGGATCGGCGTACGACGCGGAGCCGTCCGGCATCAGGATGTCGCAGAACATCCGCGCCGTTGCGGGGCCCTCGCCCCGCCACGGCAGGATCTGGAACGTCGCCGGGTCGGGCATCGCGAGCATGTCGGCCTCGTAGACGCGCGCGAAGCCCTCGATCGCCGAGCCGTCGAAGCCGATGCCCTCCGAGAACGCGCCCTCGAGCTCGGCCGGCGCCACGGCGACCGACTTGAGGAACCCGAGCACGTCGGTGAACCACAGCCGGACGAACCGGACGTCACGCTCCTCCAGAGCCCTGAGAACGAAGTCCTCCTGCTTTCCCATGGGCCTGAGCCTAGTCGGCGGTCAGTCGTCGTCGGACAGGGTCTTGCGCTCGATGTCCGAGACGGTCGGCCGGCCCTGGTTGCAGTAGACGTCCACCTCGATCGAGCCGCCGGCCCGGGCGAAGACCGCGCCGACGTCGTCGTCGGGCCCCGGCTCGTAGCTGACCGTGCGCCAGCCGGGGTTGGCGCGGGTCGCGAGTCCGTAGGCGACCGCGCCGCGGCACTCGACCTCGAAGGTCCCGAAGTCGTCCTCGATCGTGCGGGTCGCCCGCGCGGCGCCGGGCAGCGGCTTCGCCGAGCCCCCGATGCTCTCGACCCGCTGGACCTCGTTGCCGAGGGGGCCGCGGTCCCGCACGCTGGCGCCGACCGAGGTCACCGCGAGCACGCCGGCGGTGACCGCGGCCGCGGCGGCCACCAGCCACGCCGCGACGTACCCGATCCAGCGCCTGCGCACCCGGCCATCCTGCCCCGCGCACCTCGTCGCGTCCCTAGCGGACGGTTAACGGCGCGCTAAGGAGGGCGGCGCTGTCGACCCGAGGGGCTAGGTTCTCGACGTGGCCCAGGTGCTGATCATCGAGGACGATCCGAGGATCCGGCCCTTGCTGATCCGGTCGCTCGGCGAGCGTGGCCACGCGGTCTCCTCGGCCGCCACCGGCATGCAGGGCCTGCAGCTGGCCATCGACCACCGGCCCGACCTGGTGATCCTCGACCTCGGGCTCCCCGACGTCGACGGCACCCAGGTGCTCTCGATGCTGCGCGCCGTCAGCGAGGTCCCGGTCATCGTGGCGAGCGCGCGCGACGACGACCCGTCCCTGGTCGGCTGCCTGGATGCCGGGGCCGACGACTACGTCGTCAAGCCGTTCACGACCGACCAACTGGAGGCCCGCATCCGCGCCGTGATGCGCCGCTCCGGCACGCCCCGGGCGGAGCGGCGCCCCGTGGTGGTCGGCGGGCTCGAGGTCGACGTGGCGGCGCGCCGCGTGACGCTGGGCGGTACGCCGCTCGACCTGACGCCCCGCGAGTTCGACCTCCTGCGCCATCTGGCCGAGCGGCCCGGCGAGGTGGTGACCAAGCGCGAGCTGCTGACCGAGGTCTGGCAGCAGCCGTGGGGCGGATCGGACAAGACCGTCGACGTCCACCTCTCCTGGCTGCGGCGCAAGCTCGGCGAGACCGCGGCCGAGCCGCGCTACCTGCACACCGTCCGCGGCGTCGGCGTCCGGCTGTCCGCGCCCGGGGAGTGACCGGATGCGCCGGAGCCTGATCCTCACCGTCGCGGCCGCGGTCGCGATGGTGCTGCTGGCGATGCTGGTGCCGATGGCCGTGCTGCTGAGGAGCTACGCGCTCGAGAACCGGCTCTCCCGGGCGGCGCTGGAGGTGCAGGCGACCGAGACCGTCGTCTCGGGAGCCGGCCCGGACCGGGGGTCGGTCGCGGCGTACCTCGAGCGGATCAACGACGGCGGCGTCGTCACGACCGTCCTCTATCCCCCGACCAGCCGGTTCCCGGAGGGCGAGGGCGTCGGCCCGTCGCCCGGCGAGGACGCCGACGTCGTCGAGGCCCGCCTCACCGGCCAGGCCAGCGTGCACGACGTCGCCGGCGGCTCGGAGATCCTGGTGCCGGTCTCGCTGGGCGGCAGCAGCGCCGCACCCGCGGACACCCCGGTGATCCGCGTCGAGGTGCGCGCCCCCGGGCTGGGCTCCGACATCGTGCGGAGCTGGCTGGTGCTGCTGGGCCTCGGCATCGCGCTGCTCCTCGGCGCGCTCGTGCTCGCCGACCGGCTGGGGCGCTCCTTCGTGCACCCGATCCGCCGGCTCGCGGAGTACGCCGCCGACCTCGGTGGGCGCACGCGCCCCGATCCGCTGCCCCCGGCCGGGCCGCCGGAGGTGCGCGAGCTGACGACCGCGATGAACCGGCTGGTCGAGCGGATCGAGAGCCTGCTCGAGCGCGAGCGCGCCTCCGTCGCGGACGTCTCGCACCGGCTGCGCACCCCGATGACCGCGCTGCGGCTGCGGGTGGACGGGGTGGCCGACCCCGGTGAGCGGGAGCGGCTCTCCGCCGACCTCGACGAACTCCAGGCGACCGTCGACCACGTCGTGCGCGAGGCCCGTCGGAGCGAGCGCGAGGGCGTCGTACCCCGCGCGAACGGGGTGGCGGTCGTGGCCGAGCGGGCCGGCTTCTGGGCGCCGCTGGCCGAGGATCTCGGCCGGCCCTTCGAGGTCGTGGTCGAGCCGTCCGGGCCGATCCCGGTCCGGACGTCCGAGGAGGACCTCCAGGCCGTGGTCGACGCGCTGCTCGACAACGTCTTCACCCACACGCCGGAGCTGGCGCCCGTGCGGATCACGCTGTCCGGCCGGCCCGGCGGGGGCCTGGTGCTGACGATCGACGACGGCGGCCCGGGCTTCCCCGACGGCGTCGACATCATCGGCCGCGGCGAGTCCGGCGCGGGGGGCACCGGCCTGGGCCTCGCCATCGTCGACAAGACCGCCACCGAGTCCGGTGGCGGCCTGTCGTGGGGTGCCTCCCCGCTGGGCGGCGGGCGGGTCGTCGTGGAGCTCGGCCCGCCCGCCTGAGCGGTCCCGCGCTGCGCGGGTCAGCGGGCGAACGTGAGGGTGCGGGTCACCGACCCGGCGCCGTCGGTGCGCGTGAGCGTCACCTTGAAGACGTCTCGCCCGGCGCTGTCGGGGCGGCGGACGCCGGCGAAGTCGACGTCGTACCGGCCGTCGTCGCGGACCGCCCGAGCGGTGCGGGTGGCGACCTTCCGGCCGTCGTGGCGGACGACCATCCGCCAGCTCGATCCGGCGGGCACGCCGTCGAGGTCGGCGTCGACCTCGTACCGGCCGTCCTCCTTGTCGGCCGAGATGTGGTAGCGGGCGCCGGCGACGCTGCCGGAGACCTGCCGCTCGGGGCCGTCGGCCTGCGCGGGTCCGGCGAGGACGACGGCGAGGGCGGCGGGGCCGGCGACGAGGGTCGCGGCGGTGGTCAGGGCGATGGTGCGCTTCATGGGTTCTTCCTCCAGTGTTTCGGGTGGGTGGTCAGCGGTCGAGCGAGACCGTGCAGGCCTCGCCGCTCTGGGGGTCGCGGTCACGGTGAACGACGTGCCGTCGCTCTCGTTGACGAGCACGTCCGCGTCGAGCTCGGCGTCCTCGTCGGTCTGCCGGTCGCCGGACAGCACGCTGCGGCCGTCCTGCTCGACGACGACGTTCCAGGTCTCACCGGGAGCAGCGGACTGGAGCTCGAAGGTCAGCTTGAGCCCGCCGTCGTCGTTGCGGACCGACAGGTCGTAGGCGGTGTTGCCACAGGTGCCGCGGGCCGTCTTCTCGCCGTTGCGGTCGCTGAGCAGCAGCCAGGCGCCGCCGGCGACCACCGCGACCACGACCACGGCCGCGGCCGCGATCAGTGCCTTCTTCATCGTCTTCTCCATCTCTCGTGTGGACGAGGAGGACGATGCCGCCGGTGTCGCTAAGGGCGCTCCAGCGCCTCGCTAACGCGAGGCTAAGCCCGGGTCAGGTCTGCGGGACGTTGGCCTCCAGCTCGGCCAGCCAGGCGGCGGGCGAGGCGTCCGACGGCATCCGCCAGTCGCCGCGCGGCGACATCGTGCCGCCGGGGCTGACCTTGGGGCCGTTCGGCAGCGCGGAGCGCTTGAACTGGCTGGCGAAGAACCGCCGGACGAACACCTCGAGCCACCGCCGGATCGTCGCGAGGTCGTACGCCGCCCGCTTGTCGGCCGGGTAGTTCGGCGGCCACTCCCCCGCATCGGCGTCGCGCCAGGCGTGCCAGGCGAGGAACGCGACCTTGCTCGGGGGGTAGCCGTAGCGCAGCACGTGGAAGAGCGTGAAGTCCTGGAGAGAGTACGGCCCCACCGACTCCTCGGTGGCCTGCACGCGGTCGGTGCTCGGGATCAGCTCGGGGGTGATCTCCTGCCCGACGACGTCGGTGAGCACGTCGTTCGTCTCGTCGTCGAACTGCCCGGTGCCGATCACCCAGCGGATGAGGTGCTGGATGAGGGTCTTGGGTACGCCGGCGTTGACGTTGTAGTGGGACATCTGGTCGCCCACGCCGTACGTGCACCAGCCCAGCGCGAGCTCGGAGAGGTCGCCGGTGCCGAGCACGATGCCGCCGCGGTGGTTGGCGAGCCGGAAGAGGTAGTCGGTGCGCAGCCCGGCCTGGACGTTCTCGAAGGTGACGTCGTAGACCTCCTCGCCGTCCGCGAACGGGTGGTCGAGGTCGGTCAGCAGCTGCCGCGCGGCGGCGGTGATGTCGAGCTCCTCGAAGGCGATGCCGAGCGACTTCGCGAGCCGGGTCGCAGAGGACCTGGTCGCGTCGCCGGTCGCGAAGCCGGGCATCGTGAAGCCGAGGATCTCGCTGCGGTCGCGCCCGAGCCGGTCCATCGCCTTCGCCGCGACCAGCACGGCGTGCGTGGAGTCGAGGCCGCCGCTGAGGCCGATGACCACCTTGGGCTGGCCGATGGCCGACAGGCGCTGCTCCAGCCCGGAGACCTGGATGTTGTAGGCCTCGTAGCAGTCCTGCGCCAGCCGCTCCGGGTCGTCGGGCACGAACGGGAACCGGCCCACCGTGCGGCGCAGCCCGATGTCGCCGGTGGGTGGCGCCAGCTGGAAGCCGACCCGCCGGAACCCCCCGGCGGTCGAGCCCGTCGAGACCGCCCGACGGTTGTCGTCGAAGGTCCCGGTGCGCAGCCGCTCCAGCCGGGTCCGGTCGAGGTCGAGGTCGGCGATCGAGGCGCGCGCCCCGTCGGGGAACCGCTCGGTCTCGGCGAGCAGCTCGCCGTGCTCGTAGACCATCGTCTGTCCGTCCCAGGACAGGTCGGTGCTCGACTCGCCCTGGCCCGCGGCCGCATAGAGGTACGCCGCCAGGCACCTGCTCGATGCGCTGCGGACCAGCAGCCGGCGCTCCTCGGCCCGGCCGACGGTGATCGGGCTGCCGGAGAGGTTGGCGAGCACGGTCGCGCCGGCGAGGGCGGCCGCGGCACTCGGCGGCACCGGCACCCACATGTCCTCGCAGACCTCGACATGGAGCACCAAGCCGCGCACGTCCTCGGCCGCGAAGAGCAGATCCGGCCCGATCGGCGCCTCCTGGCCGGCCAGGACCGTGGTGCCGCGCACGTCGTCGCCGGGCGCGAACCACCGGCGCTCGTAGAACTCCCGGTAGGTCGGCAGGTAGGACTTCGGCGCAACGCCCAGGATCCGGCCCCGGTGGATCACGACCGCGGCGTTGAGCACCCGGCTCCCGTGCGCGACCGGCGCCCCCACGACGAGCACCGGCAGCAGGTCCTCCGACGCCGCGACGATCGCGGCGACCTGGTCGGCCACCGCGTCGAGCAGCACGTCCTGGAGGAACAGGTCGTCGACGGCGTACCCGCTCAGGCACAACTCGGGGAACACCGCGATCGCGACGCCCTCCGCGTCGCACAGCCGGGCCTGCTCGAGGACGGCGCGCGCGTTCGCCTCCGGGTCGGCGACCCGCACCGGCACCGTGCAGGCCGCCACCCGGGCGAACCCGTGCGCGTAGGCGGAGTAGAAGTCCACGCCACCAGTGTTCCACTCGTGGCACCACGCAGGGGGGCCGCATCACAGCAGGCTGCGCGCGCGACCATCAGGTCCCACGTCGGGTTGGCGTCGCTGGACGTCACGGTGGCCAGGGCGTCGGTCGCCGGGTCCCAGCGGACCAGCCGCCAGCCGTCGTCCTCGCTGCGCCGCCCGGGGATCGCGATCCACAGCAGCACGCTGCCGTCGTCGAGGACGTGCGCCACCCGGAGCGCCCAGTTGCTGTAGTTGGCGTCGAAGTCCCGCATCCGCAGGGTCCGGATCGCCTCGGGGGCGTCGCGGTCGAACGCGAAGGCGATGACGTCGCCGTCGCCGTACGCCGTCCCGGCCACGACGTCCGCGCTGGCACGGACCTGGAGCGGTGTCCCGACCTCGGCGAGGTCGACCCGGCGTGCCGTCCCGTCCGACCAGTCGACCACGGCGGGCCGCCGGCGAGGATCGGTCGTCTCGAGGAGCGTGCCGTCGGCGGCCACCGTCCAGGAGAGGTCGCGTGGGTACGGCGTCCGCTCGGCCCTCCCGGAGGCGATGTCGATGCGCCAGCCGCCGGCCCGGTCGTCGAGCAGCAGCGCGGCGTCGTCGATCCAGGCGATCCGGGCGAAGTCCCACGGGCGGAGGCGGGCCGGCAGGTCGAGCTCCGTGCGCTGCCCCGTCGGCAGGGACCACAGCTCGATCCGGTCGCTGAGCAGGATCGCGAGGCGGGTGCCGTCCGGCGAGAGCGACCCGCGCGCGTCCTGCTCGCCGGGCCACACCTCCCGCCACGAGCCGTCGCCACCGAGGAGCAGGATCCGGTCGTCGAGCCGCTGGACCCCCAGCACGGCGGCAGCCATCGGGCGGGTGGCCAGCGACGGCGCCCGGTCCGGTGGCGTCACCTCGTCCGGCAGGCCCGGCAGGACCTCGCGGCCCGCCGCCGGGAGCTCCGCGACGTCGCGCGGATCCCAGCGCCGGTCCGCGGCCGGACGAGGCGAGGGGACCTCGTCGGCCGGATCTCCGGCCGGGGCGCTGCCCGTGCACCCGGCGAGCAGCAGGGCGGCCGCGAGCACGGCTGCCGCCCTCATGAGGACCGGCCCGTGCCGGCCGGCCCCGCCTTGACGAGGTCGAGCGCGACGGCGAGCGTCGCGTAGGCGTCGCGGCCCGGGTCGGGCAGGTCCGTCACCCGATAGAGCGCTCCCTCGGCGGGGCGCCAGGCGATCAGACCCGGGCCGATGCCCAGCAGGACCGTCCGGGGGTCCAGCCACCTGAAGCCGGTGAAGTTGAACCGGATGCGCCGTGGCACATGGAGCCGCGCCTCCACCTCGAGGCTGGTAGTCCCGACGACCACCAGGTCGAAGGTCCGGTACGGCGGCCGCTGTACCACGACCAGGAAGCGGCCGTCGGTCATCCCCGGGCCGATGAGGCCCCCGGCGTACGGCGAGCGAGCGAGCCTGGGCAGGTCGAGCTCCCCGCGTGGCACGGGCACGCCCCGCTTCCATGTCACGAGGTCGGCAGGCCCCGGACCGGCGGTTCGCACCGAGAAGGCGGTCCCGT
The DNA here is from genome assembly GCF_054782915.1 of Nocardioides hungaricus. Lineage (NCBI taxonomy): Bacteria > Bacillati > Actinomycetota > Actinomycetes > Propionibacteriales > Nocardioidaceae > Nocardioides > Nocardioides hungaricus. The sequence goes on along the minus strand of NZ_BAAGRO010000009.1, from coordinate 95,880 downwards.
CGGGCGCGAAGCCCGCCTGCCACGACCGGAACGGCAGCAGGGTGCGCCGACCGCTCGGCAGCTCGAGCCGCTCGAACCGTGGGGGCCACGAGCCATGTGAGACCAGGAGCGACCGGCTGTCGGGCCGCCACTCCACCGAGGCGGTCCAGTCGGAGCCGAGACCGATGGTCTGTGCCTCTCCCGTGGCGAGGTCGAGCACGATCACGCCCAGGCGCGAGGTGCCGGCCCACCGCCGGCCATCGGGCGAGAGGCTGCCCGCGCCGTACGTGTCGTAGCTTCCCCAGCCCTCGTCGGCCAGGCCGAGCTCGTCCATCCTGAGCCGGCGCCAGGTGCCATCGACGCCGTAGAACAGCAGCGTCTCGCTCGCCCATCCGTCGACCGGCTCGGGCCACCTCTCGGGCGGGTGGTAGACCGCCGAGGCCCGCCCCGGCGGGTCGTCGAGCAGCGCCGGCAACGCCGACCAGTCCGTCGGCACCCGCCGCGGCAGCGCCGAGCGCAGGCGCGGCCAGGTGGAGGGGGCGGAGGGAACCGCACGCACGACCCGCCGGTCCGCGGCCGGCTCCTCAGCAGGAGGCTCCTCAGCAGACCCCCCGATGGGTCGGTTCGCCGTGCAGCCGGTCAGCGGCAGCAGCGCGGCGACGAGGACCAGCGTTGCCCTTCTCATCCGAGCAGCTCCGTCGCGACCGACCAGCTCGGCAGCACCTCGGAGGTGCGCATGACCAGCGACAGGTCGCCGGTGCGCGGGTCCCAGGCGACGAGCCTGACGCTGGCGCGCGGCCCCGGGTCGACCAGGACCCGCAGCAGCACCGTGCCGTCGTCGAGGAGGGTCTGGACCGAGAGACCGCCGTTCGAGTACGTGGCCCGGTTGTCGTCGCGGACCAGCAGCCGGTCGCCCATGTCGCCGCCGCGCACCACGGTGACGGCCAGGGAGTCCTCGCCGGCGGGCCGGCCGACCTTGACGGTCGCATCGCCGTTGACGACGTCCCACAGGCTCTCGCGGTCGACCTGGCGGCCCACCTCGCCGGTGGCCTCGTCCACCGTCCAGGCGCGGCCGAGGTCGAAGACCACGAGGGCCCCGTCGTCGCGCCAGCGCCAGCCGACCTTGCCGGTCGGACCGGGCGGCTGCGGGAGCGACGTGCGCTCGCCGGTGGCGACGTCCCAGAGGTCGACGCCGTCGGCGGTCTGCACCAGCAGCCGGGTGCCGTCTCGGGTCAGCTCGACGCTGCCGCCCGGCACCGGCGGGTCGACGTGGCGCCAGACGCCGTCGACGCCGAGCACCTTCACCGCGTCGGTGCGGCCGACGGTGAGCACCGCGGCCTCGACCGGGTCGGCGGAGAGCTCCGGCGTGGACGTCGGCACGTCGAGCTCGGCCGGCAGCACCGGCATCAGCCCGGCCGGCGCGGCGGGCAGGTCGTCGACGCGCCTCGGGTCGAACGACGGGAGGTCGGGCTCGACCGTCCGGGTCGGCCCGGCCGGCTCGGGCTGTGCGGACGGGTCGTCGACCAGCCGCCCGGCGACCGCGACCCCGGCGACCACCACGACGGCGGCCGCGGACGCGAGCACCGCCCGACGGGTACGCCGCCGACGGCGCGCGGTCGTCAGCGCGACCGGTGCGAGCCCGGTCGCCTCGACCCGGTCGGTGGCCAGGTCGAGCAGGTCGTGGAGATCGGTCATCGCTTCCTCCCGATCAGGTCGAGCAGCTCCGGTGCGCCGTCGCGGAGCCGGGCGAGGGCGGCCGCGTTCTGGCTCTTCACGGTGCCGGGCGCGATCTTGAGGATCGTGGCGGTCTCCTCGACGGACAGGTCGTCGAAGTGCCGCAGCACCACGACCGCGCGCTGCGCGGCCGTCAGCCGACCCAGCGCCCGGCGTACGACGAGAGCGGCGTCGGGGTCCGACGACACGGTCGCGGTCACCGCCGGCTCCTCGACGGTCAGCTCGCGCCGGTGCCGGCGCCACCACGAGACGTTGTCGCGCACGATGATCGTGCGGGCGTACGCCGTCGGGTTGCCGTCGCGCAGCCGGTCCCATCGCAGCGCGACCTTCACGAGCGCCTCCTGGACCAGGTCCTCCGCACGGTGCAGGTCTCCGGTGAGCAGGTATGCCGAGCGCAGCAGCCGGCGCTCGACGCCGGCCGCCCAGGCGGTGAACTCCCGCTCGTCCATCGACCTCCTTCGCTGGTGGAACGCTGCCACGACCCCGCCGGGTTGTGGCGAGTTGCGATGAGTTCTCCCGGCGCGCCGGGTCGGAACGGTCATGCCCGAGATCAGCACCTGCCTGTGGTTCGACGACAACCTGATGGACGCCGTGGAGTTCTACACCGACGTCTTCCCGAACTCGGAGATCCGCGCGGTCTCCCCCGACCACGACGGCCGCGTCCTCGCGGCCGAGTGGACCCTCGACGGCCGGCCGTTCCGCGGGATCAACGGCGGCCCGGTGTACGCCGGCTTCACCGAGACGATCTCGCTCAGCGTCAGCTGCGCGGACCAGTCCGAGGTCGACTACTACTGGGACACGCTCGTCGCCGGCGGCGTACCGAGCCAGTGCGCGTGGCTGAAGGACAGGTTCGGGCTGTCCTGGCAGATCGTCCCGGTCCGGCTCTACGAGCTGATCTCCGACCCCGACCCGGTCCGTGCCCAGGCGGCGATCGGCGCGATGATGCGGCAGCAGAAGATCGTCATCGCCGAGATCGAGGCCGCGGTCGCGGCCGTGCAGTGAGCAGCGACACACGGCTCGGCCGGCCCGGGCGGGGCTAGCCTGACGAACGGTCCGTGGACTCCACCGGGGAGCCGCGAGATGACAGTCAGGGAGCACAGATGAGCACCGAGGAGACGTCCCCCTACGGTTCCGGGGTCTCGACAGGCTCGACCACCGGCGGCGCTTCGATCAAGCGGATCCGCACCCACCACCTGCGCGAGATGAAGCAGCGCGGCGAGCGGTTCGCGATGCTCACCGCCTACGAGCAGTACGCCGCCCGGACCTTCGACGAGGCCGGCATCGAGGTGCTGCTGGTCGGCGACAGCGCGTCGAACAACGTCTACGCGAACGAGACGTCGCTCCCGGTGACCGTCGACGAGCTGATCCCGCTGGCCCGCGCGGTGTCGCGCTCGGTGCGCCGCGCGCTCGTCGTCGCCGACCTGCCCTTCGGCTCCTATCAGGCCTCCCCCGAGCAGGCCTACCTCACCGCCGTCCGCTTCATGAAGGAGGCGAACGCCCACGCGGTGAAGCTCGAGGGCGGGGTCGAGATGGCCCCCCAGGTCCGCAAGCTGACCGAGGGCGGCATCCCGGTGATGGCGCACATCGGCTTCACCCCGCAGTCCGAGCACAGCCTGGGCGGCTACCGGGTCCAGGGCCGCGGCGACGCCGCCACGAAGGTCGTCGAGGAGGCGGCCGCGATGGAGGAGGCCGGCGCGTTCGCGATCGTGATGGAGATGGTGCCCGGCAACGTCGCCGCCGAGGTGACCGCCTCGGTCGGCATCCCCACGATCGGCATCGGCGCCGGCGCCGGCTGCGATGGCCAGGTGCTCGTCTGGCAGGACGCCTTCGGCCTGCGCACCGGCCGGCTGCCACGGTTCGTGCGGCAGTACGCCGACCTGCACGGCGTACTGCTGAAGGCGGCTCAGGACTACGCGGCCGACGTGCGGGCCGGGACGTTCCCCGCGGACGAGCACACGTTCTAGATCAGCGCAGCTGGGTAGGTTGACGGCATGCGCCGAGTCGTCCTCGCCGTCCTGCTCGCCCTCGGCGGCACGCTGCTCGCCGTACCGGCCCGGGGCCAGAGCCCGGCACCGGAGGCCGTGGACCGCGCGGCCTTCCCGCAATTGCGGGCGACCCGGGTCGTGACCGGGCTCGACCATCCGTGGGACGTGCGGCCGATCGGCGACGGGCGGCTGATCTTCACCCAGCGCGACCGCGCGACGGTGTCGATCTGGACGAACGGCCGCAAGCGCACGGTCCGGGGCTTCCCGAGCGGCAAGGTGTGGGTCTCGGGCGAGACCGGGCTGATGGGGCTGGAGACCGACCCGGGCTTCGCGCGCAACCGCGTCTTCTACACCTGCCAGGGCGGGTTCACCGGCGGGGACGGCCGCGACGTGCGGGTGATGCGCTGGACGCTGGACGACTCGTTGCGTCGCATCGTGCGGAGCCGGCAGCTGATCGGCGGCTTCCCGGCGACCAGCGGGCGGCACGGCGGCTGCCGGCTGCTCGCGGTCGGCGACCGGCTCTACGTCGGCACCGGCGACGCGGCGACCGGCACCAACCCGCGCGACAAGAGGTCGCTGGGCGGCAAGACGCTGTGCCTGAACGCCGCCTCCGGCAGGCCGTGCCGGTCCAACCCGTTCATCCGCGCCGCCAACCGCAACCAGCGCTACGTCCTGACCTACGGCCACCGCAACGTGCAGGGCCTGGACCGGCGTCGGGACGGCACGCTCTGGTCGGTCGAGCAGGGCACCGACCGCGACGACGAGGTCAACCGGCTGCGCAAGGGCGGCGACTACGGCTACAACCCGGTCCCCGGCTACGACGAGAGCGTCCCGATGACCGACCAGTCGCTGCCGGGCAAGCAGCGCGCCGCGGTCTGGCGCTCCGGCTACCCGACGCTCGCGACCTCGGGCGGCGGCTTCGTCTACGGCGAGCGCCTGGGCCGGTACGACGGCACCTTCGCCGTCGCCGCGCTCAAGGCCGAGCGCGTGGTGTTCCTGACGCTGTCGAGGGCCGGCACGCTCCGCGGCGTGCGCACACCCGACGGGCTGCGCCGATTCGGCCGGATCCGCACGGTCGTCGACGGCCCCGGCTCGGTGTTCTACCTGACCACCGACAACGGCAGCGGGAAGGACGCGATCGTCGCCGTCAGGCCGCGCTGACCGCCACGAAGGCGGCCCACAGCACGATCGCGGCGACCGCCACGCCCGGCACCCAGGTCGGGTGCAGCGTCCACCAGGCGCAGGCGACGACGAACAGCGCCACCCACGCGACGATCAGGAGCGCCACGGCCCACCACGGCAGGAACAGCGCACTGGCGCCGTACAGGAAGAGCGCGCACGCCATCCCGGCCATGCCCACGAACGGCCAGGGCGAGACCGACCGCGCCGGCCCGTCAGTCGTCATTCCACCGCGGGTCGTTGTCCCACTCCTCGTTGCGCTCCTCGGCCTTCTCCAGAGCGCGCTCCGCCTCGGCGCGGGTGGCGTACGGGCCGAGCCGGTCGATCGACGGGCACAGGCTGTCGTCGTCCTCGACCCGGTGGTGCCTCACGCAGTACCAGAAGTCGCCCACGCTCATGCGACCCGAAGGTACACGCGACGCCGGCGCCTATCGGGACGTCGTACGACGCGGCTGCCCCGACGACCTGCGCTGAGACGGCAGTCGGAGCGCGGCAGGCACCGCCATAGCGGCGCAATTGCGCCGGAACGGCAGCCAGGCCGGGGCCAGCACCGCCACAACAGCGCAATTGCGCCGAGACGGCAGCCGGGACAGCCCAGGCACGGCCATAGCGGCGCAATTGCGCCGAGACGGCAGCCGGGACAGCCCAGGCACGGCCACCACGACCAGCCCGCATGACGTCCCGCGTGTCAGGAGCCCTGCTGAGCGACCCAGCTGGCGTAGAGGCCCGCGTAGACCGAGCCCTTCTCCCGCGCGAGGGCCTCGTGCGGGCCGCGCTGGACGATCCGGCCCTTGTCGACGACGACCACGTCGTCGGCGTTCTCGGCCGTGGAGAGCCGGTGGGCGATGGTGACCGAGGTGCGGCCGCTCATCAGCCGCTCGAGCGCGCGACCGATCCGCATCTCGAGGGCGGGATCGACGGCGCTGGTGGCCTCGTCGAGGACGAGCAGGTCGGGGTCGGCGAGCTGGGCCCGCCACAGCGCGACCAGCTGCCGCTCACCAGCGGACATCGACTCGCCGCGCTGGCCGACCCGGGTGGCGATGCCGGCGGGCAGGCCGGCGAGCCAGTCGCCGAGGCCGAGGTCTTCGGCGGCGGCGAGGATCTCCGCGTCGGTGGCGTCGAGTCGGCCGTAGCGGACGTTGGCGGCGATGGTGTCGTCGAAGAGGAAGCCCTCCTGGGGCACCAGCACGACGCTGCGCCGCATGGAGGCGGCCGAGAGGTCACGGACGTCGATGCCGTCGAGGCGCACCGCGCCCTCGGACGGGTCCATCAGCCGGGTGAGCAGCTTGGCGATCGTGGACTTGCCGGAGCCGGTCTCGCCGACGACCGCGACCCTCGTGCCCGCGGCCAGGTCGAGCCGGATGTCGCGCAGCACCGGCGGGCCGCCCGGGTAGGCGAACGTGACGTCGTCGAAGCTCACGTCGACCGGTCCGCGCGGCAGCACCTGTCCGTCCGGGCCGGGGTCGACCAGGTCGGCCGGGGTGTCGAGGATCCCGATGACCCGGCGCCAGCTCGCCACGGCGTTCTGGGCGTCGGTGAGGATCTGGGTGCCCATCTGCACGGGGCCGACGAACAGCGAGACCAGGAACGCGAACGCGAGCACCTCGCCCGCGGTGATCTGGTCGGCGAAGCCGAGCCAGACGCCCACCACGATCACGCCGGCGTTGGCGAGCCCGGCCGAGACGCCGCCGAGCGAGAACGAGAAGGCGGTGAAGCCCTGGGCGCGGGTGCTCGCCGACTTGTACTCGTCGATCGCGTGGTCGATCCGCTCCTGGGTGCGGTCCTCGACGGCGTACGACCGGACGACGGCGGCACCGACGATCGGCTCGGAGATCGCCGAGAGCATCACGCCGACCTGCTGCCGGACGACGCCGTAGGCGTCGGACAGCTTGCGCTGGAAGTAGCGCAGTGACAAGAACAGCGGCGCGAAGCAGACCCACACCACGATCGCGAGCTGCCAGCTGTAGAACAGCATCACGACGGTCGCCACCAGCACCTGCCCGACGCTGACGATGAACAGCAGGCCGCCGAAGACCAGGAACTGGCTGATCTGGTCGACGTCGCTGGTGACCCGCGAGACGAGCGCGCCGCGGCGCTCGGTGTTCTGGGTGAGCAGCGGCAGGTCGTGGACGTGACGGAACGCCTTGATCCGCAGCGTGGCCAGGCCGCGCTCGGAGGAGGTGAACAGCCGTGCGGTCATGAGGTACGACGCCCAGCCCGCCACCACGATCGCGGCTGCGGCGGCGAGGCCCATCTCGACGGCGTACGAGACATCCGGGCCGTTCGGTCCGTTCAGGCCGCGGTCGACGGTGCGCTGCACCGCGACGGGGACGACCACCTGGCCGATCGAGGCGATGAGCGCGAGCACCAGCGTCGCGCCGAGGCCCTCCTTGAGCTCGGGCGAGAAGTGCACGCCGCGGCGGATCGTCGCGACCGCGCCGATCTCCTCGCCGCTGTCCAGCACGGTGCTCACTCCGCCTCCCCCACCAGCTCGGCCTCGTAGGCGTTGACGAGCCGGGCGTAGGCCGGGCTGCGCTCGAGCAGCTCGGCGTGGGTGCCGCGGTCGGCGACCCGGCCGTCCTCGATGTGGACCACCTCGTCGGCCAGCGCGATCGTCGCCTTGCGGTAGGCGACGACCACCAGCGTCGCTCCGTGGCTGCCGGAGCGCAGCGCCTCCAGGATGCGGGCCTCGACCTCGGGGTCGACCGCCGACGTGGCGTCGTCGAGGACCAGCAGCCGCGGCTCGCGCACGAGGGCGCGCGCGAGCGAGATGCGCTGCCGCTGGCCGCCGGAGAGCGAGGTGCCGCGCTCGCCCAGCCGGGTGTCGAGGCCCTCGGGCAGCGCGGCGACGAAGCCGTCGGCCTGCGCCGCACGCAGGGCCGCCCAGACCTGCTCGTCGGTGACGTCGGCACCCCCTACCTGGTGGCCGAGGGTGACGTTGCCGCGCACGGTGTCGTCGAAGAGGAACGCGGTCTGCGGCACGACCGCCATCGCGCGGGCGAGCTCGCCCCGGGCGAGGTCGCGCAGGTCGGTGCCGTCGAGCAGGATCCGGCCCCCGTCGGGGTCGACCAGCCGGGTCATCAGGCCGGTGAGCGTGCTCTTGCCGGACGCGGTCGCCCCGACGAGAGCGACGGTGCGGCCCGGCTCGACCGTGAAAGTCACGCCGTCGAGCAGCGGCTGGTCGGCGTCGTAGCGGTACCGGAGCCCGTCGACCTCGAGCCGGGCGCCGGCCCCGGCCGTGGCGACCGTCTGCTCGCCGTACGGCATCTCGCCGGTCGCGCGCAGCACGGTGCGGACCCGGTGGTAGCCGACCACGCTGCGGGGGAACTCGCCGAGCAGCCAGCCGATCGCGCGGATCGGGAACGAGACGACCGTGAGCAGGTAGGCGATCGTCACGACGTCGCCGGGGGCGGTGGCGCCGCTGACCACGCGGCTGACGCCGACGGCGAGCACGATGAGCACGCCGAGGTTGGGGAGCGCCGCGAGGGTCGGGTCGAAGGCGGCGCGGATCCGGCCCGCGCGGATGTTCACGTCGCGCAGCCGGTGGGCCATGTCGGCGAACCGTGCGGTCTCCTCGCCCTCGCGGCCCAGCGTCTTGACCACCATCGCGCCGTCGAAGGACTCGTGGGCGATCTCGCTCAGCTCCGCGCGCAGCTGCTGCGCCCTGGTCATCAGCGGCGAGGCGCGGCGCTGGTAGGCGAGGTTGGCGAGCACGACCGCCGGGAACACCAGCAGGCCGACCAGCGCCATCACCACGTCGGCGAGGAGCATCTGGACGACCGCGATCGCCATCATGGCGAGCACGCCGACGGCCATCGGCAGCGGCGCGATCGGTCCCCACGCCGCCTCGACGTCGGAGTTGGCGTTGGAGAGCAGCTGGCCGGTCGGGTGGCGCTGGTGCCACTCCATCGGGAGGCGGAGGTACTGGCGGGTGACGGCCCGGCGAGTGTGCGCCTGCATGCGGTACTGCATGACGCCGGCGCCGAGGCGGCGCGCGACGATGCCGACCGCGCGCAGCAGCGCGACGCCGAGGAACAGCGCGACGACTGCCACCAGGAGGCCGGAGCCGATCTCGCCGTCCTCGAAGGCGGGCAGCACCACCTGGTCGGTCGCCCAGCCGAGCACCCACGCGTCGGCCACGGTGAGCGCGCCGAAGATGAGGCTGCCGAGCGTCGAGACCGCGAAGATGACGGGCTCGCGCCGGATGGCGACCCCGAGTACCCGGAACCCGGCACCCGTCGTACCCCGCCGCGCCCGCTCGTCCGTCACCCGTCCGCCTCTCTCGCCCCGCGCACAACCCCGCGAGACGGCCACCCTATTCCGGGCCGCCGACAGTAGCCTCGCTGCCATGGCCGACTCCCTCGCCCGGCGCGAGCGCCGCGAGCTCTGCGACCTGGCCCTCGCGCTGGGTCCCGACGCGCCCACGCTGTGCGCGGGCTGGACCGCCTCCGACCTGATGGCGCACCTCGTTGTCCGCGAGCGCCGGCCGGTCGCCTCGGCGGGCAACGTGGTCGGGCGACTCTCCGGGCTCACCCGGCGCGCCATGGCGCGCCAGCAGGCGACGGGCTACGAGGCGACGGTCGAGCGGTTCCGTACGCCGGCGCCGTTGCTCCGTGCGGCGCCTCCCCTCGACGAGGCGATGAACGGCTTCGAGCTGCTCGTGCACCACGAGGACCTGCGCCGCGGCGGCCCGGCGTGGGAGCCGCGCTCGCTCCCGGACGCCGAGCTCGACCTGCTCTGGAGGCGGCTCACTCGGGGCATCGGCTTCTTCGGGCGGCGGCTGCCGGTCCCGACCGTGATCCGCCGCGACGACACGGGCGCGACCGCCACCGCGAAGAAGGGCGCCGACCCGGTCACGGTGACCGCGCCGGTCGTCGAGCTGGTGCTGTTCCTCTTCGGCCGCAGCGCGGTCCGCGACCTCACCTACGACGGCCCGGAGGACCGGATCGCGGCGCTGCGGGCGGCCGACCTCGGCCTCTGACCCCGGCCGGTGGGCGCCGGCCGGGGTGCTCCGGCCGGGGTGCTCCGCAACTTCGCGGGTCTGCGGCGCGTCGCATGTCCCGAGCATCAACTCGTGCAGGTGCGCTGATGACCTCGGCCCCCGACGCCGCGCACCGCGGACCTTCAGCGGTTCAGCGAAGCGCGTGCCGATCCAGCCAGGCCCCTATCGCGCGGCCGATCTCGACCGGCCTGTCCTCGGCGGCGTGGTGCCCCGCTGACCCGAGCCGCTCGAGTTCGACGGCGGCCAGATGCTCCTGCGCCCAAGCGGTCGCCCGCTCGTCGATCAACAGGGTGGGAGAGCCCTCGAACGTGAGCAGCAGCTTGGGTACGTCCACCGCCGCCTCCAGCCAGACCCCGGCCCGCTCGAGTCGCTCGACCAACTCGACGGGCGGCGCACCGAGCTGGCGCGCCCAGGCGAGCAGCACCCGGCGACTCTCCCGGGAGGGATAGGGCGCCAGGTACGGAGCGAGGTCCTCCTCGGGCAGCGGTGTCAGCACACCGTGGGTGTATGCCTGCCGGACCGCAGTGTCATCGTCCAGGAACATCACCTCGCCCTGCGGTGATGCGATGAGCTCGCTCCGGGCGCGGGCCTGGGGGGACAGGTGCTCGGGCCGCACCGGCCGGAGCACCGCCTCGAACAGCGCCATGCCGCGCACCCTGTCGGGGAACCGCGCTGCCCGGTCGATCGCAAGGGCACCGCCCCAGTCGTGTCCGACGAGGACCACCGACTCGTGGCTCAGTACGGCGTCGAACCAGCCGTCGAGATAGCGGGCATGGTCGGCGAACGTGTAGGCCACGTCCGGCTTGCCGGACTTGCCCATGCCGATCAGGTCGGGTGCCAGCAGGCGGCCACGCCCGACCGCTGGTAGCACGTTGCGCCAGGAGTGCGACGACGACGGATTCCCGTGCAGGAAGACGATCGGCGTGGCCCTGGTGCTCCCAGGGCGCCTCTCGGCGATCTCCGTCTCGGTGAAGTGCATGGTCGAGTCGAGAACGGCCACGTCAGGCATCGATGCCTCCAGGATCGAGTGGTGCGTCGAGCAGCTCGTCGAGAGTGGCGACGAACTCGGCGGTGCGAGTGCTGCCCGGCCCGCCGAGTGGTGCGAGCAGCCGGTCGAGAAGCGCCTGCACCGTCAGCATCGCCGGGCCGACGACCGCGAGGCCGTCATCTGTGAGCTCCAGACGGACGACGCGCGTATCGCGGTCGTCGCGACTGCGGGCGACCAGCCCGTCGGACTCCAACGAGCGGATCAGCCGCGAGACATACATGGGCTCCAGGCCCGCCGCGTCGGCGAGGACGCGCTGGCTGGGCAGTTCTGAGGTGTCCCCCGGTCGAGCGGTACCTCGCAGCGAGTAGAGCGTGGCGAGTACCACGTAGGTGGCGTGCGTGAGGCCGTGAACACTCACGGCGCCGTCGACCGCGGTGCGCCACCGCGTGGCGAGCCGCCATACGGTGGCGCCGGCCGTGGCACCGGGCTGGCTGGGCATGACAATCAGTCTAGATGGCGATAATCTCTATGACAACTATTTTCACCTCCGCTGCGAGGGCCGTCGTCCGGTCCGGATCCTGACGTCCTCGGGCGAACTTCGGCGCCACGGCCCGCCCGGCCGAGGCCGCGTCCGACCACAGCCGGGCGGCGCTCAGGTGGCGAGCAGAGCGTCCAGCGACAGCGCCACCTCGCCGTACTCCGCGCGGTGCCGCTCGGGGAGCGCGAGGTAGTCCTCGAAGGCGTACGGCACGCGGACAAGCCGGTCGACCTCGGTCGGCAGCGGCAGCTCGGTCTGGGCGGACACGGCTTCTCCCGGCTGACTGGACACACGCGTCGCCCCCATCGTGACATCCGCGACGCGGATCGTCACGGTCCCGGTCAGCCTGCCCCGATCGGCGAGGCCGCGGCCCGGTCCTCCACAACCCGCCCGGGTCGGCGTCGTAGGGTCGCACCATGACCGAGCAGCCCCTTCTTGGATTCGATCTGCAGGAGCTCGATCCGGCCTATGGCAAGCGCGCCGAGTTCGGGGAGCTCGTTCGCGCGGAGGGACGGCGACTGAACGCGCGCAGTCATGCCCAGATCGACGGCGCCACGAACCTGCTGACCAAGGCGCTGGCGCGGCAGGAGGCCGGTGACGCCGAACAGGCGGACCGGTTGATCGACCGCGCGGCCGCGATGCCCTACGACGCGAGGGACGAGGGCTCCCCCGGTGTACGCGCGGCGGGGCAACTGGTCTACGTGCTGGTCTCCGACTGGCTCGAGGCCAGCGCCGAGGACGACATGTCCTGGCTGACCGCCGCCGTCGAGGCGCACTCCCGGGTCGACGGTGCGGGCCGCGCCTACCTCGCCTCGACCGTGCACGGCTTCGTCCTGCAGGATCTCTTCTTCACCACCTCGAGGGCGGAGCAGCGGCTGATCCGCGCGACGTTCGCAGACGCCCCGCTCGAGGCCGACCTCGGTGACGGACCCGAGCTGCCACCCGACGGCCGGGCGAGCGTCATCCGCTCGCTGCTGACCTGCGTGCGCGCGCTCGAGCAGGCGTACGCCGAGGCTCAGCGCACCGGGTGACCGGCGGCGTCGAGCGCCTGCTTGACGTCGGCGATCCGCAGGGTGCCGAAGTGGAAGACGGTCGCGGCCAGCACCGCGTCCGCGCCCGCGTCGACGGCGGGCGGGAAGTGCTCGACCGCGCCGGCACCGCCGGAGGCGATGACGGGGATCGTCACCTCGCGGCGTACGGCGCGGATGAGCTCGAGGTCGAAGCCGTCCTGGGTGCCGTCGGCGTCCATGGCGTTGAGCAGGATCTCCCCCGCGCCGAGCTCGGCCGCGCGGACGGCCCAGGCGATCGCGTCGAGGCCGGCGGACTTGCGGCCGCCGTGGGTGGTGACCTCGAACCCGGAGTCGGTGCTGGCGGCACGGCGGGCGTCGACGGACAGCACGAGGACCTGGTTGCCGAACCGCTCCGCGATCTCGCGGACCAGCTCGGGCCGGTGGATCGCGGCGGTGTTGACCGCGACCTTGTCGGCGCCGGCGCGCAGCAGCCGGTCGACGTCCTCGACCGAGGAGACCCCTCCGCCGACGGTCAGCGGGATGAACACCTCCTCGGCGCAGCGCGAGACCACCTCCATCGTGGTCGCGCGGCCCTCGTGGGAGGCGGAGATGTCGAGGAAGGTCAGCTCGTCGGCGCCCTCGGCGTCGTAGAGCCGGGCCAGCTCGACCGGGTCGCCGGCGTCGCGCAGCTCCTGGAAGTTCACGCCCTTGACCACGCGCCCGCCGTCGACGTCGAGGCACGGGATGACGCGGATCGCGAGGCTCATCTCCTCGCCTCCCGTGCGGCGAGCGCGATGTCGACGATCGTGGCCCGGGGCTGGCCTTCGAGCTCGGCGAGCGGCACCCACGCGGCCCGGTCGGTGGACCCGCCGACCTCGGTGGTGCCCAGCTCGCCGCCGGGCAGGGACCAAGCCGGGTCGCTGTGCCCCTCGCCGTTCCACCACGCGAGCAGCACCCGCTCCTGCTCGTCCACCATCAGGACGTACGCCGCCAGGCGCGTGTGGTACTCGGTGAACTCCATGCTCAGGAGCCCTTCGTGAGCGCGAGCGCGTCCTCGAGGGTGAACCGGCCCTCGTAGAGCGCCGTGCCGGCGATCGCGCCCTCGACGCCCTCTGGCACGAGCGACATCAGCGCCCGGATGTCGTCGAGCGTGGTCACTCCTCCGGAGGCCACGACGGGTGCGGAGGTCACCGCGCAGACGTCGCGGAGCAGTTGGAGGTTGGGACCGGCCAGCATGCCGTCCCTGTTGACGTCGGTCACGACGTAGCGGGCGCAGCCCTCCCCGTCGAGGCGCGCGAGCGTCTCGTAGAGGTCGCCGCCGTCCTGGGTCCAGCCGCGGGCGGCGAGCGTGCGGCCGCGGACGTCGAGCCCGATCGCGACCCGGTCGCCGTGCTCGGCGATGACCCGGGCGCACCACCCCGGCCGCTCGAGCGCGGCGGTGCCGATGTTGACCCGGCGGCAGCCGGTGGCGAGCGCCGCCGCGAGCGACTCGTCGTCGCGGATGCCGCCGCTCATCTCGACCTGGACGTCCAGCGCCCCGACGATCTCGGCCTGCAGCTCGCGGTTGGAGCCGCGGCCGAACGCCGCGTCCAGGTCGACCAGGTGGATCCACTCCGCCCCGGCGTCCTGCCAGCGCATCGCGGCGGCCACCGGGTCGCCGTACACGCGCTCGGAGCCGGCGACGCCCTGGGCGAGCTGGACCGCCCGGCCCTCGGTGATGTCGACGGCGGGGAGGAGCTCGAGGTAGCCCGACGGCATGGTCATGTCCTTCGCTTCCGGGAGGTGGCGGGGGCGGGCGCGACTCACAGGGAGTCCACCCAGTTGCGGAGCAGGGCGGCCCCGGCGTCGCCGGACTTCTCCGGGTGGAACTGGGTCGCGCTGAGCGGGCCGTTCTCGACCGCGGCCACGAACCGGTCGCCGCCGTGCGTGGTCCAGTGGACCAGGGGCGAGCGGGTGCGGTCGTTGGTCTCCAGCGTCCAGTCGCGCACGCCGTAGGAGTGCACGAAGTAGAAGCGCTCGTCCTCGACGCCCTCGAGGAGGGTGCCGCCCGGGGCGACGTCGACGGTGTTCCAGCCCAGGTGCGGCACCACCGGCGCCTGGAGCCGCTCGACCACGCCCGGCCACTCGTCGCAGCCCACGGTCTCGACGCCGTGCTCGACCCCGCGCTCGAAGAGGATCTGCATGCCCACGCAGATGCCGAGCACCGGCCGCCCGCCCGCGAGCCGCCGGCCGATCACCTCGTGGCCGCGGATCGCGCGCAGGCCCCGCATGCAGGCCGCGAATGCACCCACCCCGGGTACGACGAGGCCGTCGGCCTCCTGCGCCAGCGCGCGGTCGGAGGTCAGCGTGACCGCGGCACCGGCGCGCTCGACCGCGCGCACGGCGGAGCGGAGGTTCCCCGACCCGTAGTCGAGAACCACGACGTCGGGTCGGGTCACAGAGCACCCTTCGTGCTCGGCACCCCGGTCTCGCGCGGGTCGAGCGCGACCGCGTCGCGGAGCGCTCGGGCGAACGCCTTGAACTGGGCTTCCACGATGTGGTGCGGCTCGCGGCCGGCCAGCACCCGCACGTGCAGCGCGAGGTGGGCGTGGAACGCGATCGTCTCGAAGACGTGGCGGGTCAGCGAGCCGAGGTAGTCGCCACCCAAGACGACGTACTGCTGGCCCTCGGGCTCGCCGGTGTGCACGCAGTAGGGGCGGCCGGACACGTCGACGACGGCCTGCACCAGCGCCTCGTCGAGCGGCACGGTGGCGTCGCCGAAGCGGCGGATGCCCTGCTTGTCGCCGAGCGCCTCGCGCAGCGCCTGGCCGAGCACGATCGCGGTGTCCTCGACGGTGTGGTGGGCGTCGACGTGCGTGTCGCCCTCGGTCTGCACGGTGAGGTCGACCAGCGCGTGCCGGCCGAGCGCGTCGAGCATGTGGTCGTAGAAGCCCACGCCCGTGGAGATGTCGGTGCGGCCGGTGCCGTCGAGGTCGACCTCGACGAGGACCTTCGACTCCTTGGTCTGCCGCTCGATCCGCGCGGTGCGACTCATCTGCCAACCTCCATCTGCAGGGCCTCCGTCAGTGCCTGCCTGAACGCCATCATCTCGTCTGCGGTGCCGATCGACACGCGCAGCCACCCGTCCGGCCCGACCTCGCGGATGAGCACGCCCCGGTCGAGCAGCCGCTGCCACACAGCATGCCGGTCCTCGAACGTGCCGAACAACGCGAAGTTCGCGTCGCTGTCGGCCACCGTCAGGCCCTGCTCGCGCAGCCAGGTGACGCATCCGTCGCGCTCCGCGCGCAGCTCGTCGACCTTCCCCAGCAGCTCGGGCGCGTGCTTCAGCGCCGCGAGCGCGGTCGCCTGGGTGACCGCGGAGAGGTGGTAGGGCAGCCGGACGACGCGGATCGCGTCGCAGATCGCCGGGTCGGCGGCGAGGTAGCCCAGCCGCAGCCCGGCGGCGGCGAACGCCTTGCTCATCGTGCGGGTGACGACCAGGTTGCGGTACGACGGCAGCAGCTCGAGCGCGCTCGGCACGCCCTCGCGGCGGAACTCGCCGTACGCCTCGTCGACGACGACTAGCCCGCTCTGCCCGTTCTCGGCGGCCGCCTCGCACAGCAGCCCGACGGCCTCGGGCGGCAGCGCGGTGCCGGTCGGGTTGTTGGGGCTCGGCAGCAGCACCACGCTCGGCCGCTCCCGCTCGATCGCCTCGCGCGCGGCGTCGACGTCGAGGCTGAAGTCCTCGGCACGGCGGCCCTGCACCCAGGTGGTGGAGGTGTCGCGGGCGTACTCCGGATACATCGAGTACGTCGGCGCGAAGCTCATCGCCGAGCGGCCCGGGCCGCCGAAGGCCTGCAGCAGCTGCAGCATCACCTCGTTGGAGCCGTTCGCCGCCCACACCTGCTCGACGCCCACGCCGTGCGGCGTGTCGCGCGAGAGGTACGCCGCCAGCGCGGTGCGCAGCTCGACGTGCTCGCGGTCGGGGTAGCGGTTGAGCGTGGTGGCGGCGGCGCGCACCGCCGCGGCGATGTCGTCGGCGCAGGCGTCGCTGGGACCGTAGGGGTTCTCGTTGGTGTTGAGCTGCACGGGCACGTCCAACTGCGGCGCGCCGTACGGCCGGAGGCCCCGCAGCTCCTCCCGGATCGGGGGCCAGCTCATCGCTCGAACCGGACCGAGACCGCGGCGCCGTGACCCGGGAGGTCCTCGGCGCTCGCGAGCGTGACGACGTGGCCGGCGACCTCGCCGAGCGCCTCGCGGGAGTACTCGACGACGTGCACCGACTTGGTGAACGCGCGCACCGACAGCCCGCTGCTGTGGCAGGCGCAGCCGCCGGTCGGCAGGACGTGGTTGGAGCCGGCACAGTAGTCGCCGAGGCTGACCGGCGCGTAGGGGCCGACGAAGATCGCGCCCGCGTTGCGGACCCGGGCAGCCCACGCCGCCGCGTCCTCGGCGTGGATCTCGAGGTGCTCGGCGGCGTACGCGTCGACCACGGCGAGCCCCTGCTCGAGGTCCTCGACGAGCACGATGCCGGACTGCGGCCCGGAGAGGCTGGTGCGGATCCGCTCGACGTGCCTGGTCGCGGAGACCTGCTTGTCCAGCTCGGCCTCGACGTCGGCGGCGAGCCGCTCGGACGGCGTGACCAGGACCGCGGCGGCCAGCGGGTCGTGCTCGGCCTGGCTGATCAGGTCGGCGGCGACGTACGCCGCGTCGGCGGTGTCGTCGGCGAGGATCGCGATCTCGGTCGGCCCGGCCTCGGAGTCGATGCCGACCCGGCCCTTGAGCAGCCGCTTCGCGGTGACGGTGTAGATGTTGCCCGGCCCGGTGACCAGGTCGACCTTGGCGCACGGGCCGACCCCGTAGGCGAACATCGCGATCGCCTGCGCGCCGCCGACGGCGTACACCTCGTCGACCCCGAGCAGCGCGCACGCCGCCAGGATCGTCGGGTGCACGGCGCCGCCGGACTCCTGCTGCGGCGGGCTGGCCAGCGCGATCGACGCGACGCCCGCGGTCTGGGCAGGCACGACGTTCATCAGCACGCTGGACACCAGCGGCGCGAGACCGCCGGGGACGTAGAGCCCGACCCGGTCGATCGGCACCTTGCGGTGGGTGACCCGGGCGCCCGGAGCGAGGTCGGTGACCACGTCGCGCTCGAGCTCCGCGGCGCAGGTGGCGCGCAGCCGGCGGATCGACTCCTCGAGGCCGGCCCGGACGTCCGGGTCGAGCTCGTCGAGGGCGCGCGCGATCGCCTCCGGCGCGACCCGGATGTCGTCGACGGCGACGCCGTCGAAGCGCTGGGAGTACTCCCGGATGGCGTCCAGCCCGCGGGTCCGGACGTCCTCGCAGATCGCCTGCACCGCCGGCGCCGCCGCCTCGACGTCGAAGTCGGCGCGGGGCACGGCTGCGCGGTAGTCCACCGTCGTCCGGTCCACTCCCCGCAGGTCGATGCGCGAGATCATGGCTCGATTCTACGAGCGCGCGCCGCCCGTGCCGCAGCGCGTCCGTCGGTCAGTCGGTCAGCTCGCCGGGCGAGATCGTGACCGCGAACGGCCTGGTCGCCGTCCAGTGCTCGCCCGGGCCGACGTCGGCGACCTCGACGTACCGCCCCTCGACCAGCTCCCAGACCACGAGCCGCAGCTCGAGTGGATCGACCACCCAGTACGACGGGATCCGCGCCCGCTCGTAGCGCGCGAACTTGGTGTTCAGGTCATAGATCCGGTTCGACGGGGAGAGCACCTCGACGGCCAGCAGCGGCGGCCGGTCGAGGTACTTGTCGCCGAAGTCGGACTTCGGTGCCACGACGATGTCGGGCTCGACCCAGGTCCGCTCGTCGATGATCGCCGCCGCGGGTGCGCCGACCACGCGCACGTCACCCGGGGCGGCCGCCTTCAGCAACCCGAGCAGCTCGTCGCGTGCGACCTGGTGCCGCCAGTCCGGCGTCGGGCTCACGACCAGCACGCCGTCGACGAGCTCATAGCGCTGCCCGTCGTCGGGCATCGCCTCGATGTCCGCGACCGTCAGCGCACGGCCGCGCGGCAGCGTCGTCATGACCCCCATGGTGCCTCACCTCCCGATCGTCGACCATGCGTCGAGCGTCGGCGTCCACCCGGCGCGCCGCAACCGCCCATCCACAGGCGCCGGCGGCTACGTTGGATCCGTGCGCGACCCGCTGCCGATGTTCCCACTCAACGCGGTGCTCTTCCCGGGCGTGTCCGTGCCGCTGACCGTGTTCGAGGACCGCTACCGCGCGATGGTGCACCACCTGCGCCGGGTCGAGGACCCGGCCCGGCGGCTGTTCGGGTCGGTCGGCATCCGCGAGGGCTACGAGGTGGGCGACCACGGGGCCCAGTCGCTCTACCGGGTCGGCGTCCGGATGCAGCTCACCGAGATCGAGGAACACCCCGACGGCACCTTCGACGTCGTCGCCGTCGGGCAGGAGCGGATCCAGCTCGACCGGCTCGAGACCGGCGGGGCGTTCCCGGTCGGCCACGTCACCGAGCACCCCGACCCCGAGGCCCCGGTCGCCGACGGGATCCTGGAGCAGGCGCGGATCGCGTTCACGGCGTACCGCGCGGCGCTGGCCGACCTCCGCAGCGACCCCTACGCCGGCACGCTCCCTCGCGACCCGACCTATCTCTCCTGGACGCTGGCCGCGGTCGCGCCGCTGCCGATGCCGGAGCGGCAGGCGCTGCTGGAGGCCGAGGACGCCGCCGTGCGCCTGGTGATGGTGACCGACCTGCTGCGCTCGGAGCTGCGCGCGATGAACGTGATCCCGTCCCTGCCCGCGACCGAGGTCGCCCGCACCCGCTGGTCGCCGAACTGACAGCGGCCACGCGAGGAACGAGCGCGGGCGCGTCGAAATCCGGTAAGACGAGAGTCGGCCGGAACCACTGACATGGAGGACCCGTGGCGAAGAGGAAGCCGTCAGGCGGCACGCCGGCCACGGTCGCCCTGACCCGGGCCGGCATCGAGTTCACCGTGCACGAGTACGAGCACGACCCGCGGGCGGCGTCGTACGGCCTCGAGGCGGCCGAGCTGCTGGGTCGTCGGCTGGGCCTCGACCCGGCGCAGGTGTTCAAGACGCTGCTGGCGACCGTCGACGGCCGGCTGATCGTCGGCATCGTCCCGGTCTCCGGCCGGCTCGACCTCAAGGCGCTGGCCCGCGCGGCCGGCGGCAGCAGGGCGGCGATGGCCGACGTCGCTGACGCCGAGCGCGCCACGGGGTACGTCGCCGGCGGGATCTCGCCGGTCGGCCAGCGGCGTCCGCACCCGACCGTCCTCGACGAGACCGCGCTCGGCTTCGACGTCGTCTACGTCTCGGGCGGGCGGCGCGGCCTCGACCTCGGGCTGGCGCCCGACGACCTGGTGACCGCGACGAGCGCGGTGACCGCCCCGATCAGCCGGGCCTGACCCGGTCGCGGGCCATCAGCCCGATGAACACCAGCGCCAGCGCGACCAGCGCACCGGCCGGCATCGCGACGAACGGGGTGCTGCCGGAGACGGCAAGGACGCCGGGGACCGTGGCGCCCTCGCCTGCCGACCGCGCGGCCGCGACCGGGTCGCCCGGGCCGAGGGCGACGCCGACGCGGAGCATCAGGAACGCGCCGAGCAGCGAGCCGACCACGAGGCCGAGCAGCGTCGCCAGCGGGAAGCGGTCGAGGAGGAGCGCGACGAGCGCGCCACCGATCAGGCCGGCGGCGCTGGCGACGACGACGTACCACGCGGTCCCGGAGAACACGCCACGCAGGTTGGCCTCGTCCTGGGCGACCCAGGCGCCGTCGACGACCGCACCGTCCGGCGCGGTCCACACCCACTCCCAGACGAACCCGGCCACCACGCCGACGACGGCGAGCAGCAGCACAGCGAGACCGATCTGGACGAGACTCTGCCTCACCCGGTCAGGCATCCGGGCCCGAGCAGCTGCTTGAGGTCCGCGAAGAGCGCCGGGCTGGGGGTGACCCGGAGGTTGTCGTCGAGGCGCATGACCATGGTCTGCTCACGGGTCAAGAGTCGCAGGCGCACCTCCGTGACGCCCGGGTGGGTCGCGAGGACGTCCTTGAGCTGCTGGACGACCGGCGGCGTGCACCGGGTCGAGGGCAGGGTGATCGCGACCGGGCCGGACGGGCCCTCGGAGATGTCGGGGAGGGTGACCTCCTGACCCATGATCTCGGGCTGGTCCTTGCTCCGGGACAGCCGGCCGCGGACGGTGACGATCGCGTCCTCGGAGACCACCTGGCCGCACAGCTGCCAGGAGCTCGGGAACAGCAGGACGTCGATGGCACCCTCGAGGTCCTCGACGGTGACCAGCGCCCAGGCATCGCCGCGCTTGGTGATCTTGCGCTGCACCGAGGTGACCAGGCCGGACACGGTGACCTGGCTGCCGTCGGGCCGGCTCTCGTCCATCATCAGCTGGCCGATCGTGCAGTCGGTGCCGGCCGAGAGCACATGCTCGAGGCCGAGCAGCGGGTGGTCGGAGACGTAGAGGCCGAGCATCTCCCGCTCACGGCTCAGCAGCGTCATCTTGTCCCACTCGTCGACGTCGGGGATCGCGACGCTCACGTCGAAGACCACCTCGTCGCCCGAGCCGCCGAACAGCGAGTCCTGGCCCTCGTCCTCGCGCTTGAGGCCGACGTAGCGGTCGACCGCCGCCTCGTGGACGAGGTGCAGCGCGCGACGCCGGTGCTTCATGTCGTCGAAGGACCCGGCGAGGACGAGGGACTCGATGACCCGCTTGTTGCAGACGTGGGCCGGGACCTTGGACAGGAAGTCGTTGAAGTCCTCGTAGCGGGCCTTCTCCCCGCGCGCGGCCACGATGCCGTCGACGACGTTCGCGCCGACGTTGCGGATCGCGGTCAGGCCGAAGCGGATGTCGTTGCCGACCGGGGTGAAGTCGTGGGCGGACTCGTTGACGTCGGGCGGGAGCACCTGGATCTTCATCCGGCGGCACTCGTTGAGGTAGATCGCCATCTTGTCCTTGTCGTCCCGGGCGGACGTCAGGAGCGCG
The DNA here is from genome assembly GCF_054782915.1 of Nocardioides hungaricus. Classification (NCBI taxonomy): domain Bacteria; kingdom Bacillati; phylum Actinomycetota; class Actinomycetes; order Propionibacteriales; family Nocardioidaceae; genus Nocardioides; species Nocardioides hungaricus. The sequence continues at coordinate 74,482 of NZ_BAAGRO010000009.1, read as the reverse complement.
GCCATGTACTCGGCCGGGTAGTTGGCCTTGAGGTAGGCGGTCCAGTAGGTGATGACGCCGTACGCCGCCGAGTGCGACTTGTTGAACGCGTAGTCGGCGAACGGGACCAGGATCTCCCACAGCTTCTCGATGGCGTCCTGGGGGTAGCCGCGCTCGAGCATGCCGGCCTCGAACCCGTCGTACTCCTTGGCGAGCTTGGCGGCGTCCTTCTTGCCCATCGCACGGCGCATGTTGTCCGCGGCGCCCAGCGAGAAGCCGGCCAGGGCCTGGGCGATGGCCATCACCTGCTCCTGGTAGACGATCAGGCCGTAGGTCTCCCCCAGGACCGGCTCGAGCGCCTCCGCGAGGGCAGGGTGGATCGGCTCGATCGGCTGGCGGCCGTTCTTGCGATGGGCGTACTTGTTGTGCGAGTCGGCGCCCATCGGTCCCGGCCGGTAGAGCGCGCTGACCGCGGTGATGTCGGCGAACTGGTCGGGCTGCATCGAGCGCAGCAGCGCCCGCATGCCGGCACCATCGAGCTGGAAGACGCCCAGCGTGTCACCGCGGCCCATCAGCTCGTAGGTGGGCCGGTCGTCGAACGGCAGCCCCTCGAGCACGACTCGCTCGCCCCGGTTGGCCTCGATGTTGGCGACCGCGTTGTCGAGGATGTGGAGGTTGCTCAGGCCGAGGAAGTCCATCTTGACCAGCCCGAGCGCCTCGCACATCGGGTAGTCGAACTGGGTGATGATCGCGCCGTCCTGCGGGCGGGCCATGATCGGCACGACGTCGATGAGCGGCTCGCTCGACATGATCACGCCGGCCGCGTGCACGCCCCAGTTGCGGATCTGGCCCTCCAGCCCGACCGCGGTGTCGTAGATGGTGCGGACGTCGGGGTCCTGCTCGTGCAGCGCGCGGAACTCCCCACCCTCGCCGTACCGCTTGTGCTCGGGGTCGAAGATGGCCGTGAGCGGCACGCCCTTGCCCATCACGTCGGGCGGCAGCGCCTTGGTGATCCGGTCGGAGATCGCGAAGCCGTGGTCGAGCACGCGCGCGGCGTCCTTGATCGCGGCCTTGGCCTTCAGCCGGCCGAACGTGGCGATCTGGGCAACCCGGTCGGCGCCGTACTTGTCGGTGACGTACCTGATGACCTCGCCGCGGCGGTGGTCGTCGAAGTCGATGTCGAAGTCGGGCATCGACGGGCGCTCGGGGTTGAGGAACCGCTCGAAGAAGAGGCCGTGCTCGAGCGGGCACAGGTCGGTGATGCTCAGGGCGTACGCCGCGATCGAGCCCGCGCCCGAGCCGCGGCCCGGTCCGACGCGGATGCCGTTGCGCTTGGACCACTGGATGAAGTCGGCGACCACGAGGTAGTAGCCGCAGTAGCCCTTCTGGGAGATGACCGCGAGCTCCATCTCGACGCGGTCCCTGACCTCCTGGGTCAGCCGGTCACCGGGGTAGCGGGCCTCGATGCCGCGCCAGACCTCCGTGCGGAACCAGCTCTCCTCGGTCTCGCCGGCGGGGACGTCGGCGCGCGCCATGTAGCCGCCGGTGGACTCGACGAACTCCACCTCACAGCGCTCGGCGATGAGCAGGGTGTTGTCGCAGGCCTCGCGCATGCCGTGACGGTCGGCCCACAGCTCGCGCATCTCGGCGGCGGACTTGATGTAGTAGCCGCCACCGTCGAACTTGAGGCGGTTGGTGTCGGAGAGCCGCTTGCCGGACGCGACGCAGATGAGGGCGTCGTGGGCGTCGGCGTCCTCGGGGTTGTTGTAGTGGGAGTCGTTGGTCGCGAGCGGCGGGATGCCGAGCTCGCGACCGAGCCGGAGGAGGTCGTCGCGGACCTGGCGCTCGATCGCGATGTCGTGGTCCATCAGCTCGAGGAACACGCTGTCGCGGCCGAAGATGTCCTGCAGCTCACCGGCCTCGCGGACCGCCTCGTCCCACTGGCCCAGCCGCAGCCGGGTCTGGATCGCGCCACTGGGGCAGCCGGTGCTGACGATGATCCCCTTGCTGTGCTGCTGGAGGATCTCCTTGTCCATCCGGGGCTTGTAGAAGAAGCCCTCGAGGCTGGAGCGGGACGAGAGTCGGAACAGGTTGTGCATGCCCTCGGTGCTCTCGGCCCACATCGTCATGTGGGTGTAGGCGCCCGCGCCGGCGACGTCGTTGCCGCCCTCCTCGGCCACGTCGCCCTTGCCCCACCGGATCCGCTTGCGCTCGCCGCGTGGCGTGCCGGGGGTCAGGTATGCCTCGATGCCGATGATCGGCTTGACGCCGTGCCGGCGCGCCTTGGACCAGAAGTCGAACGCCCCGTGGAGGTTGCCGTGGTCGGTCATCGCGATGGCCGGCATCTCCTGCGCGGCCACCCGGGAGAACAGCCCGTCGAGCAGCGACGCGCCGTCGAGCATGGAGTACTCGGTGTGGACGTGGAGGTGGACGAAGGAGTCCTGGGAGCCGTTCGCCATCGCTGCGGGCCACTCCTCGGGGTTGTGCGGGCATGCCGGACCGGGCCACGGCGCGACCGGGCGTTGTCCAGGGGGAAGGACGTCAGCCTAACCCGCCGCCGAGGTCGATCGTGGCAGCAACCGCCGACAGTCCCGCGTCAGCGCTCGGCGGCGGCGTCCAGGCTCTCGGTGATGATCGCGTGCACGATCCGGGAGAGCCGCTCGGGGCCGAGCGCAGGCGCCCGGCGGGCCATCGCGGCGGCGATCTCCTGCTCACGCGCGAGGTCACGGGCGGGGTCGTCCTTGTGCCCCTGGACGGCGCGGGTGAGCGCGGCGCGGCGGGCCAGCAGGTCGCCGAGCTGCTCGTCGACCTCGTCGATCAGGCCCCGGAGGAAGGCCAGCGGATCGGTGCCCGGCCAGGCCAGGCGTACGTCGGGCGACCTCCTCGTTGCCCGAGCCGTCGGTGCGCTCGAGCTCGACCAGCCCGTGGCGGGCGTAGAAGCCGCGCGCGGGCGCGTTGGCCTCGAAGGCCCACAGGCAGAAGCCGCCCGGACGCCGGGCCTTCGCGAGCTCGAGCAGGGCCGAGCCCACCCCCTGACCGGCATGCTCGGGCAGCACGTAGAGGTCGTCGAGCCAGGTGGCGGTCAGCCGGACGTACCCGACGACATCGCCGTCGACCTCGGCCACCCAGACGTCGTCGTGCTCCAGCCGGCGGCCGAGCCACCGCCGTACCTCGTCGTCGGTGTGGACGCCCGCGGGCATCGCGGCGGCGGCCCGGCTGCGCACGTGGACGGTCGCGACCGCGTCGGCGTCCGACTCGTCCGCGGGCCTAATGCGCATCGCGGATCGCCTCGAGCGCCTGCGCGAGGTCCTCGGGGTACGGCGACTCGTACTCGACGTGCTCGCCGGTGTCCGGGTGCTCGAAGCCGAGGCGTACGGCGTGCAGCCACTGCCGCTCGAGGCCGACCCGCTTCGCGAGCGTGGGGTCGGCGCCGTAGGTCAGGTCGCCGACGCACGGATGCTTGAGCGCGGCCATGTGCACCCGGATCTGGTGGGTGCGGCCGGTCTCGAGGTGGACCTCCAGGAGGCTGGCGAACCGGTGCGCCTCGAGCGTCTCGTAGTGGGTGACGCTGTGCCGGCCGTCGGCCATCACGGCGAACTTGTAGTCGGCCCTGGGGTGCCGCCCGATCGGCGCGTCGACGGTGCCCGCGAGCGGGTCCGGGTGGCCCTGGACGAGCGCGTGGTAGACCTTGTCGACCCGCCGGTGGCGGAACGCGTTCTTCAGGCGCGAGTAGGCGTGCTCGGACTTGCAGATCACCATCACGCCGGAGGTGCCGACGTCGAGGCGCTGCACGATGCCCTGCCGCTCGGAGGCGCCGCTGGTGGAGATCCGGAAGCCGGCGCCGGCGAGGTGGCCCACGACGGTCGGGCCGGACCAGCCCGGCGAGGGGTGCACTGCGACGCCGACGGGCTTGTCGATCACGACGATCGCGTCGTCGTCGTGGATGACCGTGATCCCCTCGACGACCTCCGGCACGACCTCGAGGGGGTCGGCCTCGACGGGGATGGTCACGTCGAGCGTCGAGCCCGGGAGCACCCGCTCGCTCTTGCCGGGGCGGTGGCCGTCGAGGGCGACGTGCCCGGTGGCGATCAGGTCGGCCGCGCGCGTCCGGGAGAGCCCGAACAGCCGCGCCATCGCGGCGTCCACGCGCTCGCCGGCCAGGCTCTCCGGCACCGGCAGGGACCGGTGGTCGGCCCCGGCCGTCACTCCTCCGTCTCCGCCGCCGGCTCGCGCTCGACGCGGGTGCCGTCGACCCTGATGCCCCGGAAGACCTGCACGAGGATCAGCCCCGCCGCGATGTTGATGAAGATGTCGGCGACGTTGAACACCGGCCAGTTCGGGATCATGAACATGTCGACGACGTGCCCGCGCAGCGGCCCGGGCTCACGCACCAGGCGGTCGGTGAGGTTGCCGGCGACGCCGCCGAACAGGAATCCGAGCGCGCAGGCCCAGCCGACGCTCCCGACCTTGCGGGCCAGCCACAGCACCACGCAGACCGCGACGATCGCGAGGACGCTGAAGACCTCGGTGTACGACGTGCCCAGGCTGAACGCCGCCCCCGGGTTGCGCACCAGGTGCAGCACCAGGAAGTCGCCGATGAGCTCGATGTCGGGGCGGTCGGCGAGCTCGCGCACGGCCAGGACCTTCGAGAGCACCTCGACGGCGTACGCCGTGAGGGCGACCGCCGCGAAGATCAGGATGAAACGGGCCCGAGAGCCCTCGGGACGGCCTGGGTGACGGCTGGTGCCGTTGTCGTCGCCGGTCAGCGACGCTCCTCGCGCTGCTTGCATGTCAGGCACAGTGTGGCACGAGGGAACGCCATCAGCCGCATCTTGCCGATGGGGTCGCCGCACGACTCGCACACGCCGTAGGTGCCGTCGTCGATGCGGGCCAGGGCGCGCTCGATCTGGGCCAGCTTGTCGCGCTCGCTGTTGAGCACGGTGAGCTCGTGGTCGCGCTCGAAGCTGGTCGCGCCGAGGTCGGCCTGGTCCTGGCCGGCCCCGTCGCCGGAGTCGCGCATCAGCCCGCTGAGCTCGGCCTCCTGGGCCGCGATGATGCCCAGGCTGTGGTCGCGCTGCTCGCGCAGCTCGCCGAGGACCTCCTTGAGCTCGGCCTTGGTCCACCCGGCCTCGCCCGCCTTGACCACCAGGGCGCTGCGCGGAGCCTTCTTGGCCGGAGCCTTCTTCGCGGGCGCCGCCTTCTTGGTCGACGCGGCCTTCTTGGCCGGGGCCCCCCTCTTGGCCGGCGCCTTCTTGACCGGCGCCTTCTTGACCGGCGCGGCCTTCTTCGCCGCCACCTTGACCGGAGCCTTCTTCGCCGCCACCTTGACCGGAGCCTTCTTCGCCGCCACCTTCTTGGCCGGCGCCTTCTTGGCCGGCGCCTTCTTCGCCGGCGCCGCCTTGGCCGCGACGGTCCTCGTGGCCGGGGTGGTCTTCGCCGCGGTCTTCCTGGCTGCCGCCTTCTTCGCCGGCGCCGTGGACTTCGCGGCCTTCTTCGCGGCGGGCTTGCGCGTGATGACCTTGCGGGCGGCGGAGGCCGCCTGCCCGGCGAGCGACTTCCTCGTGCTGCGAGCCATGGTCGGGCCTCCTCGGGCCTCGGCGGCGGTGGGGTGAGCCACAGGGTGTGCGGGGAGGGTAGCGGGTGACCCCTAGCGCCTCAAATCAGGCGCACCGTGGCGGAGCGAAGGGACGCGAAGGCGGCCGGCCCCGGAGTCGGGGCCGGCCGCCGCGCACGAGTGGGCCGGGCCGGGATCAGGCTGGGCTCAGGAGTCGTCCTCACCGAGGATCGAGCGGAGCCGCTTGGGCGCCGGGGCGTCGTCGGAGGACGACAGCGGGCCGTCCGAGCCGCCGGTGTTGAGCGCCTCGAGCTGCTGGGAGAAGTAGCTCTTCAGACGAGAGCGGTACTCACGCTCGAACGAGCGGAGGTTCTCCACCTCCGCGTTGAGCTTGTCGCGGTCCTTCTCCAGGTCGCCGAACATCTGGCGACGCCGCTCGGCGGTCTCGGAGTCGAGCATCTGGGCGCGGGTGCGGGCGTCGGACTCGAGCCGGTCGGCCTTGGTCTTCGACTCCGACTCCAGGCGCTCGGCCTTGGTGCGGGCCTCGCCGATGATCTTGTCGGCCTCGTTCTTCGCGTCCTCGACCAGCTCGTCGGCGTTGCGGGTCGCGATCTCGAGCAGCCGCGCGGCGGCGTTCGAGGCCTCGGGGACGGTCTCGACCCGGATCGTCTCGACCGGGCTCGCGGCGACCACGGGGGTCGGCGCCGCGACCGGCTCCGGCTCCGGGGCGCGCTCCTCGACGCGGGGCTGCGGGGCCGTCTCGGTCGATACGCCGCCGGACTGGGCCGTGGCGAGCTTCGAGCGAAGGTCGTCGTTCTCCTTCGTGAGACGCGCGAGCTCGGCCTCCACCTCGTCGAGGAACTGGTCGACCTCACCCATGTCGTAGCCCTCGCGGAGCCGGACAGGAGTAAAGCGCTTGTTGCTCACGTCCTCAGGCGTCAGCGGCATGACCTCACCCATTCCATCTCGATCGTTGCTGTCGGTCGAACAATAGCGCCTGCGCAGGTGAGTGGCTCACCCGCATCAGGAGCAACACCGGTCAGAGGAAGATCCCTCGGTTGACGCGGAGCAGCACGTACGCCGCGATCAGCACGATCAGGAAGCTCAGGTCCAAGGAGATGCTCCCGATCCGCAGCGGCGGGATCACGCGCCGCAGCGCCTTGATCGGCGGGTCGGTCGCGGAGTAGACGCCCTCGAGGCCCACGAGCAGCGCGCCCCGGGGCACCCACGACCGTGCGAAGACCTGGACCCAGTCCACGACGAACCGGATCCAGAGGAACGCGATGAAGAACCAGAGGACGATCTCGATGACCACCCCGACCACCTGCACCGTTGGCCTCAGCTCTGGTTGAAGAACCCGTTCTCGACGATCCGCTGCTTGTCCTCGGCGGCCACCGACACGTTCGGCGGCGAGAGCAGGAACACCTTGTTGGTGATGCGCTCGATCGTGCCACGGGTCGCAAAGACCAGCCCGGCCGCGAAGTCGACGAGGCGCTTGGCGTCGGCGTCGTCCATCTCGGAGAGGTTCATGATCACCGGCGTGCCCTCGCGGAAGTTCTCGCCGACGGTGCGCGCCTCGTTGTAGGTGCGCGGGTGCAGGGTCGTGATGCGGGACAGCTCGGCCACCACTCCGGTCGGGCCCGAGGCCGGGCGACGGCGCTCGGAGATGTCGGACACGGGAGCCGGGCGGCCCTCGCGCTTCGAGGGGCGCACGGGCACGGTCTCCTGGGTCTCGTACTCGTCGCGGACGTCGTACTCGTCGTCGTACCGGCCGGTGTCCTCGAGCAGGCCGAGGTACTCGCCGATCCTGCGCATTCCGCCGCTCATGACTGTGTCCTCCGGTGATGGTGTGGTGGTTGGGACATTACTGGACCGGTGGCCTCGAACCGAGGACCGCCGAGCCGACGCGCACGTGTGTCGCGCCGGCGCGCACGGCATGCTCCAGGTCGCCGCTCATCCCGGCCGAGAGCCAGGTCGCGTCCGGGTGGCCGGCGAGGAAGTCGCGCCGGATCCCGGCGAGCCGCTCGAACGCCGGCGTCGGGTCCTCCCCGAGCGGCGCCACGGCCATCAGCCCGCGCAGCCGGAGCGTCCCGGCCGCGCGGACGGCGAGCGCCAGCGCGGCCAGCCCATCGGGGTCGACGCCGGCGCGGCCCTCCCGTCCGGGCGGGTCGAGGCTCACCTGGAGCAGCACGTCGACGGCCCGATCGCGCTGCTGCGCACCGCGGTCGAGCCCGGCGACGAGCTTGGTGCGGTCGACGGACTCGACGACGTCGGCGTACGCCGCCACCGCGGCCGCCTTGTTGCTCTGGAGCCCCCCGATGAAGTGCCAGGCCAGGCCGAGGTCGGCGCACTCGGCGGCCTTGGCCTCGGCCTCCTGGTGCCGGTTCTCCCCCACGTCGGTGACGCCGAGCTCGGCGAGGAGGCGGACGTCGGAGGCGGGGAAGAACTTGGTGACCACGACCAGCCGGACCTCCTCGGGGTCGCGGCCGGCGGCGGCGCAGGCGGCCGCGATCCGCCCCCGCACGCGGGCGAGTCCGGCGGCGACTTCGTCGCGGCGCACGTCGGGGGCGCTCACGTCAGCCACACCAACCCGGCGAAGCGGCCGGCCTCGACGCCGTCGCGACGGTAGGAGTGCAGGCCGGGCTCCTCGCGGGTGCAGCCGGCCACGCGGGTGACCTCCACGCCGGCCCTCACCAGCTGGGCCTCGACGCCGGCGCCGATGTCGAGCGCCGGGGTGCCCCAGGAGGTCTCCGACCACGACTCGGGCACGAGCGCGGCGACCTCCTCCCGCAGGGCGGCCGGCACCTCGTAGCAGCGTCCGCACACATGCGGCCCCAGCCAGCCGCGCAGCTCCGCGGCACCGCGCGCCCGCATCGCCTCGACGGCAGCCGTGGCGACGCCGAGCGCCAGGCCCGGCCGGCCGGCGTGCACCGCGCCGATCACCCCGGCCGCGGTGTCGGCGAGCAGCACGGGGACGCAGTCGGCGACCCGCACCATGAGGCCGAGACCGCGCCTGGTCGTGATCAGCGCGTCGCCGGTCGGCACCTCGTCGAGCGCCATCGGCCCGTCCGCGACGAGCACGTCGGCGCCGTGTACCTGGGTGAGGCGCGCGAACGGGACGCCGCACGCGGCCTCCACCTCCGCCAGGCGCTCGGGGAACGCCGGACGGAGGCCCTGGAGGTCGAGGCTGGAGTCGGTGAAGGCGACGTCCAGCCGGACGTCGTCCTCGACGGTGTCGGTGAAGAAGTACAAGCCGCTACTTGAGGAAGTCGGGCACGTCCAGGTCGTCGTCGTCGAACTGCACCTGCCGCGGAGCCGGCCGAGGTGCGCTCGCCTGCGGCGCGCTGGCCACCTTCTCCCTCTGCCTCTCCTTCTGCTCGGCGGGCACGTCCTGCTTGGCGGCGACGGCCTGCGCGGCGGCCTTGGTCTCGGCCTGCGTCTGCTGGGGCCGCGGGTCGCGGCGCAGCGTGGCGCCCTCGGTCTGGCGCTTGGGCTGGCCGCCGTCGAAGCCGGCGGCGATGACGGTCACCCGGACCTCGTCGCCGAGGGCGTCGTCGATGGTGGCGCCGAAGATGATGTTGGCCTCGGGGTGCACCGCCTGGGCCACCAGGGCGGCGGCCTCGTTGATCTCGAACAGGCCGAGGTCGGAGCCGCCGGCGATCGAGAGCAGTACGCCGTGGGCGCCGTCGATGCTCGCCTCGAGCAGCGGGCTGGAGACCGCCATCTCCGCGGCGGCGACCGAGCGGTCCTCGCCGCGGGCCGAGCCGATGCCCATCAGGGCGGAGCCGGCGTTCGACATCACCGACTTCACGTCGGCGAAGTCGAGGTTGATCAGGCCCGGCGTGGTGATCAGGTCGGTGATGCCGGAGACGCCCTGGAGGAGCACCTGGTCGGCCTGCTTGAACGCGTCGAGCACCGAGACGTTGCGATCGCTGATCGAGAGCAGCCGGTCGTTCGGGATCACGATGAGGGTGTCGACCTCCTCGCGCAGGCGGGCGATGCCCTCCTCGGCGGAGTTGGCGCGGCGGCGTCCCTCGAAGGCGAACGGCCGGGTCACGACGCCGATGGTCAGCGCGCCCAGGCTGCGGGCGATCCGCGCCACGACCGGTGCGCCGCCGGTGCCCGTGCCGCCGCCCTCGCCGGCCGTCACGAACACCATGTCGGCGCCCTTGATGACCTCCTCGATCTCGTCCGAGTGGTCCTCGGCGGCCTGCGTGCCGACCTCGGGGTTGGCGCCGGCGCCGAGGCCGCGGGTGAGCTCGCGGCCGATGTCGAGCTTCACGTCGGCGTCGCTCATGAGGAGCGCCTGCGCGTCGGTGTTGATGGCGATGAACTCGACGCCCTTGAGCCCGACCTCGATCATCCGGTTCACGGCGTTGACACCACCACCACCGATGCCCACGACCTTGATGATGGCCAGGTAGTTCTGTGCTGCTGCCACGGCTCTCGCCCTTCGCTGCTCGGATGCGGATGTCGGTGCTGGTGCTGTCGTTCCTGGGAAGCTCTCCCGGCGTGTCCCGTTAACTCTGACCCTCAACCTGAGGGTTATAGTTATGTCAACCTCGCCGTGGTCACGACAGTAGGCGGAGACCCCTCCCGATTCGGGGAGACACGCCGGGCTGGTTGCTACCGCCGCCGCTGTTTCACCATGGGATGCAGCCGAACCTGCACTTCCCAAGGTGGGCATGCCGCGGGAGGTGCAGGTTCGCCTACATACCGTGGTGAACCTGAGCATGAGCCGGTCAGCATCCACAGGACGTCGCAGCGACCGGTCTCTCCCCAACCGGGTTGCTCCGCCGCGCGATCGGTCGACCCAGCGGCGATGGTGACCGGATGGACCCGTTGCGCTGGCTCACCCGAGAGTGCGGCTTCTTCACCAGGCGAGAAGCCGATGATGCTGGATACGACGACCGAGCCGTCGCACGGATGGTGCGTGCGCGGGTTTGGGTCCGATTCCGGCGTGGGTTCTACGCCTTCGCCGACGAGTGGACCGCGCTCGACGACGTCGGGCGCCACCTCGTCCGCGCCCGCGCCGTGGCGCGCTCGCTGGGCCCGACCGTGGCATTGAGCCACGTCTCTGCGGTCGTCGTCCATGGCATCGACGTCTGGGGCGTTCCTCTCAGCCACGTCCACGTCACCCGCCTCGACGGCGGTGCGGGCCGGATCGAGGGCGACGTCGTTCACCACGAGGGGGTCTGCATCGCCGGTGACGTCATCGAGGTCGACGGGCTCGCCGTGACAACCGCGGTCAGGAGTGTGCTGGAGACCGGCTCGCGAACGCCCAGCGAGGCGGCGCTCTGCCTCCTCGACAGTGGTCTCTTCAAGGACCAGTTCGACCACGACCAGCTGATGCAGACGCACGCACGCCTCGGGGGCTGGCCCGGCATGCGGCACCTCCACATCCCGACCCGGATGGCGAGCGGGAAGTCGCAGAGCGTCGGGGAGTCCCGCGGGCGGTGGCTCTTCCGGACCCATCATCTGCCTGCCCCGGTCCTGCAGTACGAGGTGCACGACGCCACCGGCAACCTGATCGGCATCTGCGACTGGGGCTGGCCCGCACTCGGCCTCCTCGGCGAGTTCGACGGTCGCATCAAGTACGGCCGGCTGCTCAGGGAGGGGCAGGAACCCGGAGAGGTCGTGTTCGCCGAGAAGATCCGCGAGGATGCGCTGCGCGAGGCCACGGGCTACGGGATGTTCCGACTCATCTGGGCCGACTACGACGAGCCGGGTCGGACCGTCGCACGGATCAGCCGGTTGGCGCGCAGGGCCAGCTAGCCGCTACCGCCGCCGCTGTTTCACCATGGGATGCAGCCGAACCTGCACTTCCCAAGGTGGGCATGCCGCGGGAGGTGCAGGTTCGCCTACATACCGTGGTGAACCTGAGGGCAGCAGCCACCACACCCCGGAGCGGACCACCCGCTACTTCGTGGTCGGCTGGCCGGGGACCGAGACGTCGTAGGCCTTCGCGTCGGGGCGGGCGGCGAGCAGGCCGGCGAGGACCTCGGCCTTGAGGTCGGAGTCGGCGGCGCTCCCCCAGCGCACGATGCGGCCGTCGCGCAGCGACAGCGAGATCTCGTCGACCGTGGCGACCGCGACGTAGTCGACCCTCGCGGCCAGGTCCGAGGGCAGGGCCGCGGCGACGAGGGCAGCCTCGCGCAGGGCGTCGCTGCCGGTGCTCGTGCCGGTCTCGACGCGCGGGAGGCCGGGCGGGGCCTGGGCGTAGTCGCGGAAGACGACCCCTTCCTCGTCCATGCCGCGCAGCTTGCCGGCGATCTGGACGACCGCGACCGGCACCCGCTCCTCGACGGTGATCAGCACCTGGTCGGGCCACTCGCGCGAGACGTCGGCCGAGCGGACCGGCGCCAGCGCCTCGACGCGGGCGCGGACCCGGTCGAGGTCGACGGTGGCCAGCGGCTCGCCCTCGGGCACGGCCGCGGCGGAGCGGATCTGTCCGGCGCTGAGCTGCTTGACGCCCTGGACGTCTACGCCCTTCACCGAGAGGAGCGAGGAGAAGTAGACGAGCCAGACCAGCAGTACGCCGAGCAGCAGCACCAGCACGACCGCGAGGACCGGCCGCCAGGCCAGCCAGCGCCGGGCCCACTGCCGGCGGGTGAACCGCCTGCGGGTCCGCTCCGCGGAGACGTCAGCCACGGAGCAGCTCCAGCACCCGCGGGCCGATCTCGGTCACCGTGCCGGCGCCGAGGGTGACGACCAGGTCGCCGGGCCGGGCGCGGGCGACCAGCTCGCCAGCGACGTCGTCGAAGGACGGCACGAACGCGACCCGCGAGTCGGGCAGCGGCACCGCGCCGGCGACGAGCGCGCCGGTCACGGCCGGGTCGGCGTCCTCGCGGGCGAGGTAGACGTCGAGCACGACCACCTCGTCGGCGGCGCCGAGCGCCTCGCCCATCGCGGCGCCGAAGATCCGGGTGCGCGAGACCAGGTGCGGCTGGAACGCGACGACCACGCGCCCGGACCCCGCCAGCGCGCGCGCCGCGGCCAGGTCGCCGGCGATCTCGGTCGGGTGGTGCGCGTAGGAGTCGTAGACCCGGACTCCCCCGGCCTCGCCCTTGCGCTCCATCCGCCGCTTGGTGCCGGAGTACGCCGCGATGCCCCTGGCGAGGTCGGCGGCGTCGTACCCCAGCTCGACGCCGGCGGCCAGCGCCGCGAGCGCGTCGGCGAGGTAGTGCTCCCCCGGCGACCACAGCTCGACGCCGGCCAGCGCCTCGGGCGAGCGCGCCGAGACCCGCACGACCCGGCGGCCGGACTCCTCGGCACGGTCGGCGAGCGCGGCGGCGCCCGGGTCGTCGGCGACGCACACCAGGAACCCCTCGGGTGAGACCGTGTCGGCGAACTCGTCGAACGCCGCGCGGTAGGCCGCCTCGGTCCCCCAGTTGTCGAGGTGGTCGGCCTCGACGTTGGTGACGATCGCGGCGTACGGCGCGTAGTGCAGGAAGGCGCCGTCGCTCTCGTCGGCCTCGGCGACGAACACCTCGCCGGTGCCCTCGCCCGCGTTGACGCCGGTGGCGGTCAGCTCGCCGCCGATGGCGTACGCCGGATCCGCCCCCGCGGCCTGGAGCGCGACCGTGAGCAGCGACGTGGTGGTGGTCTTGCCGTGCGTCCCGGCGACGGCGACCACCCGCCGGCCGGCCATCACCGCGGCCAGTGCCGCCGAGCGCGGCAGCACCCGCAGGCCGCGGCGGACGGCCGCGGCGTACTCCGGGTTGTCCTCGCGGACCGCGGTCGAGACGACGACCGTGTCGGCGTCGCCGAGCTGGCCGGCCGCGTGGCCGACGTGGACGCGGGCGCCCAGCGCCCGCAGGGCGTCGAGCGTCGGCGAGTCGACGCCGTCGCTGCCGCTGACCGCGATGCCGCGGGCCAGCATGATCCGGGCGATGCCGGAGAGCGCGGCGCCGCCGATGCCGACGAAGTGCACGCGGCCCAGGCGGTCGGCCGGGAGGATCTCCTCCGGGACGGGGACTCTCACGCGACCGCCACCTCGAGCACGATCCGGGCGACCTTCTCGTCGGCGTCGCGCGGGATCACCGCGGCGGCGGCCACGCCCATCCGCACCAGGCGCGCGGGATCCGCGGCGAGCGGGGGCACATTCGCCACGACCCACTCGGTGGTCAGGTCGGCGTCGTCGACGAGGATGCCGCCGCCGGCGGCGACGACCGGCGCGGCGTTCCTGCGCTGCTCGCCGTTGCCGATCGGCAGCGGGACGTAGACGGCGGGCAGCCCGACCGCCGCCACCTCGGTGACGCTGTTGGCGCCGGACCGGCACACGACCAGGTCGGCGGCGGCGAAGGCGAGGTCCATCCGGTCGATGTACTCGACCACGACGTAGGGCACGTCGGTCTCGGTGGGAGCGGCGCCGCCGTGCCTGCCCTCGGCGTGCAGCACCTGCACCCCGGCGCTCGCCAGGGCCGGCGCGGCGCCGGACACCGCCTGGTTGAGCCGGCGCGCGCCCTGGGAGCCGCCGGTGACCAGCAGCGTCGGGCGGTCCGGGTCGAGACCGAAGAACGCCCGCGCCTCGGCGCAGAGAGCCGCCCGGTCGAGGCCGGAGACCATCGGGCGGATCGGCAGGCCGACGTACTCCGCCTTCCTCAGGGGGGTGTCGGGGAAGCTCACCAGCACCCGCCGCGCGAACCGGGCGCCGGCCCGGTTGGCCAGGCCCGGGATGGCGTTCTGCTCGTGGATCACCAGCGGGGTCCGGCCCCCGCGGACCGCGAGGTAGAGCGGCATCGAGACGTAGCCGCCGTAGCCGACGACCACGTCGGGGCGGACCCGGTCGAGCACCGCACGGGTCGCCCTGACGGCCGCGCGCAGCCGGGTCGGGACCTTGAGGAGGTCGGCGCTCGGCCGGCGCGGGAGCGGCACCGGCGGGATCAGCTCGAGCGGGTAGCCGGCCTCCGGGACCACCTTGTTCTCCAGGCCCCGCGGCGTGCCGAGGCAGGTGATCTCGACGTCGGGCCGGAGTCGTCGGAGGGCGTCGGCGGTGGCGAGCAGGGGCGAGGTGTGGCCGGCGGTGCCGCCGCCGGCGAGGAGTACGCGCATCGTCGTCAAGCCTAGAGTCAATGCCGCCGACCGAGGGCTGGGCGGGGCAAGGCCTGGTCGGCGTGTCGCCAGCGGTACGCATCTAGAACACGCAGTAGCTGTTCGTCCATTCGGCTGGGCTGGACAGCACCGCGTCGACGGCGACACGGACGGCGGGAGCCGCGGCCAGGAGTCCGACCAGCAGGGCCACCGGCCGCCGGGGGACGCTGCGGTACGCGACCAACGCCCACGGCAGGAAAGCGGCGGCGCTCAGGACGAGCAGGAGCCACCGCGCGGTGTGCAGATTCTCAGTACTCGCGGGGTCCCCACAGATACCCTGAGTGACGAAGGTGGCAACCGCGGCAGCCAGCCAGACCACGACGAACTCGCCCCCGGCCGCGGACGCGGCTACGACCCACCAGCGGCGGCTGGAGCGCCGCGTAGACGCAGGCAGATCCGCAATCACCTGGACACCTCCACGTCGTGAGCGCCGGATCGCCCGTCACATGGGTACGAGACACACGCGGCACGCGAGCCTACTGAAGGCGACGCCGCAACTCCGGCCCCGACGAAGCCCAACGCCATTCCCAGGGCAACGTCCCTCCATCTTTCGTCCGAAAGCGCCCCGAGCAGAACCTGTCGATTGATCGGTTAGCATGGCCACTTCTGTAGCAGCATCCGTGCATCTTCCTTACTGGTGAGCCACTGTCACATCCCGCTGCAGGGCGCGCAAGGCATCGGCTTGACTCACGAAAAATGCCGCGAAGCCTGGACGACGCTGGCATCCACCCGCATCGATCAGCGCTAGGAGACGCGGCCCGCCGAGACGCCCGCGGAGCGGTCCCTCTTGCGCTGTGCGAGGGCGCGGGCGGCCTCGGGCTCGCGGCGGGCGAAGCCGATGAGCAGGCCGAGCGCGACCAGGGACGGCACGAGCGCGGAGCCGCCGTAGGAGATGAGCGGCAGCGGGATGCCGATGACCGGCAGCAGCGCGAGCACCATACCGACGTTGATGATCGTCTGACCGAGCAGCCAGACCACGATGCCGAAGGTCGTGTAGCGCACGAACGGGTCGTCGGTGTGGGTGGCGACCCGGATCGCCGCGAACGCGATCGTGAGGAACAGCCCGATCACCAGTAGCGTGCCGACCAGGCCGAGCTCCTCGCCGAGCACCGCGAAGATGAAGTCGGTGTGCGCCTCGGGCAGGTCGCCCCACTTCTGCTGGCTGGCGCCGATGCCCTGGCCGAAGACGCCGCCGCTGGACAGCGCGAAGAGGCCGTGCGCGGGCTGCCAGCCGGCGTTGTGGAAGTCCTTGAAGGGGTCGGCGAAGTTGGTGATGCGCTCCAGGCGCTCGGACGACGTCGACGCGATGCCGATGGCGACCACGCCGACCGCGGTCAGCGCGAACGCGAAGATCCGGCCGGGCGCGCCGACGACCCACAGCATGGCGAGCAGGATCGCGAACAGCACCAGCGCGGTGCCGAGGTCCTTGCCGAGGACGACCAGCCCGATGACCACGCTCATGCCGAGCACCACGGGCATGAGCACCTCGTGGACGCGGTGCAGCCGCTTGTCCTTGAGCGCGTAGACGTGCGCGGCCCACAGCACGATCGCGAGCTTGGCGACCTCGGCGGGCTGGATCACGATCGGGCCGAGGCCGAGCCAGTTAGTGTTGCCGTTGACCTCGCGGCCCAGCCCGGGCACCCGGACGAGCGCCAGCAGCACGATCGAGACGACCAGGCCGAGCCACGCGAACCGTCGCAGCACCCGGTGCGGCAGCCGGGAGGCGACGAACGCGCACGGGATGCCGATCAGCACCCACATCAACTGGCGCTTGACGACGGCGTAGGAGTCGCCGCCGTTCTCGTTGTAGGAGTAGACGCTCGAGGCGCTCAGCACCATGACCAGGCCGATGGTGAGCAGCAGCGCGGAGGCGCCGAGCAGCAGGTAGTACGCCGTGAGCGGCCGGTCGAGCGCGGCCCGCACGGCGGCGTACCAGCCGAGGATCGCGGGGCGACGCCGCGTCCGCTCGAGGGGGTCGGCGGTGGTCATCGCGTCCCCCTCCCGTCGGGTGCTAGAGCCTGCGTCGTACGGCGTCGGCGAACGCGTCGCCGCGCTCGGCGTAGTCGGTGAACATGTCCATGGAGGCACAGCCGGGGGCGAGCAGGACCGTGTCGCCGGGTCGAGCCAGCTCGGCTGCGGCCCCGACGGCGCGCTCCATGGCCCGTCCACCGTCTACCGGGTCAGTCTCGCCGCCGCCCAGCACGATCACGGGCACATCCGGGGCGTGTCGCGAAAGCGCGCCCGCGATCGCGTCGCGGTCCCGGCCGAGCAGCACGACGCCGCGCAGGCGCGGCCCGACGGCGAGCACGAGCTCGTCGAAGCGGGCGCCCTTGGCGAGCCCGCCGGCGATCCAGACGACCGGGTCGTAGGCGAGCAGCGAGGACTGCGCGGCGTGCGGGTTGGTGGCCTTGGAGTCGTCGACCCAGGTGACGCCGTCGCGCTCACCCACGACCGCGATCCGGTGCCCGTCGGGGCGGAAGGCGCGCAGGCCGTCGCGGACCGCCGCCTGTGGTACGCCGTGCGCGCGGGCCAGCGCGGCCGCGGCGAGCGCGTTCGCGACGAAGTGGGGGGCGGCCCCTCCCGGATTGTTGAGCGCGAGGTCGTCGAGGGTGCACAGCTCCGCGGCGCTGGTCTCGCGCTGCTCGATGAAGGCGCGATCGGCGAGGATGTCCTCGACGAGGCCGACCATCCCGACGCCCGGCATGCCGAGGGTGAAGCCGATCGCGCGGGCGCCCTCCTCGACCTCGGCCGCGCGCACGAGCCGCTCGGTCTCGGGGTCGGCGGCGTTGTAGACGCAGGCGCGCCGGACCCGCTCGTAGATCCGGCCCTTGTCGGCGGCGTAGTCGGCCATCCCCGTCGGACCGGTGTACCAGTCGAGGTGGTCCTCGGCGACGTTGAGGACGGCGGCCGACTCGGCGCTCATCGAGTAGGTGTAGTGCAGCTGGAAGCTGGAGAGCTCGACCGCGAGGACGTCGTACGGCTCGGGGTCCATCACCGCCTCGACGATCGGCAGCCCGACGTTGCCGGCCGCGATCGAGCGCAGGCCGGCCGCCCGGAGGATGGAGTCGAGCATCTGCACGGTCGTGGTCTTGCCGTTGGTGCCGGTGACGCAGAGCCACGGGGTGCGGTGGTCCGGGTCGCGCAGCCGCCAGGCGAGCTCGACCTCGCCCCAGATCGGCACCCCGCGCTCGCGCGCCTGCGCCAGCAGCGGGGCGTCCGGCCGCCAGCCGGGCGAGGTGACGAGCAGGTCGACGTCGTCGGGCAGCGTCGCCGTCGTACCCGCCCCGAGACGTACGTCGGCACCGAGCACCTCGAGCAGCTCCGCCTTCTCGGCCCGGCCGCCGGCGTCGGACTCGTCGAGCGCGATCACGCTCGCGCCGAGGTGGTTGAGGTTGTCGGCGGCGGCGAAGCCGGACACGCCGAAGCCGGCGACGACCGCGCGGACGCCCGCCCAGGAGTCGTGCCGCCCGAGCAGGTGGGGGTCGGCCATCAGATGCCCGCGACCCACTCGGCGTAGAAGACGCCGAGGCCGGCGGCGACGCAGATGCCGGTGATGATCCAGAACCGGATCGTCACCGTGACCTGCTCCCACCCGAGCATCTCGAAGTGGTGGTGGATCGGCGCCATCCGGAAGACCCGGCGCCCGGTCCCGGTCAGCCTCTTGGTGACCTTGAACGTGGTCACCTGCAGCATGACCGAGACCGTCTCGACCAGGAACAGGCCGCCGAGGATGATCAGCAGCAGCTCGGTGCGGGTCAGGATCGCGAGTCCGGCGAGGGCGCCGCCGAGCGCGAGCGAGCCGGTGTCGCCCATCATGATCGCGGCCGGCGAGGCGTTCCACCACAGGAAGCCGAAGCAGGCGCCGGTGATCGCGGCCGCGACCACGGCGAGGTCGAGCGGATCGCGCACCTCGTAGCAGAGGTTGGGCTGGTCGAGGCCGGTCTGGCCGCACCACTGGTTGTTCTGCCAGATGTTCACCAGCGTGTAGGCGCCGAAGACCATCACGCCGGCCCCGGTGGCGAGGCCGTCGAGGCCGTCGGTGAGGTTCACACCGTTCGACGTCGCCGCGATGATCAGCCAGATGAGCAGCAGCACGACGACGGTCGGCAGCGTGACCCAGCCGATGTCGCGGATGAACGAGAGGTGGTTCGAGGCCGGGGTCTGGCCGCGGTCGTCCTCGAGCCAGGGCGAGAGCGAGAGTCCGCCGAAGGCGAGCGCCACCACGGTCAGGCCGATCATCTTGGCCTTGCTGCGCAGGCCCAGGCTGCGCTGCTTGGAGATCTTGATGAAGTCGTCGAGGAAGCCGACCAGGCCGGTGCCGGCGAACAGGAAGAGCAGCAGCAGCGCCGACGCGGACGGCAGGTCGTGGGTGAGCAGCTTCGCCGCGAAGTAGCCGACGACCGCGGCCAGGATGATGACCACGCCGCCCATCGTGGGCGTGCCGCGCTTGGTGTGGTGGCTGGTGGGGCCGTCGTCGCGGATCTCCTGCCCGTAGCCCCGCCGGGTGAGCATCCGGATCGCGACCCGGGTGCCGAGCAGCGAGATGAGGAGGGCGACGCCGCCGCCCAGGAGGATCGCTCTCATGGCGTGGCGCCCCCTCCCTCCGTATTCATGGACAGCAGTCCGTCGGCGATCGCTTCCAGCGCGGCCCCCCGCGACGCCTTGACCAGCACGACGTCGGAGCCCGCAGCATTCTCGCGCACCCAGGCGAGGGCCTCGGCACGCCCCGCCGTGAGGATCGCCTCACCGGCGTACCCCTCCGCGATGGCCGCGGCGGCCGCGCCGACGACCACGACGGTGTCGATGCCGAGGGCCCGCGCGGTCCGGCCGACCTCGACGTGGCCGGCGTGCGAGGAGTCGCCGAGCTCGCGCATCTCGCCGAGCACGGCGACGGTACGCCGCCCGCGCCGCTCGCCGATCACCCGGAGCGCCTCGAGGGCGGCCGCCATCGAGGCCGGGTTGGCGTTGTAGGCGTCGTTGATCACCAGCAGGCCGTCGCCGCGCTCGTGCAGCTCCATCCGCATCGGAGAGACGGCGTCCGCCCCGGACAGCGACGCCGCGATCCGGTCGAGCGGCAGGCCGGCGGCCAGGGCCATGCTCGCGGCCGCGACGGCGTTCTCGACCTGGTGCAGGCCGGACTGGCGCAGCCGCACCGGGTGCCAGGAGCCTCGGTGGCCGACCTCGAACGACGGCCGGGAGAGGTCGTCGACCTCGACGCCGCGCACCGCGACGTCGCCGCCGGTGCCGAAGCGCAGCACCTGCGCGCGCGTGCGGTCGGCCATCGCGGCGACGAGCTCGTCGTCCGCGTTGAGCACGGCGACGCCGTCCTCGGGCAGCGCCTCGACGATCTCGCCCTTGGCCAGCGCGATCGCCTCGCGGGAGCCGAACTCGCCGACGTGCGCGGTGCCGACGTTGAGCACCGCGGCGATGCGCGGCGGCGCGATCTCGCACAGGTAGGCGATGTGGCCGATGCCGCGAGCGCCCATCTCCAGCACGAGGAACTCGGTGTCCGCGTCCGCGCGCAGCACGGTCAGCGGGAAGCCGAGCTCGTTGTTGAAGCTGCCGAGGGTGGCCACCGTCGGCCCGGCCGCGCCGAGGACGTGCGCGAGGTAGTCCTTGGTGCCGGTCTTGCCCTGCGAGCCGGTGAGCGCGAGGACGGTCGCGCCGAGCCGGCGGCCGACGTGGCGCGCCAGGGCGCCGAGCGCGACGACCGGGTCGTCGACCACCACGGTCGGCGCCTCGGTCGGGCGGCTGCCGAGGACGGCGTGGGCGCCGGCGGCGTACTCGTGCCCGTCGACGCGCTCCCCCACCAGCGCCACGAACAGCCCGCCGGGCCGGGCGCTCCGCGTGTCGTGGTAGGCGGGGCCGTCGACCACGAGGCCAGGGTCGCCGTGCACCGCGCCGCCGACGACCGCCGCGACCTCGGCGAGCGTCATCGGGAGCACGCGAGCTCCTCTCGCACGACCTCGCGGTCGTCGAACGGGTGCACCACGCCGCCGATCTCCTGTCCGGTCTCGTGTCCCTTGCCGGCGACGAGCACGACGTCGCCGGGCCGCGCGCGGCGGATCGCCTCGCGGATCGCGAGCCGGCGGTCGCCGACCTCGACCGCCTCCCCCGACTCGACGCCGGCGAGCATGGCCGCGCGGATCGCGGCGGGGTCCTCGGTGCGCGGGTTGTCGTCGGTGACGACGAGCAGGTCGGCGAGCCGGGCGGCGATGCCGGCCATGATCGGCCGCTTGCCCGGGTCGCGGTCGCCGCCGGCGCCCAGCACCACGATCACCCGCCCGCCGGTCAGCGGCCGCAGCGTGCGGATCGCCGCCTCGACCGCGTCCGGCTTGTGCGCGTAGTCGACGACCACGACGAAGTCCTGCCCCGCGTCGACCCGCTCCATCCGGCCGGGTACGCCGCCGCCGCCGGCGATCCCGGCGGCCACGGCTGCGGCGTCCAGGCCGGCCTCGCCCGCGGCGGCCACGGCCGCCAGCGTGTTCGCGACGTTGAAGCCGCCCGGCAGCGGGCAGCCCGCCGGCAGGCGGCCACCGTCGGGCGCCACGACCGTGAACGCGGACCCGTCGGCGCGCAGGTCGACGTCCTCGACGGACCAGTCGGCGGCGCCCGTGGTGCTCAGCGTGCGCACCGGGATGGTCGTCTCGGAGGCGAGCCGGCGACCGTGCTCGTCGTCGACGTCGACCAGGGCGATCCGGGCGCGCTCGGGGGTGAACAGCGAGGCCTTGGCGCGGTAGTAGTCCTCGACGTCCGCGTGGAAGTCGAGGTGGTCGCGGCCGAGGTTGAGGAAGACCGCGACGTCGAAGACGACCCCGTCGACGCGGCCCATCACCAGCGCGTGGCTGGAGACCTCTATCGCGCACGCGCGCACGCCGCGCTCGCGCATGGTCGCGAACAGCCCGTGCAGGTCCGGCGCCTCGGGCGTGGTGAGCGCGGTCTCCACGTCCTCGCCGGCGACCCGGGTGCCGACGGTGCCGACGACCGCGGCGGTGACGCCCGCGCGGGACAGGCCGCTCTCGAGCAGCCGGGTGGTCGTGGTCTTGCCCTGGGTGCCGGTGACGCCGACCATCCGCATCGCGGCGGCGGGCTCGCCGTAGATGCGTGCCGAGAGGCGACCGAGCACGGACCGCGGCTCGTCGACGACCAGCAGCGGCACGCCCGGGTCGCCCCGCTCGGCGCCGGCCGGGTCGGTGAGCACCGCGACCGCGCCCCGGCCGACGGCGGCGGCCGCGAAGTCGATGCCGTGCGCGCGGGCACCGGGCAGGGCGGCGTACAGGTCGCCCGGGCGGACGCGCTGGGAGGACAGCGAGAGACCCGTGACGACGACGCCCGCGGGGTCGCCGTGCCCGGTGGCGCCGAGCCACTCCGCGAGGGTCGCGAGCGGCGTCCGCGGAGGGTCCGTGGGGCGGGTGGAGTCGCTCACCACGCGAACCTATCGCCGCGACTCCCTCACCACTCCACGGGGAGTCGCGAGGGCTTCGTGCCGGTCGGCGGGACCGCGTAGCGCTTGAGCGCGTAGCTCATCACCTTGGCGAACGCCGGGCCGGCGACCGAGCCGCCACCGCCGCCGTTGCTGGGGTTCTGGACCACGACGTAGACGGTGAACCGGGGGTCGTCGGCGGGCGCGAAGCCGACGAAGGAGACCGTGGTCGAGCCGTCGTAGGTGCCGCTCTCGCCGACCCGCTGGGCCGTGCCGGTCTTGCCGGCGACCCGGTAGCCGGGCACCGCGGCACCCGGCGCGACGCCGACCTCGGGATCCAGGACCAGCTCCATCATCTGCGCCGTCTGGGAGGCCGCCTGTGCGCTGATCACCCGCCGCTTGACGGCGGTGTCGGTGCCGACGACCGTGCCGTCCGCGGTGGTGGCGGAGCCGCGGATCACGTTCGGCGAGACGTAGACGCCGCCGTTCGCGATGGTGTTGACCGCCGCGGCCATCTGCACGCCGTTGACCGAGAGCGACTGGCCGAACGCGATGCGGTCCTTCATCTGCGAGGTCCACGAGCCCCTGGCCGGGAGCAGGCCCGGGGTCTCGCCGCGCACGCCGATGTCCGTGCGCTGGCCGAGGCCGAACTTGCGCAGGTAGTCGTAGAGGCCGCTCGCGCCGATCTTGTCGGTGGCCAGGACGGTGCCGATGTTGGAGGACTTCGCGATCACGCCGGCGAGCGTGAGGCGGATCGTGCCGTGGGAGAACCAGTCGTTGATCGGCCGGTCCTCGCGCTGGAGCTGCGGCGGCACCACGAGCTGGGTGCGCGGGGTGACCAGGCCCTCGTTGATCAGCGAGCTCACCGTCAGCACCTTCTCGACCGAGCCGGGCTCGTAGACGTCCTGCATGGCGCGCGAGCCGAGGTCGGCCTTGGGCGCCGCGGTCGGGTCGTTGGCGTCGTACGTCGGGTCGTCGGCCAGCGCCAGCAGCTCGCCGGTGCGGCTGTCCATGACGACGATGAAGCCGGACTCCCCGCCGGCGTCCTCGACGGTCTGGCGCAGCACTCGGTCGGCGTACCACTGGAGCTCGAGGTCGATCGTGGTCCGGAGGTCCTGGCCGTCGACCGGCCTGGTGGTCGTGCTCTCGCCGAGCGGGATCCGGTTGCCGCCGCTCACCTCGTAGCGGGCCGAGCCGTCGGTGCCGGAGAGCATCTCGTCGAAGGTCAGCTCGAAGCCCGCCAGGGGCTCGTCGGTGCCCAGGAACCCGACCAGGTTCGACGCGACGTCGCCGGGCGGGTAGTCGCGCAGCGGGTCGCGCTGGGTGAACAGGCCCTCGTAGCCGGCGCGCTCGGCCGCGGCGACGACCTGGGTCGCCCGGGTGGCCGGGACGCGGCGGGCGATGTACTCGTACCGGCTGCCCTCCTGGCGGAGCTTCTCGAGCGTCGAGGGGTAGTCGACGTCGAGCCGCCGGTAGAGGAACCGGGCGAGCTCGGGCGCCTTCTCGCCGGTCAGCGCCGGGTCGGCGATGATCATCAGCCCGCTGATCGAGCCGGCCAGCGGCTGGCCGTTGCGGTCCAGGATGTCGCCACGCTCGGCCGGCAGCTCGACCTCGACCAGCCCCTCGGCGGCCGCCCGGGCGGCGTACGAGTTGGGGTCGAGGCCCTGGAGCTGGATCAGCCGGGCGCCGAAGACCGACAGCACCATCGCGATGACCACGAACCCCACCCGCAGCCGCAGTTGCGGCGAGCCGCGGCGGGAGCCGCGCGGGGGTCGGGGCTGGCGGGGCTCGCGCACGGGTGCTCGTTTCTGGGGAGTCGGGTGGGACCGGTGTGGCTACTGGCGATTCTTGTTCTTCTCGCGGCCGTTTCCGGCGCTCTGCCGGCCCGTGTCGCCCGAAGTTTCCGATTCCTGCCCCGTCACCGTCACGACGTTCGGGTCGGGGTCGAGCAGCGCCGGCCGCTTCGGCGGCAGCTGGTCGATCCGCAGCGAGACCGCGCCGCCGACCGACGGCTCGCCGGTGACCTTGCCGCTGCCGAGCTCGAGGAACGCCGGGTTGCCGGCCTGCACCATGCCCAGCCGCACCGCGGCGCCGGCGATGCGCTGCGGGTCGCGCAGCCGGTCGAGGTCCATCTGCAGCGCCTGCTGGCGGGCGGCCAGCGTGGTCGCCTGGCCCTCGAGCGCGGTCGCCGCGAACGACGCCTGCTGCATCGAGGTGTTGAACAGCAGCAGCCCCACGACGCCGCCGAGCAGCACCATCGAGACCAGCGCGACGAACGGCATCCGCGAGGCGCGGGTGCGCGGGCGCGGTACGACGGTCAGCCGGGCGCGCTCGACGGCGTGCTCGGCGATCCGCGGCATCCGGCTCCGGATCTGGGCGACCGAACTGCTCATGCTGCTACCCCTCCCTCGATGACCCGCTCGATCGCGCGCAGCCGGACCGAGGCGGCGCGCGGGTTCTGCTCGATCTCCCCGGGGCTCGCCTTCTCGGCGCCCCGCGTGACCAGCCGGAGCGCCGGCTCGTGCCCCGCGGGCACGAACGGCAGGTCCTCCGGGACGTCCAGCCGCGTCGCCGCGGTGAACGCCTGCTTCACGAGCCGGTCCTCCAGCGAGTGGTAGGACTCGACCACGACGCGGCCGCCGACCGAGATCGCGTCGATGGCGGCCGGGATCGCCCGGCGCAGCACCGCGAGCTCGTCGTTGACCTCCATGCGCAGCGCCTGGAACGTGCGCTTGGCCGGATGGCCTCCGGTGCGTCGCGCCGGAGCCGGGATCTCGGCGTACAGCAGCTCGACCAGCCGCGCGGAGGTGGTGAACGGCGCCTGCTCGCGCTCGCGCACGATCGCGGCCGCGATCTTGCGGGCGAACCTCTCCTCGCCGTACTCCCGCAGGATGCGGGCCAGGTCGGCGGCCGCGTAGGTGTTGAGCACGTCGGCCGCGGTCATCCCCTCGCCGCCCATCCGCATGTCCAGCGGCGCGTCCTCGGCGTAGGCGAAGCCGCGCTCGCGGACGTCGAGCTGCATCGAGGAGACGCCCAGGTCGAACAGCACGCCGGCCACCGATCGCAGCCCGAGGTCGACGAGCACGTCGGGGATCTCGTCGTAGACGGCGTGCACGCCGGTGAACCGGTCGCCGTACGGCGCCAGCCGCTCGCCCGCCAGCGCCAGTGCCTGCGGGTCCCGGTCGATGCCGACCACGCGGACCGCGCGGAAGCGCCGGAGGACGGCCTCGCTGTGGCCGCCCAGGCCGAGGGTGCAGTCCACGAGGACGGACCCGTCGGGCTCGAGCGCGGGCGCCAGGAGGGCGACGACCCGGTCGAGCAGCACCGGGACGTGGGAGGGGGCGCCCATGTCAGGCCTGACGCGCCAGCACGGCCAGCAGTAGGAACCCGACCGCGACCCCCAGCGAGGTGGCGGCCGAGAAGGCCATCACCGTCGCGGCGTCGCGGGCCTGGTGGCGGACCCGGCGTACCGGGGCCGCCTCCTCGACCGGAAGCTGCGCGATGCTCATTCGACCCTGCCTCGACCCTCGCCCGAATGTGGTGGTACTGCCCGAAATGTGTCGATCCGCCTGACCAGGTCCCTGCCCGCTCCCGGTGGTGCTGCCGTGGCGTGGTGCTGAGGGGGAAGAGCCACCTGGAACCGGGGAAGGTGCCCCAGGTGGCGCGGGAGCGGGCGCGAGACCTCGTCCTGCGGATCGCTGTTGAGTTCTTGCCGGTGCTGCTGCCTGGTGCTGCTGGGCGCTAGCTCTGCTGGGCGGGGTTGGGCTGCTCGTCCAGCTCGGCGAACTTCGCCTGGGCGCCGGTCGAGTACTCCTCCCACCGGGCCGGGTTCCAGATCTCGATGCGGTCCATCACGCCGATCACGACCACGTCGCGGTCGAGGGCGGCGTACTCCCGCAGCGAGGCCTGGATGCCGATCCGGCCCTGCTTGTCCAGCGAGCCCTCGTCCGCGCCGGCGAAGAGGATGCGCGCGTAGTCGCGCGCACCCCGCACGGTCAGCGGCGTGCCCTGGGCCCTGCGGGCCTCCTCCATGAAGACGTCCGTGGGCCACACGACCAGGCAGTTCTCCTGACCTTGGGTCACCACGAGCCCCTCCGCGAGTCGGTCCCTGAACTTCGCCGGGAGGAAGAGCCGCCCCTTGTCGTCGAGCTTGGGGGTGTAGGTGCCCATGAAGAACATCGGGCCACCTCCACTCCGCTCCACCCGTTGGCGGGGGCTTCCTCCACTTCGCCCCACTCTACGCCACTTTCCCCCACCGTCAACCACTCCGCCCGCTTCGGGCGCGTGTCGGACCGCCGGCCGCGCCGGTTCCGTACGCCGACGCACTGCACTCCTGGCGCATTTGCGCTGGTCAGCGCGGGTGGAGTGCCGGAGTGGGGCCGGGTGGGGTGCCGGGTGGGGTGCCGGGTGGGGAGTCCGCCGGGCAACCGACTCGCAACCGATTCGTGGCCGGCGAAGTCGAACCGAGCACCGCTCGGGGTACGTAGGTTTCTGCAGCACGGATACGGTGAGAGGACACGTGGCGCGGATCACGCGGGGATCGGGGAAGGGACGGCGAGGGTGGCTGAGAACGGGGCGGACCTGCAGACGCTGGCGCGGGTGGTCGGCCGGGTCCGGGCGAACATCGAGCGGGTGATCGAGGGCAAGCCCGATGTCGTCAACGCGTCGCTGGTCGTGCTGCTGGCCGAGGGCCACCTGCTCATCGAGGACGTGCCGGGCGTCGGCAAGACCATGCTCAGCAAGTCGCTGGCGCGCAGCATCGACTGCTCGGTGCGCCGGATCCAGTTCACGCCCGACCTGCTGCCGTCCGACGTCACCGGCGTGTCGGTGTTCAACCAGGACACCCGCGAGTTCGAGTTCCGGCCCGGCGGCGTCTTCGCCAACATCGTGGTCGGCGACGAGATCAACCGCGCCTCCCCCAAGACCCAGTCCGCGCTGCTGGAGTGCATGGAGGAGCGCCAGGTCACCGTCGACAACACGACCTACCAGCTCGAGGCGCCGTTCATGGT
This sequence comes from Nocardioides hungaricus, assembly GCF_054782915.1. Lineage (NCBI taxonomy): Bacteria > Bacillati > Actinomycetota > Actinomycetes > Propionibacteriales > Nocardioidaceae > Nocardioides > Nocardioides hungaricus. The sequence continues at coordinate 47,424 of NZ_BAAGRO010000009.1, read as the reverse complement.
CATCGCGACCCAGAACCCGATCGAGATGGAGGGCACCTACGCCCTGCCCGAGGCGCAGCGCGACCGCTTCATGGCGCGCGTGTCGGTCGGCTACCCGGTCGAGGCCGCCGAGCTGGCGATGCTGAGCTCGCACACCCGGGCCAACCCGCTCGACGACCTCGAGCCGGTCACCGACGCCGCCGAGGTGCACAAGCTGATCGGGATCGTCGCGCAGGTCCACGTCTCCGACGCCGTGCAGCGGTACGCCGTCGCGATCACCGGTGCCACCCGCCGTACCGACGAGCTCACACTAGGCGCGTCCCCGCGGGCGACCCTCCACCTGGTCCGCGCCGCCAAGGCGGTCGCCGCCATGGACGGCCGCGACTACGTGCTCCCCGACGACGTCCACCGCCTGGCCCGGCCGGTCCTCGCGCACCGGCTGCTGCCGAGCGTCGAGGCCGCGATGAGCGGACGGTCGACCGCCACGATCCTCGACGCGGTCGTGGCCGGCGTACCGGTCCCCGACGGCGCGCGCTGACGATGAGGGAGGCGCTGTCCGGCCTCACCGTCCGCGGACGGGCGTTCCTGGCCGCCGGCGTCACCGCCGTCGTGTGCGCGATCGTGCTCGACCAGACCGCGCTGACCCGGGTCGGCGTCCTGGTGTTGGTCCTGCCACTGCTGACCGCGTGGGTGGTCGGCCGCAACCGCTACCGGCTCGCGCTGGTCCGCACGGTCACCCCGCAGCTGGTCGCCGCCGGGCAGCCCGCGCGGGTGACCCTGACCCTCAGCAACGAGGGGCGTACGCCGAACGGCATGCTGCTGCTCGAGGACCACCTTCCCTACGTGCTCGGCACCCGGCCGCGGTTCGTGGTCGAGGGCATCGGCAGGGGCTGGAAGCAGACCGTGACCTACCAGGTCCGCTCCGACGTGCGCGGCAGGTTCGAGATCGGCCCGATGTCGGTGCGGGTCACCGACCCGTTCGGCCTGGTCGAGCTCGGCCGGGCCTTCCGCACCACCGTGCCGCTCACCGTGACACCGCGCACCGTCGTGCTCCCCCAGATCCCGCTCGGCGGCGCGTGGACCGGCTCGGGCGACAACCGGCCCCGGGCGTTCGCCTCCGGCAGCGCCGAGGACGTCACCGTGCGCGAGTACCGCCGCGGCGACGACCTGCGCCGGGTGCACTGGCGCAGCTCGGCGCGGGTCGGCGAGCTGATGGTGCGCCGCGAGGAGCAGCCCTGGCAGTCGCGGGCGACGCTCTTCCTCGACAACCGCACCATCGCGCACCGTGGCCACGGCATCGCGTCCTCCCTGGAGGCGGCCGTCTCCGCCGCGGCGTCGATCGCCGTGCACCTGAGCCACCGCGGCTTCGCCGTCCGCCTGGTCACCGCCACCGGCGAGGACCCCGGCAGCGCCTGGCACCTGCGCGACACCGACCTCAACACCGGTCCCCTGCTGGAGGCGCTCGCGGTCGTCTCGCCGGTCGGGCAGGGCCGGCTCGACACCGGGTGGCTCACCGAGGGCGCCCACGGCGGGCTGACCGTCGCGGTCTTCGGCCACGTCGGGGCCTCCGACCTGCCGGTGCTGCGCCGGATGCGGCACCAGGCCGGGTCGGCCCTCGCGATCGCGCTCGACGTCGAGGCGTGGGCCGGCGCTGCGCCCGGCGTCGGTGCCACCCCGGCCCTCGGCGGCCAGGGCTGGCGCACCGTCGCGTTCGGTCCCCGCGACCGCTTCGACGCGGCCTGGCAGGAGCTCGGCGCCGCCAGCGCCCAGCGGGCGCGAGGCGTCCGGCCGGCTCGTTCGACCGAGCCCGCGGCAGAGCCGGCAGCAGAGGAGGTGGCCGGATGAACCGCAGCCGCGGCACCGTCGCCGGCGCCCTCCTCCTCCCGGCCGTCGCGGCGCTGACGACCTGGATCGCGACGTACGCCTGGCGCGGGTTCGCCGAGGAGCCGGGCGGCTACCTCAGCCCGCTGCTGCTGCTCGCGATCGTCGTCGCCGGCACCGGCATCGCGCTGCGCTGGTGGCGGGCGCCCGCTCCCGTGGTGGTGCTGGTGCAGGTGCTCGCCTCCGGCCTGGTCGCGATGGTGCTCATCACCGGCTCGCCGCTGCCCGTCGGCGACGACTGGACCGAGCTGCACCGCGCGATCGGCCAGGCGCTCGACAGCGCGCAGCGGTTCGCCGCGCCGGTGCCCACGCAGGCGCCGCCGATCGACGCGCTGATGATCCTGTGCGGCCTGCTGTGCCTGCTGCTCGTCGACCTCCTCGCGTGCACCTGGCGCAAGGTGCCGCTGGCCGGCCTGCCGCTGCTGACGATCTACAGCATCCCGGTGAGCCTGGTCGGCAACGACATCTCCTGGTGGGTGTTCGCGCTGACCGCGGCCGGCTACCTGACGATGCTGTTCCTCCAGGAGTCCGACGCGGTCGCCCGCTGGGGCCGGCCGATCGGCGTCGACCGCGAGACCGGCGACCCGATCGCGTACGGCGCCGGCGCCCACGTCGTCCGCAGCACCGCCGGCACCATCGGCGGGGTCGCCACCGCGCTCGCGGTCTTCCTGCCGGCGCTGATCCCGACCGCGGGCCTGCAGGCGTTCGACTTCGGGCCCGGGGCCGGCGGCGGTGGCGACATCAAGATCGACAACCCGACCACGAGCCTGGTCCGCGACTTCAAGAGCCAGGACCCCACCCCGCTGATCCAGGTCACCACCAACGACCCGGACCCGTCGTACCTCCGCCTCGTCGCGCTCACCCGGTTCACCAACGTCGAGTGGAGCCCCGGCGACCGGGACGTGCCCGCGGAGCAGCGCGCGGCCGGCAACCTGCCGCCCCTGCAGGGCGTCGACCCGCAGACGCCGCGGAAGGAGTTCGCCTACGACTTCGCCGTGCTGCCGGCGTTCCAGTCCACCTGGCTGCCGACGCCGGCGCTGGTCTCGCGGGTGACCGCCGAGGGCGACTGGCGCTACGACGGCAAGACCATGGACTTCCTCGCCGTGCCCGACGACCTCACCACGGCCGGCCTGCGCTACAGCGCGACCGGCGTCGAGCTCGACCTGTCCGCTGACGACCTCCGCGACGCCGGCACGTCGGCGGGCCAGGTCAGCAACATCTTCACCGAGGTGCCCGACGACCTGCCGCCGATGGTCCAGGAGCTCACCACCCAGGTCACCGCGGGCGCGACCGGCCAGTTCGAGAAGGCGGTCGCGCTGCAGGAGTGGTTCCGCTCCGAGTTCGAGTACACGCTCGAGAACGTCGACGGCAGCGGGTACGCCGCGCTCGAGCAGTTCCTCGGCACCGGCCCGAACAGCCGCGCCGGCTACTGCCAGCAGTTCGCGTCGTCGATGGGGATCATGGCACGGCTGCTCGGCATCCCGGCCCGGGTGGCGGTCGGCTTCCTCTCGCCGACCCAGACCGGCCCGAACACCTACGTCTACACCGCGCGCGACCTGCACGCCTGGCCCGAGCTCTACTTCGACGGCGCCGGCTGGGTGCGGTTCGAGCCGACGCCCGCCCTGCGCACCGGCGACGCGCCGTCGTACACGCAGGTCGGCGACGGCCAGGTCGTGGACCCCTCGGAGTCCACGGAGCCGAGCCAGGGCGAGTCCAGTCCGCTGCCGAACAACCGGATCCCGGTCGAGGAGACCGACGTGACCACCGGCGCGTTCACCGGGAGCAGTGGCAGCGGCGACCGCTGGCTCGTGGTCGGCGGGGCGGTCCTCGCCGGGGCGGTGCTGCTCGCCGGCGCCCTGCTCCCCCGCACGCTGCGCCGCCGACGACGCCGGCATCGACTCGGCAGCGGCAGCCCCGAGCTGGTCTGGGCCGAGCTGCGCGACACCGCCGTCGACCTCGGCGTCCCGTGGCCCGAGGGCCGCTCGCCGCGGGCGACCCGCGACCGGCTCGTCGACCACCTCGGCACGCCGCTCGGCTCGCAGACGGTGGAGCGGCCCGCCCACGGCGCCGCGGTCGCCCCGGCGGCCGCCGAGGCGCTGGACCGGCTCGTGCACGAGCTCGAGCTGCAGCGCTACGCCCGTCCCGGCTCGGACCCCGGAGCCGACCGGGCCGCGGTGCGCGGCGACGCGCAGGCCGTGCTCGCCGCCCTGGCCGGCGGCGCCGCCGGATCGGCCCGCCGCCGGGCGGCGTGGTGGCCGCGGTCGGCGCTCACCCTCGCCCGCCGCACCCGGCGTGCCGCCCCGGCGGTCGTCGAGACGCCGTACGGCGGGATCGTCGACCACGCGAGCTGACCGTCTCTCGTCGAGACACCACAAACGGCCCCTGATCCGCTGGATCGGGGGCCGTTTGCGGTGTCTCGACGGAGGAGGACGGTGGGACTAGAACCCGCCGTCCTCGCGGCGATGGCGCCAGCGCTCCTCCATGCGCTCCATGAAGGAGTGGCCGGAGGTACGGCGCGGGCGCCGGGTCTTGCCGCTGCGGCCACCGTCGATGACGGTGAAGCCGTGGCTGGGGTGGGCGGCGCGCGGGTCGGCGGCCGCGGCCTGCTGGCTGCGGAGCGAGGTCAAGGCCACGGTGGCCGAGACCAGCATGACCACGAAGCCCACCACGCCGACGATCGGCTGCTGGGCGACGGCCCCGGCCATCAGGACCACGACGCCGAGGACGAAGCAGACGCCCGCGATGATCGCGCGCCGGCGGGCCGAGCGGCGGAACGCCGTGCCGCGCAGGGTCGAGGCGAGCTTGGGGTCCTCCTCGACCAGGGCACGCTCCATCTGCTCGAGCAGTCGGAGCTCCTCTTCCGAGAGCACCGCACCTCCCTGGTCCTTCGGCCGGGCCTCTCGCCCGGCTACCGCCAGTCTAGGCAGCGGCCGGTCAAGTCGGTAGGCGGGATCGGGAAATTCGTGATCGAACCGTGCCCGTCCGTCCCGGCCGCGAGCCGGCTGGGACGGCGTCAGCGCGCCAGCAGGTGGAGCTGGGTCGCGAGCGGCCGGAACTCGGGGCGCTCGGCCACCGCGCGCTCCAGCTTCACCAAGGCCGTGGTCGCGCCGGGCTCCAGGTCCAGCAGCGAGCCGGGGACGAGGTCGGCGAAGACCCGCACGCCGTGCACGGTGACGACCTCGAAACCGGCGCCGACGAGCAGCCGGCGTACCTCGTCCTCGGTGAAGCGGTGCCCGGCGCGTCCGCCGCCCGCGGCGGGGTCGTCGAGCATCGCCCGTGCCTGGGCGAAGTGCCCGGCCATCGCACGAGCGACGACGGCGGCGTGGCGCTGGGCGACCAGTAGGCTCAGCGTGCCGCCGGGCCGGAGCACCTCGCGGATCGCGGCCAGCCCGGCGGCCGGGTCGTCGACGACCTCGAGCACGCCGTGGCACAGCACCGCGTCGACGCCGTCGGTGCCGGCCACCTCGCGCAGCGTGGACAGGTCGCCCTGCTGACCGGTGACCGCCACGCCGACCTCACGGGCGCGGCGGTCGAGCGCGGCGAGCGCGTCCGGGCTGGGGTCCACAACCGTGACCCGGTGGCCCCGCTCGGCGACCCGGACGGCGAAGCCGCCGGTGCCGCCGCCGATGTCGAGCACGTCCGCGACGCCGTCGAGGGCCGGCAGCAGCGCGTCCCAGACCACGGAGGTACGGGCGGCGCTACGTCGCTCGCTCGGGCGCTCGCTCGTCATGCGCCCAGCCTAGTAGCCCGTCGTGGCTAAGACTTGGTGTTGGGCGTGCTCAGGGTGCGTGCATCGCAAGGCGCCGGCGCGACGCCATACCTGGTTGTCTCGCGAGCGACGGCAACGCCGCGAGGTGCGTGCCCTGGGTGCGCGCAGCGCAACTGTTAGCGGCGACGGGCTACTAGACGGGTCGGTCCCCGGTCGTGCGGCGTGCGCGGCCTCCGACCTCAGCCGTCGAGGCTCACCCCGCGCGCATCGCCGCCTGCCGGTCCGCGAGCGCGACGTGCGGCACCAGCCCGAGCGAGCGCTCCACGATCGCGAGGAAGCGGTCGGCGTCGCGGACCAGGTCGTCGGCCTCGCGCTCGGTGACGGCGCGGGTCGAGCCGGCCTCGGCCGCCGCCCGCTTGGCCGCGCCGCCCGCGAAGAACTGCGCCCACTCGGCGAGCTCGGGGGCGACCTCGGCGAGCAGCAGCCAGGCGTTCCTCTGCGGCCGGCGCCGGACGGGCGCCGGCGCGGCTCGGGCCGCGAGCACCGCGGCGGCCGCCCGCAGCGCGGCGACGTGGGCGCAGGCGTAGCGGGCCGGGACCTCCCGCGCGGCGACCGCCTCGCTCAGCGACTCGGCCGCCCGGGCGAGGTAGGCGTGGGTGGTGGCGGGCAGGGCGTACGGGTTCATCGGTGACCTCTCCCTCGACCCCGGTGCGGCGACCCCGGCCACGACCCTCCCCGAGGCGGGGAGGACCCGGCGGGGACGGGGGTCGAGGTCGTCCCCGCCGGGCATTGCTCGAACATCTGTTCGAACGCTGCTCACGGTACACCCGCCCACGGACAGCCCGTCAAGGGAGCAGCGGCCAGCGGTGAGACCAGCGGTGGTATCAGCGCCGGGAGAGGTCCGCCGGCTCGTCGCAGAAGGCGCGGGTGTCCTTGTGCCAGAGCGCGGCGACCGCGGCGACGTCGACGACGAGGGAGACGATCGCGACCCCGAGGAAGAGTGTCGGCGGGTCGGTGCGGAGCACCGCGAGGGTGGCGGCGGCGAGCACGACGGCGATCAGGCTGAGCATGACCCGGGCCCATTCGTGGCCCTGCCGGAAGAACGCGACCACGACGAAGGTGAGCATCGCGACGACGAAGAACATCGTGACCGAGACCGGCACGAACGCCGGCGGCGTCACCGACCCGGTGTCGCCGGTACGGCCCGCCGCCCAGCCGTCGACCAGCTCGTCCTTGAACACGATGGTGAACAGCGTCGCCAGGCCGGCGAGCCCGACCGCCCCGGCGGTCAGCCAGATCGCCCCGGCCACCATCACCGAACGCTGCTGGCCCATCCGCACTCCTCCTCTCGCCGACGGCATGCCTCCGACACCGTGCACCGACACCCTAGGGTCTCGGTCATGACCTCCGAGCATCCGTCGATCGAACGGTTCCGTGACGAGCACGACGGCCGGGGCGGCACCGGCGAGATCGTCGTCCTCCCCGACTCCGTCCACACCGCCGCGCTCGCCGCCGAGGCGCTGGGCTGCGAGGTCGGGGCGATCGCGAACAGCCTGCTCTTCGACGCCGACGGCTCCCCCATGCTGATCCTGACCTCCGGTGCGCACCGCGTGGACACCGCGAAGGTCGCCGCGGAGCTCGGCGTCGCGAGGCTGAAGCGGGCGACGCCGGAGTTCGTGCGCGAGCACACCGGGCAGGTCATCGGCGGGGTGTCGCCGATCGCCCACCCGAGGCCGGTGCCGACGTACCTCGACCCGTGGCTGCGCCGGTACGACGTCGTGTGGGCCGCCGCCGGCCACCCCTCGGCGGTGTACTCAACGACGTTCGAGGAGCTCGCCGCGATGACCGGCGCGACCGAGCTGGAGGTCGAGTGATGGAGATCTGGCTGAACCCGGCGTGCTCGAAGTGCCGGACGGCGGTGTCGGAGCTGGACGCGGCGGGCATCGAGTACACCGTGCGCCGCTACCTCGACGACCCGCCGACCGCCGCCGAGCTCGGCGAGGTCGTGTCCCGGCTCGGGCTGGAGCCGTGGGACCTCGCGCGGGCGAAGGAGGCGCGCGAGGAGGGCATCGAGCTGCCCCGGGACGCCGCCCACCGCGACGACTGGCTGGCCGCGCTCGCCGCCCGTCCGCGGACGATCCAGCGCCCGATCATCACCGCCGCCGACGGCACCACCGTGGTCGGCCGCGACGCGGAGTCGCTGCGCCGGGTGGTCGATGCCGAGACCTGAGTGAGTGTCGGGCAGGGTCGTGGCCTGCTGAGGTCCTAGGGTTTCCGCGTGCGGATCGTGGTCGTGGGTGGAGGCTTCGGCGGCCTCGCGTCCGCGGTGCGCCTGGCGAAGCTCGGCCACGACGTGACGCTGGTCGAGCGCGCGGCGACGCTCGGCGGAGCGCTCTCCTCGGTAGCCGAGGAGGGCTTCACCTGGGACGCCGGGCCGACGTACACGCTGCTGCCCGCGGTCGTGCGCGATCTCTTCCGCAAGTCCGGCCGGCCGCTCGAGCGCGAGCTGGAGCTGGTGCCGCTGGACGTGGTCCGCGAGCACCGGTTCGAGGACGGCTCGTCGGTGTCGGTCGGCGTCGGGCGGGCCGCCCAGCTCGCGGCCTTCGACGAGCTCGGCACGGGCCTCGGCCGGCGGTGGGTGGACCACGTCGCGTCGTACGCCGACACCTGGGACGTGCTGCGCCGCACCTACCTCGAGAGCCCGTGGGACCCGGACGCGCCCTCGGCCCTGCTCGACAGCCGGGCGACGCTGCACAAGCGGCTGAGGAGGACGTTCAGGGACGAGCGGCTGCGGCTGGTTGCCGGCCACCCGCACGTCGCCGAGGGGCACGACCTGCGCAACGTGCCGGCCTGGGCGGGGGTGTCGGCCTACGTCGAGCAGCGGTTCGGCGCGTGGACCGTCGAGGGCGGGCTGGCCCGGCTCGGCGAGGTGCTGGCCGACCGGCTGACGACCCGTGGCGTCACGGTGCTGACCGGCACCGAGGCGCGCGACCTCGTGGTGCGCGACGGCCGGGTCGCGGCGGTGCGCACCACGACCGGCGACCTCGACGCCGAGGCCGTGGTGTGTGCCATCGACCCCCGGCTGCTGCCCGCGCTGGCGGCGTACGTCGAGCGGACGATGCCCGCGATGCCGCCGGTCGTCGTGCATGTCGGCCTCGAGGGCGAGCCGCCCGACCTGCCGCACGAGCTGGTGCTGCACGGCGACCCCATGCTGGTCGTCCGTCGCCGGGGCTCGACGCTGACCGTGCACGGCCGCGGCCGGCTCTCGGAGGACGTGCTGCGCGCGCTGGCGCGGCACCGGATCGACGTCCGCGAGCAGGTCGTGGCGCGGGTGGACGCCAGCCCGCGCGACCAGGTCGAGCGGTGGGCCAGCTCGCCGATGGGCGTGCTGTGGCAGGGCCGCGGGACGGTCCGCCGCCGGCTCGGGCCGCGCACCCCCGTCGCCGGGGTGTACGCCGCCGGCGCGCACGCCACGCCGGGCGCCGGGCTGCCGTTCGTGGGGCTGTCGGCCGCGCTCGTCGCGGCCGAAATCGGCAGTGCGTGATCGAGCGGGGTGGTGGCCCGCTCACCGATGCGTGGGAGAAAGTCCGCTGTGGTTGCCGCCGGGCGCCTCGTGGCTCTCTGCTGTGGCTGAGGTTGCTGCCGGAGGCGTGCGTTCCCCAGGGCCACGACACACACCGCAGCCACCTCGGGCACCTCGACGCCGACGAAGGCCGCGTGTGACACCGAGCCGATCCGGGTACGAGCCGCCATCGGCGGCCATCGAGAGCCGCCCGAGGGAGGGTGGAGACCGTGAAGTTCATCTTGATCGTGGTGCTCGTGATCGTGGTGGCGTTCCTGCTGTTCAAGTACGTGCTTCCCGGGATGCGGCGGCGCTGATGGGCTGGGAGGCGGTCCTGGTGCTCGTGATCGGGCTGCCCCTCGTGGTCTGGGCGGGCGTCAAGGTGCTCCGCGACCGGTGAGTTCTCTCGCCGAGTTCCGGCGTGGGTCGCCTTCGCCGACTGCCATGTCGGCGCAATTGCGCTGTTGCGGCAGTGCTTGCCCCGGTCCGACTGCCATGTCGGCGCAATTGCGCTGCTATGACGGTGCCCGCCGCGCTCCGACTGCCGGTTCAGACCAGCTCGAACCGCACCCGCCGCGCGTCGATGTCGGCGACGGTGAGCCGCACGGTGACGTCGGTGCCGAGCGGGAGCGGCCGGGAGGAGACCACGCGGGTCTCGACGTCGGGGTCGTTCAGGACCACGGCACCGCGCGTGGGGTCCTTCTCGTCGACGTCGACCACCACCCCGGAGAAGGTCGAGCCGACGCGGTGCCGGAGCACGCCGGCCTCGACCAGGTCGAGGACCGCGCGCTCGTAGGCGCCGGCGCGCGCCGACGAGGCCCGCAGTACGGCGGGCAGGCCGGGCAGGGCCGCCCGAACCCACCCCGGGACCTCCTCGCCGGCGCACAGGGCGAGGCAGACCTCGCCGGCGTACCGGTCGCCGAGGCGGCGCAGCGGCGCGGTGACGTGCGCGTACTCCGAGGCCAGCCCGGCGTGCTGGGGCTCGGCCGGGGTCTCGCCGTCGAAGGCGACGTATCCGCTCCCGCGCAGCAGCCGCGTCGAGGCGTCCACCATCGCGGCGTGCGCGGGGATCGACGGGTCGAGAGAGCGCACGAAGTCGGGGTAGAGCTGCTCGGCCGGCCACTCGATGCCGAGCGCGCGGGCGGTGCGGTGCAGCCGCTGGACGTCGCGCGGGTCGGGTGCGGGCAGCGTGCGCAGCAGGCCGATCCGGGCGTAGAGCATCAGGTCGGCGGCGGCGAAGCCGGTGAGCAGCGAGAGCTGCGCGTTCCAGCGCTCGACCGGCAGCTCCTCGCGGAACTCCAGCCGCCACTCCTCCCCCGCCACGTCGACCTCCTGCTCGGGCAGCGGCAGCGACACGCCGCCGCGTACGGCCTCACGGGCGATGCGGCGCTCGCCGACCTCCCGCAGCAGCAGGAGTACGTCGGACGCCGACCCGTCGTCGATCGCGGCCTGCGCCTCCTCGTAGGTGAGCCGGGCGCGGGAGCGCACCAGCGCCCGTTCCACCTGCACGTCGGTCCGCCCGCCGTCGGGGCGCAGCCGGATCGTCCAGAGCAGCGCCGGCCGGACCCGGTCGGGCAGCAGCGAGGCGGCGTCCTCGCTGAGCACCGGCGGGTGCAGCGGGACCTTGGAGTCGGCGCCGTACAGCGTCTCGCCGCGCTTCTGCGCCTCGACGTCGACGGGGTCGCCGGGCCGCACGAACGCGGCGACGTCGGCGATCGCGTAGTGCACGACGTATCCAGAGCCGTCGCGCTCGAGGTGCAGCGCCTGGTCGAGGTCCATCGCGCCGGGCGGATCGATGGTGACGAAGGGCAGGTCGGTGCGGTCCAGCGACGGCAGCCGGGGCGCCCGGGCCGCGGCGGCCGCCGCCGACTCCACCTCCGGCGGGAAGGCCGGCGTCACGCCGAGCTCGGCCTGGATCCGCTCGATGCCGGCGCGGAGCGTCTCGGCGGCCACGCCGTCGCTGACGGAGCGGACCCGGACGACGCGGTGGCTGGGCATACCGGCACGATAGGGCACCGTGCTGATCCTGCTGCCGCCCAGCGAGGGCAAGGCCGCCGCGCGCCGCGGCCGGCCGCTCGACCTCGCCGCCCTCGACTTCCCGAGCCTCACCGCGCCGCGCGAGCGGGTCGCGGACTCCCTCGTCGAGCTGTGCGAGGGCGACCCCGACGTGGCCGCGAGGACCCTGGGCATCGGGACGACGCAGCTCGACCTGCTCGCCCTCAACCGCGACCTCCGCACCGCGTCCACCCAGCGCGCCGACCGCGTCTACACCGGCGTCCTGTACGACGCCCTCGACGTCGCCACGCTGACCCCGGCCGCCAAGCGCCGGGCGACCGCGCGGATCGCCGTCACCTCCAGCGTGTTCGGGCTGGTGCGGCCGAGCGACCGGATCCCGGCGTACCGCCTCTCCGGCGACACCACCCTCCCCGGCCTCGGCCCGGTCGCCGCCGTCTGGCGCGACCAGCTGGGCCCGGTCGTCACCGAGACCGTCGGCGGCGGCCTGCTGGTCGACCTGCGCAGCGGGACCTACGTGAGCTTCTGGAAGCCGGTCGGCGTGCGCTCCGCGACCGTGCGCGTGCTCCACGAGCACCGGGGACAGCGCAAGGTGGTCAGCCACTTCAACAAGGCGACCAAGGGGCGGATCGTCCGCGCGCTGCTGGAGTCCGGCGCCGACCCGCGCACGCCGGCGAGGCTCGCCGAGGCGCTGCGCGACCTCGGCTGGTACGTCGAGGAGCGAGACGGCCGCCTCGACGTCGTCGTCACCGAGCTGTAGCTACCACCGCGAGGCGCCGGCGGCGAACACGTCGTTCCCGGGCGGCAGGGCGTTGAACATCCGCATCGACGGGCGGCCGTCGTACCAGGACACGACCGTGATCGAGGCCGGCGTGAGCTCCATGCGGAACACCGCCTCCAGCGGCGCGTCCAGCGCGTGCGCCACGATCGTCTTGATCGGGGTCACGTGGCTGACCACCGCGACCGTCTTGCCGGCGTGCTTCTCCAGCACCCGCGCGAGAGCGTCGAGCACCCGCCTCTCCACGACGCGGAACGACTCCCCGGTCCCTCCGGGCGCGAAGTCCAGCGAGTCCAGCCACGCCTGCAGGTCCTCGCCGTGGCGCTCCCCCACCTCGGCGAAGGTCAGCCCGTCCCAGGCGCCGAACTCCATCTCCGCGAGGCCCGCCTCGACCTCCACCTCCCGGCCGAGCACGGCGGCCAGGATCTCGGCGGACTCCAGCGTCCGGCGTACCGGCGACGCGACGACCGCGTCGATCCTCTCCGCGATCGGCCCGAGCCAGTCGCCGATGGCTCGGATCTGGTCGCGGCCCTCGTCGCTCAGCCCGGGGTTGGCGCTGGCCAGGCCGCCGGAGAACCGCTTGTCGACGGTGTGCGCGGTGACGCCGTGCCGCACCAGGATCACCGTCGTCGGCGTGCCCGGCGGCGACCAGCCCTGCTGGGGCTTCTCGGGCGCACCCGCTACGGTGACGCCGCTGCGCTTGCCGTCGAGGGCCTCGTTGGCCAGCCGGTCGGCGTGCCTGTTCTGCTCGCGCGGCACCCAGGTGTACGTCGTCCCGAAAGGCGCCAGCGCGGCGGCCTCGGCCGCCAGGGTGCGCATGTCGGCGTGCTTGATCTTCCAGCGCCCCGACATCTGCTCGACGACGAGCTTGGAGTCCATCCGGACCTCGATGTCGGCGTCCGGCGCGTGCTCCTGCGCCAGCCGGAGCCCGGCGATCAGGCCGGAGTACTCCGCGACGTTGTTGCTCGCGACGCCGATCGTGGTGCCCTCCTCGGCGAGGACCTCGCCGGTCGCGGCGTCACGCAGCACGGCGCCGTACGCCGCCGGGCCGGGGTTGCCGCGCGAGCCGCCGTCGGCCTCGATGACGACGGGCCGGGTCACAGCCCGGACTCGGCGGTGCGGACCAGGATGCGCTGGCACTCCTCGCAGCGGACCACCTCGTCCTCGGCCAGGCCGCGGATCCGGCCCAACTCGGAGGCGTCGACGCTCAGCCGGCAGCCGCCGCACTGCCGGGCGCGCAGCTCGGCCGCGCCGACGCCGCCCTTCTGCTCGCGCAGCCGGTCGTAGAGCGTCAGCAGGTCGGCGGGGAGACCGTCGATCGCCGGACCGCGCCTGGCCCGTACGGCGGCCAGCTGCTCGTCGATCGAGGCCAGCCTCTCGTCGCGGGTGGTCGCCAGCGTGGCGAGCTGCTCGTCGGCCTCGGCGGCCATCCCCTCGAGCCTGGTCAGCTCGCCCTGCGCCTCCTCGAGCCGCTCCATCACCTCGAGCTCGTCGTCCTCGAGGCTGGAGATGCGGCGCTCCAGCGACTCGAGCTCGTGCTGCATCCGCTCCAGGTCCTTGGGGTTGGTGATCAGGCCCTGGTCCATCCGGTCGCGGTCGCGGGTGCGCCGCGCCTTGACCGCCTCGACGTCCTGGTCGACCTTCCCCTGCTCGGCGGCGAGGTCGTCGACGAGGATCCGGGCGTCGCGCGCGAGGTTCTCGACGTCGGTGCGCTTGCCCTCCAGCGTGGCGATCTCGGCGAGCTCGGGCAGGTTGGTCCGCTGGTGCCGCAGCTGGTCGGCCCGGGAGTCGAGCTCCTGCACGTCGAGGAGCCTGCGTTGGGCGGCGGGGTCGGCTTTCAGCGGGGTCTCCTCAACATCGGAACGTCCAGGGGTCGGTGCGGAGCGTGCTCACGCGGGTCTCCACCGTATCGCCCCACTCCCCGCGGAGCCGCGCCTCCACCACCGGCAGCCAGGTCCACTCCGCCGCCCAGTGCGCGACGTCCACGAGCGCCGGCCCGTCCTGCTCGCAGAGCTCGCTCGCCGGGTGGTGGCGCAGGTCGCTGGTCACGTACACGTCGGCGTCGGTGCGCGCCACCGTGTCGAGCAGGAAGTCGCCGGCGCCGCCGCAGACCGCCACCCGGCGTACCGGCCGGTCCGCATCGCCCGCCACGCGTACGCCGTGCGCCGTCTCGGGCAGCGCGGCCGCGACGGCCGCGGCGAACTCCCCCAACGACGTCTCCGGGACCGACCCGATCCGGCCGGCACCGGTGACTGCCGTACCGGGGTCGGCGAGCTCGGCCAGGTCGAACGCCGGCTCCTCGTAGGGGTGCGCGTCCAGCAGCGTCTGGACCACGGCCGCACGCCGGCCGCGCGGTAGGACGACCTCGACCCGCTCCTCCTCGACCGTCTCGACCTCGCCGACGGTGCCGATCGCGGGGCTCGCACCGTCGAGCGGCCGGAACCGTCCGGTGCCCGGCGTGGAGAAGGACGCGTGGTCGTAGTCGCCGATCCGCCCGGCGCCGGCCCCGGCCAGCGCCTGGCGCAGCGCGGCCGCGTCGGCGACCGGCACGTAGGTCGTGAGCTTGTCCATCGGCTCCGCCGGCGCCGGCACGATCGGCTCGAGGTCGGCGAGCCCGAGGGCCAGCGCGAGCGACTCGGAGACCCCGCCGACCGCCTGGTCGGCGTTCGTGTGCGCGGTCAGCAGCGCGCAGCCGGCGCCGGCGAGCGCGGCCAGCGTGCGGCCCTTCGGCGTGGTCGCGGCGAACCCGTGGACCGGCTTGAGGAACAGCGGGTGGTGCACGACGAGCAGGTCGGCGCCCCAGTCGGCGGCCTCCCGCGCGACCGGCAGCGTCGGATCGACGGCGAACATCACCTTGTCCACCCGGGCGCCCGGCTCGCCGAGCACCAGCCCAACGGCGTCCCACGAGTCCGCCGTGGCGGGCGGGTACCACCCGTGCAGCAGGTCGACGACGTCCTCGAGCGCGGGCATGGGCGTCAGGCTACTGTCGCCGGCGGCGCAGTGAAGCGGGTCGTCCGCCTCTCGCGGGTGAATACGCCGCCCTCAGGCGGACGACTCGAGCGTCCGCGCTCAGTTGACCTGGCGGTCGTAGCCCTGCCAGTACGGCGCGCGCAGCTTGAACTTCTGCAGCTTGCCGGTCGCGGTGCGGGCGAGGTCGTCGCGGAACTCCACCGAGGTCGGGGCCTTGTAGCCGGCCGCCTTCTCCTTGCACCAGGCGATCAGCTCGGCCTCGGTGACCTGAGCGCCGTCGGCCAGCACGACCAGCGCCTTGATCGTCTCGCCCCACTTCTCGCTGGGCACGCCGATCACCGCGACCTCGGCCACCGCCGGGTGCGAGAACAGCACGTCCTCGACCTCGATCGAGGAGACGTTCTCGCCGCCGGTGATGATCACGTCCTTCTTGCGGTCGCTGATGGTCAGGTAGCCGTCCCCGCCCAGGACGCCGCCGTCGCCGGTGTGGAACCACCCGTCGACCAGCGCCCGCTCGGTCTCCTCGGGCTGGTTCCAGTAGCCCTCCAGCACCACGTTCGAGCGCGCGAGCACCTCGCCCGCACTCTCCTCGTCCGCCGAGATCGCGAGACGGACGCCCAGCGCCGGCGCTCCCGCGCGCGTGAGCAGCGCCGCCCGCTCCTCGGCGGGCAGGCCGTCCCACTCCGCGCGGGACCGGTTGAACGTCAGCAGCGGCGAGGTCTCGGTGAGCCCGTAGATCTGGATGAACTCCCAGCCCAGCTCCTCCTGCACCCGCACCACCGTCTGCGTCGGCGGCGGCGCCCCGGCCATGATGATCCGCACCCGGTCCCGGCCCGGGATCTCGCCCTCCCACGTCTGCGCCGCGTCCAGTACGGCGGCCGCGACCGCCGGCGCGGCACACATCACGGTGACGCCGTGGTCGCGCACCCGGCGCAGGATCTCGGCGCCGTCGACCTTGCGCAGCACCACCTGCTTCACCCCGAGGCCGGTCATCGCGAACGGCATCCCCCACCCGTTGGCGTGGAACATCGGCAGCGTGTGCAGGTACACGTCGCGGTCGCTCACGCCCGCGTGCATTGCGAAGGTCACCGCGTTGACCCAGACGTTGCGGTGCGTGATCTGCACGCCTTTGGGCCGCGCGGTGGTGCCGGAGGTGTAGTTGATGCACGCCGTCGCGCTCTCCTCCGGCTCCCACGGCCGCGGCTCGGCGCCCGGCGTCGCGTACAGGTGGTCGTCGTCGCCGAGGGTGAACTTGAGCTCCGCGTCGACGTCCCTGAGCGAGTCGGCCAGCTCGGGGTCGACCAGCAGCACCCGGGCACCGCAGTGCTGGACGATGTAGTTGACCTCCTCGGGACGGAGCCGGAAGTTCACCGGCACCAGCACCCGGCCATACCCGCTGACCCCGAAGAACGACGTCAGCAGCCGGGCGCTGTTGTGGCTCACGACCGCGACCCGGTCACCCACCTCGAGGCCGAGCTTGTCGAGCATCGCGGCCTGGCGCCGCGCGAGCTCGCCGACCTGCGCATAGCCGAGCTCGCCGAGCGTGGGCGCGGGCTGGTCCGGCTCGTCGACCACACCGACCCGCTCGCCGTACACCTGCACCGCACGGTCGATGAAGTCCGAGACGCTGAAGGGGACGATCATGCTCGTCACTCTAGCCATCGCCGAGCCCGATGAGAGTCCTCTCATCGGGCTCTCATCGCCGCCCCACCATGGGAGAGGATCGTGGGAGCATGAGCACCATGTGGAAGGTCCTGCTCGGGCTCGCGCTCGTCGTCCCGCTGGGGGCGTACGTCGTGGGCTCGCTCGCCGCGTCCGCGTCCGACCAGCCCCCGCCGCGCCAGACCATCCAGATCAGGCAGGGCCCCGCCCCGACCGGATCCCCCTCCCCGACCAACGAGCCCTCCAGCCGTCCGACCAAGGGCACGTCCGGGCCGAGTGTCCCACCCTCTCCGACCTCGAGCCCAACCGGACACGACGACGATGACGACGTCGACGTGATCACTCCCTGGGACGACCTCGACGAGTCCGAGGACGAGTCGGAGGACGGCGGCCACGGACGCGGTGGCGACGGCTAGGCGATGGGCCGGGCGATGGGCCGGGCGCCGGGTGGCGACCACCAGCGTCTCGGTCCGCGTCCGCATCACCGCAGCGGTGGCCCTGCTCGTGCTGGCCGGGCTGGTCGTCGTCGGGGTCGTGCTCTACACGGTGGAGTCGCGGCGCCTGGACCAGCAGATCTCCGCGGAGATCTCCCAGGAGTTCGCCGAGCTCACCAAGCTCCAGAGGGACGGCGACAACGCCACGACCGGCCGGCCGTTCGCCGACGTCGACGAGATGCTGACCCTCTTCCTCCGCAACAACGTCCCCGACGACAACGAGCTGCTGATCAGCTGGGTCGACGGCGGTCCGGTGGGTCAGTCGCCGATCGTCACCGAGGTCACCGAGTCGACCTGGATCGCCGGCGTCGTGAACCCGCTGGTCGCGACGAACGGGTCCACCGAGCTCGACTCCGCCGCCGGACGGCTCCAGATCGACGTCCAGTCCGTGCGTCAGGGTCGCAGCACCGGCGCGCTGGTGGTCGTCACGTTCCTCGACCGGGCCCACGCCGGGCTCACCAACACCATGCGCACCTACGCGACCCTCTCGGCGCTCGCGCTGCTCGTCGTCACGGCGATGGCGGCCTGGGTCTCCGGGCGGCTGCTGTCACCGCTGCGGGCGCTGCGGACGACGGCCGACGAGATCGGCGCGACCGACCTGTCGCGGCGCCTGCCCGTCACCGGCAACGACGACATCACCGCGCTCACCCGCACCTTCAACGGCATGCTCGACCGGCTGGAGGCGGCGTTCGTCGGGCAGCGCCAGTTCCTCGACGACGCCGGCCACGAGCTCAAGACCCCGCTCACGGTGCTCCGCGGCCACCTCGAGCTGCTCGACACCGGCAACGCCGAGGACGTCGCCGAGACCCGGCTGCTGCTGCTCGACGAGATCGACCGGATGTCGCGGCTGGTCGGCGACCTGATCCTGCTCGCCAAGAGCGACCGCCCCGACTTCCTCCAGCCCCGCGACGTCGACCTCGACGGGCTGACCCGCGACCTGGTGACCAAGGCCCGCGGCCTCGGCGACCGGGACTGGACGCTCGACGCCGCCGCGCGGGTGAAGATCAGGGCCGACGAGCAGCGGCTCACCCAGGCGGTGCTCCAGCTCGCCGACAACGCCGTCAAGCACACCCGCGACGGCGACACGATCGCGATCGGGTCGTCGTACGACGGCCGGGCGGTCCGGCTCTGGGTCCGCGACACCGGTCCCGGCGTGCCGCCGGAGGACCGGATGCGGATCTTCGAGCGATTCGGCCGCAGCGCCGTACCTCCCGGTGACGAGGGCTTCGGCCTCGGCCTCTCGATCGTGGGCGCGATCGCCCGGGCCCACGGTGGCAGCATTGCCGTCGAGGACGCCGAGCCGATCGGAGCCCGGTTCGTGATGACCCTGCCCGAGGAGGACACGTGGCCCGCATCCTGATCGTCGAGGACGAGGACCGGATCGCGTCGTTCGTCGCCAAGGGGCTGCGCGCCGAGGGCCACCTGCCGACCACGATCGCGGACGGCAGGGAGGGTCTCGAGCACGCGCTCAGCGGCGACTACGACCTCGTGGTGCTCGACATCGGGCTGCCGTCGATGGACGGCTTCGAGGTGCTCGACCAGCTGCGCTCGCAGGGGTCGAAGGTGCCGGTGATCGTACTGACCGCGCGCGACTCGGTCGGCGACACCGTCTCCGCGCTCGAGGGCGGCGCCGACGACTACATGCCCAAGCCGTTCCGCTTCGCCGAGCTGGTCGCCCGGGTGCGGCTACGCCTGCGGCAGGACGGCGCCAACGGCACCGTGCGCGACGACGTGATCGAGCGCGGCGGCGTCCGCCTGGACCTGCGCACCCGTCGCGCCGACGTCGGCGGCAGGCAGGTCGACCTCTCCGCGCGCGAGTTCGCGCTCGCCGAGATGTTCATGGTGAACGCCGGACAGGTGCTCTCCCGCGAGCAGCTGCTCGATCACGTATGGGGCCTGGACTTCGACCCGGGCTCGAACGTGGTCGACGTCTACGTCGGCTACCTGCGCAAGAAGTTCGGTACGACGGCGATCGCCACCGTCCGCGGGATGGGGTACCGCTTCAACCCCTGACACGGACGGTGGCGATCCACCGCGTGCGGCCGGTCAGGCCGCGACCAGCTGCTCCGACGGGCTCGCCTCGTGCTCGATGCCGGCGTGCTCCTCGCCCCGCTGGAAGCTCAGCAGGCGCAGCGCGTTGGCGACCACCAGGAGCGTCGAGCCCTCGTGGATGAACACCACGGCGCCGATGTTGAGCCCGAAGAACGTCGCCACGACGAGGAAGGCCACGATCCCGAGGCTGGCCACCAGGTTCTGCCGGATGATCCGGCTGGTGGCCCGGCTCAGCCGCATCGCGAACGGCAGCCGGCCGAGGTCGTCGCTCATCAGGGCGACGTCGCAGGTCTCCAGCGCCACGGCCGAGCCGGCCGCGCCCATGGCGATGGCGACGTCGGCCCGCGCCATCGCGGGCGCGTCGTTGACCCCGTCGCCGACCATCGCGACCCGGGTGCTCCCGCCCAGGCGCGAGATGTGGTCGACCTTGTCCTCGGGCATCAGTTCGCCGAGGGCGGTGTCGACGCCCACCTGGCGGCCGATCGCGTCGGCGACCTGCTGGTTGTCGCCGGAGATCATCACGAACTGCTGCACGCCGGTGGCGCGCAGCGACTCGAGGACCGGACGCGACTCCTGGCGCGGGGTGTCCATGACTCCGACCACGCCGAGGAAGGCTCCGGCGCGCCGGACCACCATCACCGTCTGGCCGCCCTCCTGGGCGGCCGTCACGGCGGCCGCCGCGCCGGGCGAGAGGTCCACGCCCTGCTCGGCGAACAGGCGCGGGCTGCCGACCTCCACGTCGTCGCCGTCGATCGAGGCCCGGAGCCCGCGGCCGGTGACCGCGTTCAGGTCGACCGCGGTCAGTCTGGACGCGTCGGGGACGCGCGGGCCGAGGTCGCGGACGATCGCGGTGGCCAGCGGGTGGTCGCTCAGGGACTCCACCGCCAGCAGCGTCGCCGTCAGGGTGGCCTCGTCGGCGCCGTCGGTGCTGACGAGGCTGGCGACGCGCGGTGCGCCCCAGGTCAGCGTCCCGGTCTTGTCGAAGGCCATCGCACGGACCTGGCCGAGCGTCTCGAGCGGGCCGCCGCCCTTGACCAGCAGGCCGGCCCGGGCCGCGCGGGCGACACCCGCGAGCACGGCGGCCGGGGTGGCGATCGCCAGGGCGCACGGGCTCGCCGCGACCAGCACGGTCATCGCGAGGTAGAAGGCGTCGGAGAAGCTCTGCCCGAAGCCGGCCATCCCGCCCACCAGGGTCGCGACCACGCCGAGGATGACCGCCGGGACGTACCACTTCTGGAACCGGTCGATGAACCGCTGGGTGGGCGACTTGCTCTGGTCGGCGTTGCGGACCATCTCCACCACCTTGCTCAGGGTGGAGTCGGCGCTGGTCGCGGTGACGGTGACCTCGAGGACGCCGGCGCCGTTCACGGTGCCCGCGAACACGCGGTGGGCCGCGACCACGGCCGCGGGGTTGCGCAGGGCGAGCTCGGCGTCGGGCACCGGCTCCTTCTCGACCGGGATCGACTCGCCGGTCACCGCGGACTGGTCGACCGCGGAGACGCCCAGCGACACGAACCCGTCGGAGGGGATCCGCGAGTTCGGGCGTACGACGACGACGTCGCCGACCACGATCTCCTCGACGGGGACCTCGACGGGCTCACCGTCACCGCGACGTACCAGGGCCGAGCGCGGCGCCAGCTCGGCCAGCGCCTCGATGGACTTCCTGGCCCGGCTCATCGCGAACTCCTCGAGCGCGTGGCCGAGGCTGAACAGGAAGAGCAGCACCGCGCCCTCGGCCCAGCGCCCGATCAGGGCGGCGCCGAAGGCGGCGACCAGCATGAGGAAGTCGACCTCGAACCGGCCCCGCAGGGTGGAGGAGACGGCGGTGCGGATCGTGAAGTACCCGCCGAAGAAGTAGGTCGCCAGGAACAGTGCCAGCGGGACGCCGACCATCGGCAGGTCGAATGCCTTCTCGGCCACGACGCCCGCGATGTAGGTGACGCCGGAGGCGATGGCGAAGCCGAGCTCCCATCGCGCGTCTCCGTGGGAGTGGCCGTCGTCGTGGGAGTGGCCGTCGTCGTGGGAGTGGCCGTCGTGGGACTGTCCGTCGTCGTGCTGGTGCCCGTCGCTACGGGTCGCTCGCTCGGTCATGGCCCCGACCGTACATCATGATCTTGTGATATGAAAATGTTTCCGCCGACGGCGCTCCCGCGCCCTCCCCGACACCTGCCGAGGCAGAATGGCGGCCATGCAGGTCGGCACCCGGCACCAGAGGCCCCCGAGGCCCCACAGGCATCGACGGCTCACGTCCGCCAACGCCGAGCGACTCGCCGAGGTGATGCAGGGCCTGGCCAGCCCGCTGCGGCTGCGCATCCTCGAGATGCTGCGCGCCGGGCCGGCCACGGTGACCGAGATCTGCGACGAGTTCGACGTGAGCCAGGCGTCGGTGTCCAACCACCTGCGACTGATGCGCCATCTCGGCCTGGTGACCGGGCACCGAGACGGGCGGCACGTCCACTACTCGCTCTTCGACGAGCACGTCGCCGAGCTGCTCGACGAGGCGATCGGCCACATCGAGCACCTGCCCGGCGGGAGCTCCGACCCCCAGCCCTGACCTGTCAGTCGTCCCCTGACCTGTCAGTCGTCCCCTGACCTGTCAGTCGTCGTGGTCGTCGTTCTGGTCGTGCTGCTGGTCGTCTCGGTGGTCGTCGCTCCCGTGGTCGTCGTCCTGGTCGTGGGTCGTGCCCGACGGGCTCGCCTGCTGAGGGCTCCCCTGCTGACCGGTCGTGACCGCGCTGTAGTCGTCTCGGTGGTCGTCGCGGTGGTCGTCGTCGGCGAAGGCGCCGGGCGCCT
Source organism: Nocardioides hungaricus (assembly GCF_054782915.1). NCBI lineage: Bacteria > Bacillati > Actinomycetota > Actinomycetes > Propionibacteriales > Nocardioidaceae > Nocardioides > Nocardioides hungaricus. The sequence goes on along the minus strand of NZ_BAAGRO010000009.1, from coordinate 25,531 downwards.
GCCAGGCGAGCACGCCCGCGGTCGCCAGTCCGACGACGCCGACGGCGGACAGGGCCGCGATCCTCTTCCGACCGAACGTCGCGTTCTTGAGCTTGCTGAACATGGTGGTCTCCTCTGATCGGTGTTCCGGCGCCTCGTGTTCCGGCGTTGACACCACGATCCCGGCCGGTGGTGAAGCCACCATGAGTCCCCGATGAGACCCCTCTCATGGCCCGACTCGGCGCAACTTGCCCGCCCAGAGGGCGCGACTCGGCGCAACTTGCCCGCGCCGTCCACAGGGGCCGGGCAAGACGCGCCGACTCGACGGTCTGCGGCGGGCAAGACGCGCCGACTCGCGCCTCAGCGGCGCCAGGCGCGCAGGGCACGGGCAGGAGCGTCGGCGACGGGAGACTCCGACTGCTCCCACACCCGGCGCCACTGCGCCACGGACGGACCCGAGGGATCCGGTACGGCGCCGGCGGCGACCCGGCGGCGGGCCTCCCACCACGTGGTCCGATCCTCGTCGAGCAGCGCGGCGACGGCGTCCTTGATCCGCGGCGCGAAGTCGCGCACGGACTCCTCCGTGCCGCACACGAGTGGCTCGCCGAACCGGATCGTCAGCTGCCGCCGGCCGGGCGCCGGCCAGCCGGCGCCGCGCGGCATCGCCGCGAAGGTGCCGCGGTGCGCGACGGGAACCACCGGCACGCCGTACTCCCTGGCCAGGAAGGCCGCCCCCATCCGGAACCTGCCCATCCAGCCGTCGGTCGAGCGCGTGCCCTCGGGGTAGATCACCAGGCTCCAGCCGTCCGCGAGCACCTCGCCCGGCGTCGCGGCCATGGTGCCGCCGCGGCGGTCGATCGGGAAGGTGTTGAACAGCAGCGACGACCCGACCGCGCGCCACCAGGTGTCGAAGAAGTAGTCGGCGGCCGCCGCCACGGCGGTACGCCGCCGCCACTCGTCAGGCAGCGACAGCAGGATCAGCGGGGTGTCGAGGTGGGAGGCGTGGTTCGCCACGAAGATCACCGGGCCGTCGATCCGCGAGAGCACGTCCAGGCCCTCGACCCGGGTGCGGACCTGGGAGCGGAACAGCGGCTCCAGCCCGGCCTTCTGCGCCACCTCGCGGGCCGCCATCGCCGGCCGCCGGCGCGACCACTCGGTGCGGAACACCGTCGAGCGGGCGGCCGGCACCCACTCCTCGGCCGACCGCGGCACCAGCGCGCGCCGACCCCAGCGCCAGCCCCGGGCGACCAGCCGGACGTCGTCGACAGTGGACCGGATGGGGCGGCTCATCGCACGTCCGCCAGCAGGTGCGGCGGGTTGTGCAGATAGGTGATCGACGGCGACGTGCCGACCGTCCCCGACGCCATCTCCAGCGCGTCGGCCAGCGTGGACGCGGCCCGGAAGCCCAGGCGCGACGCGGCCCGCCGGTCGGCACCGACCCAGATCACCTCGTCGACGTGGTCCATCGCGTGCGCCGCCCAGTACCACATGTAGAACGGATGGACGCCGTGGTAGGCGTGCGAGGTCCGGTAGAGGTGGATGTACCAGGGGTCCTGCGCGAACTGCTGCTCGTACTTCTCCCCCACCACCGCCGGGTCGGTCGACTCCGCCAGCACCTCCTCGTAGAAGTCCACGTACGACGGGTGGTGCAGCTGGTTGAAGCCCTCGTTCAGCGGGTGGTAGAGGATCACCGCGCCGCCCTTGCGGACGACCGGCTGGCCCCGGTAGGAGTTGAAGTAGTAGCCGAGGCCCATGCAGGTCGCGAGGATCGGGTTCATCGACGAGTTCACGTTGTAGGGCCCGAGGTACGGCACGCCCATCACCAGCACGTCCGACTGCCCCTGCACCTCGACCAGGTGCTGCCGGTGCACCTTCTCCAGCGTCCGCTCGTGCACGGCCTCGACCTCGCCGGCGTTGACACCGGTCAGCCCGTAGGCCGAGCGGATGTCGTGGAACATCTTGTGCCGCAGCCGCTGCGGCGCGACCGCGAGCCCCCGCCGTACGCCGAGCATGGTGGCCTGGTCGCGCACCGACCACTCCCACTCGCGCTTCTGCAGGAAGTCGTAGGGCTTCGGGAACACGTCGTTGTCGAGCGTGGTCTCGATCTGGAAGACCTTCACGTGGTCCTTGATGACCCGGCCCATCCGCCAGGCGGAGTGGTGCATCGCCGAGTGCTTGTGGTCCATGAACGACCGCGAGTGCACCATCGTCCTGGCGTTGTGGTGGTGGCGCAGGGACCGGTACGACGCCAGCCCGATGCCGACCGACTTGTGCCCGCCGTCCATCGCCACGAGGTTCACGTTGACGTAGACCAGCAGGTCGGACTCCGCGGCCCGCCTGCTGATCTCGATGTCCTCGCCCTTGTCGGTGGCGCCGAGGTGCGCGAGCTCGGAGCGGTCCTCCGCGTCGAAGTTATAGAGGTCGCCCTGCGGGTAGAACGACCGGAACACCCGCTCGCCCACGATGTGCCTCAGCTCGGCCGCGGTCATCCGGCGGTGCAGCGCGTTCGCGGCGATCAGCTTCACGTCGTCGACGCCGGCCTCGGCAGCCATCGTCAGGACGTGCTCGATGATCCGGCCGCGGATGTCGGGCGCCCGCATCGTCGGCAGCGGCAGCGAGATGTCGTCGAAGGCGATGGTCAGCCGCATCCCCGCGAACAGCAGCTCGGGCAGCGGGTCCATGCCGTGCGGGTGCAGCAGCGCCTCGCGGATCGCCGCGTCGACGTCGGGTACGGCGGGGATCGACTCGGGCGGGTAGACCACGCGCGTGCCGAGCGGGAAGCCGTCCTCCAGCCGGAAGCCGAGCCCCTCGTGCACGACGAGCGGCGGGGTGCGGTCGTCCACCTCGAGGACGAAACCGGGCCTACTCATGGTCTGATCGCTCCTGACATCTGCCTGGGTCTCGACGCGCGGTCGCGACCTCGTTCCTCACGACGTACTGCCCGGTGAAAAGGCGACCTTGACCGTACCGAGCCGGCCGGCCGAGTGGGCGTGGTCGAGCGCTTCGCGCCAGCGGTGCAGCGGGTAGCTGGCGACGGACTTGGCGAGCGTCTGGACGGCGTCGGTGGCGACCAGCTCGATCGCCTTGCCGAACGCGTCGTCGGAGCGCGCGGACGCGTAGGTGCCGACGACCTCGAGCTCGCGGAACCAGGCCGCGGACAGGTCGGCGGCCGCCGGCATCCCGGAGAGCACCACGCGGCCACCCGCGCGGGTGGCCTGCAGCGCGGTCTCCAGCGACTGCTTGCTGCCGACCGCGTCGACGGCGACGTCGACGCCGCCGAGGAGGTACGGCGAGGAGAACTCGGGCTCGAGCTGGAACGCCCCGGTCGACCGGCGAACCCGCCGCAGCACCTCGCCGGGCGCGACCACCTCGGTCGCGCCGAAGTCGCGGGCCAACTCCCGCTGGTGCGCGTGCTTGGCGACCACGATGATCTCGCCGGCGTCGGTCAGCTCGCGCAGCGCGAGCGTCGCGAACAGCCCGACCGACCCGGCGCCGCTGACCAGCACCCGGTCGCCGCTGCGGATGCCGGAGCGCAGCGCGGTGTGCACGGCGCACGCGACCGGCTCGATCAGGATCGCCTGCTCGTCGGAGAAGCCCTCGGGCACGGGGTGCAGCTGGCTGCGGTGCGCGGCGAGCTGCTGGCCCCAGCCGCCGCCGGTGTCCCTGCAGAAGCCGGTCTGCAGCCCCGGCGACAGGTGCCCGACGGTGATCCGCTCGCACCGGTTGGTCCGCCCGTCGGCGCAGTGCACGCACGGCTCGACGCCGCGCGCGGCGCAGGTCAGCACCGGGTCGATGACCACGCGGGTGCCCTTGGGCAGGTCCTCGCAGTCCTCGAGCAGTTCGGCGACGACCTCGTGGCCGGGCACGAACGGCAGCGACACGACCGCGGAGAAGTAGAGGCTGGTGCGGCCCGACAGCGCGCCCAGGTCGGAGCCGCAGATGCCGGACAGCCGGGTGCGCAGCCGCGCCCAGCCGGGGCGGTCGACCCGCGGCTCGTCGATGGTGACCAGCCGCAGCGGCGCCGCGAAGCCGGACAGCACGCCCGGCATCCGGCCGCCGATCGCCTTGCCGGCCATCGTGCGCGACATCGACCGGAACATCTCGAGCGCGAGCATCATGCCGGGCCTCCCGCGGGGTTGAGCGAGCGGGTGTTGGAGGTCGAGCTGGCCCAGTCGACGATCGTCCACCGGTGCCGCCGGGCATGGCGGTAGAGCGACACGTCCGGCCGTACGGCGACCGGCCGCCCGACCGCCTCCAGCAGCGGCAGGTCGGAGTGGGAGTCCGCATAGCCGTACGACGCCGCGAGGTCGATGCCGTGCTCGGCGGCGTACCCCCGCATCCAGGCGGACCGCGACTCCCCCACCAGCGGCGAGGAGGAGAGGTAGCCGGTGCACACGCCGCGATCGTCGACGGCCAGCTCGGCGGCCTCGATGTGGTCGAAGAGCGGCGCCAGCGGCCGCGCCAACGGCGCAATTGCGCCGGTGATGAGCACGGTGCGGTGGCCCGCGGCGCGATGCTCGCGGATCCGGCGGACCGCGTCGGGCGAGAGCCGCGAGAGCACGTGCCCGGTGAGGTGCTCGTCGGCGATCGCCTCGAGGTCGGCGAGCCGGGCGCCCTCGTACTCGCGGTAGACCGACCGCAGGAAGGCGCTGCGCTCCCGCCGCTCCGCGCGCACCAGGCCGGGCAGCCGCGCGACCATCCGGCCGAGCTCGGCCACCTTCTCCGTGCCGCTCTGCTCGCGCAGCCGCAGCCACAGGTAGGTCTCGATCACGTTGGACGACAGCAGCGTGCCGTCCATGTCGAAGAACGCCGCCACCGCGCCGGCACCGGTGGTCGAGCCCGTCGAGACCCCCTTCAACCCGGGGTCGGTGGAGCGCTTGCGCGACCTCCGCGCCTCGTCCATCCGGCGCACCGGCGCGGTGACGGCCGGGCAGTGCACCTCGCGCAGGTAGTGCGGCCAGTCGACGACCGCGGTGTCGAAGGCGAACGTCGCGCGGTCCTCGGCCGAGAGGGAGCGGTGCAGCGCGAGCGTGTTCGCGTCGGAGAAGCGCAGCTCGGCCTGCGCGTACTCCTGGTAGAGGTCGAGGTAGCGGCGCAGGAACTCCAGCCGTCGGCCCTGCTGGTCCAGCTTGCGGGCCAGGTCGCGGGTGCGGTCGCTGCGCGGCGCGTGCCCGATCACGTAGTTGGCCGCCTGGTGCGCGCGCTCGCTGGTGCTGAGCAGCCGCTCGACCGACTGGGCGCCCGGGAACCGCCAGTCCGGGAGCCGCGCGGCGCCGCGGTCGCCCGCCGCGAACGGGTGCTCGTCGAAGTAGGTCCGCACGTTGTCGTAGAGGACCTGGAAGGTCAGCGGGTTCCGGTCGCCCGAGGAGACGTGGAAGTACGCCGGGTCGCCCGGCTCGGGCGGGGACGCCAGCACCGCGACGATCGCGGCGACCACGTGGTCGACCGGCACGATGTCGACGATCGTGTCCGCTGCCGCCGGGAACTCCGGCAGCTCCCCGCGCCCGTAGGCGAGGATCAGCGGCTCGGCCATCTTGAAGCCCTCGATCCAGCCCGGGTAGGGCCTCGCCAGCGCCGACTCGATGATGCTCGGGCGGACGATGGAGACCCGGTGCTGCTCGGGCCGCTCGGCCGCGTACGCCTCGACGACGCGCTCGCCCAGCGCCTTGGTGAACGTGTAGCAGTCGGTCCAGCCGAGGCTGCGGGCCCGCTCGGTGCCGACGCGCACCAGCTCGGTCTTCACCCACTCCTTGCGCGCGGCCTCGGTCGCGGAGGCAGAGGTGAGCAGGCCGGCGCGGCTGTGGGTCCTCTCGGCTCGCCGGCGCTCGCGCTCGAGCACGAACGCGCTGCGGCTCTGGTGCTCGACCGACCGACGCTGCGCCAGGCCCCACGACAGCTCCGCCTCGAGGTCGACGTCGTGGTCGACCGGCGCCTCGGGGATGTGGCCGCGGCGGCGGCCGGCGACGTACGCCGTCGAGACGTGCACGTAGTGCGGGTCGCCGCCCGTCTCGCGGATGCGCGCCAGCAGGTCGCGGGTGCCGACCACGTTGGTCAGGAACCCCTCGTCGACCGGCGGGTCGAAGGACACGTCGCCGGCGCAGTGCACGACCGCGTCGAGGTCCGTCGGCAGCGGGGGTACGTCGGCCAGGTCGCCGGCCAGCACCTCGACCCGGCTCCCGACGTCCTCGAGCCCCTCGAAGACGGGCTTGCGCAGCAGCGCGGCGACCCGGGCCTCGGCAGTGGTCGAGCCCTTCGGCCGGACCAGCACCGTCAGGCGCGCACCCGGCACCTCGCGCAGCAGCAGGTGGAGCAGGGCCTCGCCCACGAAGCCGGTCACGCCCGTGAGCAGCACATGCCGTCCATCGAGTCGATCGGCCACCGATGCACCCGTCACCCGTCGTAACTTACAGGTGCTCCGAGGCCACCCACCGGGAGAGAGCCGAGGGCCGGACGAGGTCGCTCACCTCGATCCGATCCTGATGCCGTCCACGATGAGCAGCGCCGCGAACAGCGCGAACAGCACCGCGGCGCCGTACTTGATGAACCGCTCCGGCAGTCGCCTGCCCAGGACGGCGCCCACGCCGATCGCGAGCGCGTCCGCGGCGACCATGCCGAGGGTGCTGCCGATCCAGGTGCCGAGCCAGCCCTCCTGGGTCGCCAGCGTGATCGTGGCGAGCATGGTCTTGTCGCCGAGCTCGGCGAGGAAGAACGCGACGCCGACGGCGAGGATCGCCGCCCCCTGGCTCGTCCGCGCCTTGTCGGCCTCCTCCTCGGTGAGCTCGTCGCCCCGCAGCGTCCACGCCGCGAACCCGAGGAACGCCACGCCGGCGACCACCGAGATCCAGCCCTGGTAGTCCGCGAACGCGTCGCCGATCCAGTAGCCGACGCCGACGCTGGCCAGGTGGGTGAGCGCGGTCGCGGCGGTGATGCCGATGATCACGTCGCGCGCGCGGTAGCGGGTGGCGAAGGTCATCGCCATCAGCTGGGACTTGTCCCCGAGCTCGGCGACGAAGATCACCGCGGTGCTCAGCAGGAAGGCGTACATGCGTCCTCTCTCCGGCCCGGCCGGAGAGGCGCCTGGTCGGGACGCACCTTCGACCAGGCACGTCCATCTGTCATGGGTCGTGGATCTGGTCGAAAGTCTCGTCCGCCACCGATCCGCTCGAGTCGGTGGCCCGCTGCACCGGACCCTTCGCGAAGCGGATGCCCGCGGAGGCTCAGTATGTCGACGCAGCTGTTGGGGACTACTCCCTTTCGGCTGGCACCCTATCCGTCCGCGGATCGGGCTGTCACATCGGGCGACCCCCGACGCCGACTCGGCGCAACTTGCCCGCCAGAACCGCGCGACTCGGCGCGACTTGCCCGCCGTACGACGCCGAGTCGGCGCAACTTGCCCGCCGCTGTCCGCTTCAGGCCACGTGTGGGGCGTTGAGTCGGCGCAAGCCGGCCTCCCCCGCTTCGCTCCTCCGGTCCGTTTCCGCCGACTCAACGCATGCCCACAAGCTCGCGCCCTCCTCGCTGCGCTCGGAGGACACTCGCTGTGGGCGCAGAGGGGATCGAACCCCCGACCGCTGGTTTGTAAAACCAGAGCTCTACCGCTGAGCTATACGCCCGTCGCCGCGGGCGCGCGCGACGGCACCGAGCGGGGCACAGACTACGCACGAACCGGCCCGGAAATGAAGTTGAACCGCAGGCGTCTCGGGTCACCTGCGGTTCAACGGGGTCAACAGTAGAGGCCGGCTCGAAGGCTGTCGCGGGTTCGATCGGAAACGGAGCGATTTCACGGCAGGCGGTCTAGACCACCGCCGCTGGGTGGCCGTTCTCAGAGGGCGGCGGCGAGCTGCTCGAGGTGCTCGTCGAGGTCACGTCCCTCGGGCATCGCGTTGTGCACGGCCCAGCGGATGCGGCCGTCCTGGTCGACGACGTACGACGAGCGCCGCGCGCAGCCCTTCGCCTCGTCGAAGACGTCGAACGCCCTCGCGACCTCGCCGTGCGGCCAGAAGTCCGAGAGCAGCGGGAAGTTGAGGCCGTCCTGGTCGGCGAACGCGCGCAGCGAGTACACCGGGTCGCAGGAGATCGCGAGCACCTCGGTGTCGAAGGTCAGGAACTCGGCGAGCCGGTCGCGGACGCCGGCCATCTCTCCGGTGCAGACGCCCGAGAACGCGTAGGGATAGAAGAGGATCGCGACCGCCTTCTTGTCGCGGTACGACGACAGCGTGACGTCCTGGCCGAACTGGTCCCGCAGGGTGAAGTCGGGCGCGGGTCCGCCCAGCTCGAGTCCGCTCATGCGCCCATCCTGTCACCCGACGGGGACAGTCCCTCACCCGGATCAGTCGGCGTCGAGCTCGCGCTTGAGCACCTTGCCGGTCGCGTTGCGCGGCAGCTCGTCGAGGAACACGATCTCCCGCGGGACCTGGTAGCGGGCCAGGTTGTCCTTCACGTGCGCGCGCAGCTCGTCCGCCGAGACGTCGCGGGAGGTGACGACGTACGCGCGCAGCCGCTTGCCGAAGTCCTCGTCGTCGACGCCGATCGCCGCGACCTCGACGACCGCGTCGTGGCGGGCGAGGCAGTTCTCGACCTCCTGCGGGAAGACGTTCTCGCCGCCGGAGACGATCATCTCGTCGTCGCGGCCCTCGACATGCAGCCGGCCGCGCTCGTCGAAGCGCCCCACGTCGCCGGTCGACATCAGCCCGCCGACGACGTCCTTGCCGCCCCCGCCGGTGTAGCCCTCGAAGAGCAGCCCGTTGCCGACGAAGATCCGGCCGCTCGCCCCCGGCGGCACCTCCCGGCCGTCCGGGTCGAGGATCTTCACGACGGTGGCGTACGGCGGTTTGCCGGCCGCCGAGGGCGCGGCCCGCAGGTCGCGCGGGTCGGCGATCGAGGCGTAGGCCACCTCGGTCGAGCCGTAGATGTTGTAGAGGTGGTCGCCGAACCGGTCCATCCACGCGGTGGCGAGGTCGCCCGGCAGCGCCGAGCCCGACGACGCGACCACCTTCACACGGGAGAGGTCGTACGCCGACAGCGTCTCGTCGGGGAGCGCCATGATCCGCTGCAGCATCACCGGGATCACCACGACGGAGTCGCAGCGCTCCCCCTGGACGACCTGCAGACACGCTTCCGGGTCGAACCGGCGGCGCAGCACGATCGTCGAGCCGAGCAGCATCGCCAGCGCCAGGTGCGCAAACCCCCAGGTGTGGAACAGCGGAGCGGCGATGTGGGTGCGCCAGCCGTAGCGCAGCGGCATCCGGGACAGCAGCGAGACCGCGGCGTCGATGCCGGCCTCGCTGCGCGGCGCGCCCTTCGGCGTACCTGTGGTGCCGGAGGTGAGGATGACGATCCGGCCGTGCCGGTCGGCCGGCTCGACGTCGCCGTCGGGCTGGGCGGCGATGAGCTTCTCGAGGGTGGCGCCCTCGGCGTCGCCGTCGGTCCAGGCGAGCACCGACGTGCCGGCGTCGGCCTCCGCGAGGAGGCCGGCGAACTCCTCGTCGTGCACCACGAGGGTCGGCCGCTCGCGCTCCAGCACGTCGACCAGCTGGGGGCCGGCGAAGGCGGTGTTCAGGTAGAGGATGTCGGCGCCGAGCTTGGCGGTGGCGATGCTCGCGTCGACGAAGCCCCGGTGGTTGCGGCACATCAGCGCGACGCTGCCGCCGGAGTCGACCCCGAGCTCGGCGAACGCGCGCGCGAGGGCGTTGGAACGGCGGCGGAGGTCGTCGTAGGTCAGCGAGCCGAGCTCGTCGACGATCGCGGTGCGGTGCGGGTCGAGCAGCGCGGCGGCGGTGAATCCGCCGGCCGGACCGGTGCCCCAGTCCTTGAGCGTCTTCGCCGCCCTCGCGAGGGCGAGGGGGCGGTGCGGTCGGATCACTCCCGCCCGTCCCAGCACCCTGAGCGTCGTCCCGGTGGCGGCGGCGCCGGCTCGGGCTTTCAGCAGTACGTCGGGGAGCACGCGTGGCCTATGCCCGAGCCGCGCGGTCAGGAAACCGTCTTCGGCGCGATCAGGCGGGTCGCGGCCCAGTCCTTGCTGACCGCGGCGGTGGTGGTCTGCGAGAGGCCGGCGATCGGCGCGGCCTCGGCGATGTCGGCGGGGTCGACGGCGTTCGCGCGGCCGACCTTCGGGGTGAGCAGCCAGATCGCTCCGCCCCCGACCAGGTCGGTGAGCGCGTCCACGAGGCTGTCGACCAGGTCACCGTCGTCGTCGCGGAACCAGAGGACCACCGCGTCGACGACGTTGCCGTAGTCGCCGTCGACCAGGTCGGCGTCGATCGCGTCCTCGATCGCGACCCGCAGGTCGTCGTCGGCGTCGTTGTCCCAGCCGAGCTCCTGGATCACCATGCCGGCCTTGAAGCCCAGCCTCGCGGCCGGCCCGTCCGTCTGGGTGGGTCCGCCACCCGGGGTCGCGCTCAACGTGACGCCTCCATTTCCTGCTGTTGCCCGCCGTTCGGCGAAGTGGGGAGTAGTCCACCGGAGTTGCGGCAGGGGCGCAACCCGTGTCCACAGAAGGTCCACACGAGACCCGCCGAAGGACGCCCGACGGGACTACCCGCCGGTAAATTTTCCGTCCTCCACGGGCGTGACACGATGGGCAGGTGACCGAAGACGAAGCTCCCGACACCATGGGCCCCACTTCGGGTACGGACAGGAAGCGGAGCGGCGCTACCCCGACCGTCATCCACGAAGGCCTGCCCACCCAACTGCCCGACATCGACCCGGACGAGACCCACGACTGGCTCGACTCCTTCGACTCCCTGGTCGACGAGCGCGGCCGCGAGCGGGCTCGATACGTGATGCTCCGCCTGCTCGAGCGGGCCCGTGAGATGCAGGTCGGCGTGCCCGCCCTGCGCAGCACCGACTACATCAACACGATCCCGCCCGAGCGCGAGCCGTGGTTCCCCGGCGACGAGGAGGCCGAGCGCCGGATCCGGGCGTTCATCCGCTGGAACGCCGCCGTGATGGTGTCCTCCGCGAACCGCAAGGGCCTCGAGGTCGGCGGGCACATCGCGACGTACCAGTCCTCGGCCAGCCTCTACGAGGTCGGCTTCAACCACTTCTTCCGCGGCAAGGACGCTCCGCCCGAGAAGGGGGCCGGCGGCGGCGACCAGGTCTACATCCAGGGCCACGCCTCCCCCGGCATCTACGCCCGCGCCTTCCTCGAGGGCCGGCTGAGCGAGCAGCAGCTCTCCCGGTTCCGGCAGGAGGTCCAGCACGGGCGGCACGCCGGCCTCTCGTCGTACCCCCACCCACGGCTGATGCCGGAGTTCTGGGAGTTCCCGACGGTCTCCATGGGCCTGACCGGCATCAACTCGATCTACCAGGCGCGGTTCAACCGCTACCTGGCCAACCGCGGCATCAGGGACACCGCCGACCAGCGGGTGTGGGCGTTCCTCGGCGACGGCGAGATGGCCGAGCCCGAGTCGCTCGGCGCGATCCGGATCGCGGCCCGCGAGGAGCTCGACAACCTGGTGTGGGTCGTCAACTGCAACCTCCAGCAGCTCGACGGCCCGGTCACCGGCAACGGCAAGATCATCCAGGAGCTGGAGGCCAACTTCCGCGGCGCCGGCTGGAACGTGATCAAGGTCGTGTGGGGCCGCGAGTGGGACCCGCTGCTGGCCCGCGACGTCGACGGCGTGCTGGTCAACCGGATGAACACCACGCCCGACGGCGCCTTCCAGACCTACTCCGTCGAGTCCGGCGAGTACATCCGCGACCACTTCTTCGGCACCGACCCGCGGCTGCGGTCGATGGTCGAGCACATGTCCGACGACCAGATCCGCAAGCTCCCGCGCGGCGGCCACGACTACCGCAAGGTGTACGCCGCCTTCGACGCCGCCACCAAGCACGTCGGCCAGCCGACGGTGATCCTGGCGAAGACCATCAAGGGCTGGACGATCGACGCCCTGGAGGGCAAGAACGCCACGCACCAGATGAAGAAGCTGACCCAGGACGACCTCAAGCGGTTCCGGGACCGCCTCTACCTGCCGATCTCCGACCGCGACCTCGAGCGGGCCTACGAGGAGACCGGCGCGGCGCCGTTCTTCCACCCGGGCCCGGAGGCCCCCGAGATCGAGTACATGATGGAGCGCCGCAAGTCCCTCGGCGGCTCGATCCCCCGGCGGGTGCTGCGGGCCAAGCCGCTCCAGCTCCCGGGCGAGGAGGTGTACGCCGAGCTCAAGCAGGGCGGGGGCAAGCACAAGATCGCCACCACGATGGCCGCCGTCCGACTGCTCAAGGACTGGATGAAGGACCCGGAGATCGGCCGGCGCATCGTGCCGATCGCGCCGGACGAGTACCGCACCTTCGGCATGGACTCGATGTTCCCGAGCGCGAAGGTCTACAACCCGGGCGGCCAGCAGTACGAGTCGGTCGACCGCAAGTTGTTGCTCTCCTACAAGGAGTCGGCGCAGGGCCAGATGCTCCACGAGGGCATCTCCGAGGCCGGCGCGATGGCGTCGGCGACGGCCGCGGGCTCGGCGTACTCCACGCACGGCGAGCACATGATCCCGTTCTACATCTTCTACTCGATGTTCGGGTTCCAGCGCACCGGCGACTCGATCTGGGCGATGGCCGACCAGCTCGCCCGCGGCTTCCTGATCGGCGCGACCGCCGGCCGCACGACGCTGACCGGCGAGGGCCTCCAGCACGCCGACGGCCACTCGCCGCTGCTCGCGGCGGCCAACCCGGCGGTCGTGCACTACGACCCGGCGTTCGCCTACGAGATCGGCCACATCATGCGGTCCGGGCTCGAGCGGATGTACGGCGAGGGCGGGCCCGACGGGCAGGGCGAGGACGTGATCTTCTACCTGACCGTCTACAACGAGCCGGTCGCGCAGCCGGCCGAGCCGGAGGATATCGACATCGACGGCATCCTCAAGGGCCTGCACCGGGTCTCGACGGCTCCCTCTGGCTCCGGTCAGGGTGACGGCCCGCGGGTCCAGCTGCTCGCGTCCGGTGTCGGGTTCCCGTGGATCGAGGAGGCGCAGCGGATCCTCGCCGAGGAGTGGGGCGTGCGCGCCGACACCTGGTCGGTGACGTCCTGGAACGAGCTCGCCCGCAACGCGACCGCGGCCGAGCAGTGGAACCTGCTCCACCCGGGCGAGACCCCGCGCACGCCGTACGTCGCCGAGCGGCTCGCCGGCGCCGACGGCCCGGTCGTCGCGGTGTCCGACTACATGCGCGCCGTACCCCTCCAGATCGCGCGGTGGGTCCCGGCCGACTACCGGGTCCTCGGTGCCGACGGGTTCGGCTTCGCCGACACCCGCCCGGCCGCCCGCCGGTTCTTCCAGATCGACGCCCAGTCGGTGGTCGTGCAGGCCCTCCAGGCCCTCGCCGACGCCGGCCGGATCGACCGCGCCAAGGTCGAGGAGGCGTTCTCGAGGTACCGCATCGACGATGCCACCGCGGTCGCCGGCGTACAGCAGGAGGGCGGCGACGCGTAGACGGGCCGCGCCAGCGGACCCGACGGAGCGTGTCGAGATCGGGCGGCGCCACCCGACTTGTCAGGGAGTCCCTGCCCTTGTCAGGTGTTGCAACGCCTGACAACGTCAGGGATCCCCGGCTGACCGGGGATTCCGCCAGCCCTCACGCCGACCCAGACACCACCCGCAACGACGCAGGCGCCGCGCCGGTCTTGAGCAGCGCGCGGAACCGTGCACGGGAGTACGACGCCGGCCGGGTCGAGCGGACGAAGTCCGAGACGATCGCGGCGAACCGCTCGGGGTGGTCCTTGTGCGGGAAGTGCCCGGCGTCCGGGATCACCTCGATGCGGGACCGGGGCGCGAGGGCGGCGGCGTTGCTGGCGTGCCGGACGGGGATCACCGTGTCGTCGCGGCCCCAGACGACCCAGAGCGGCATCTCCTCGGTGAGGTAGGCGCGGTCGGCCATCGTCACGATCTGGCCCTGCCAGTCGACGACAGCCCGCACGACGTGCCGCACCGCCTGCCGCGCCCTGCGGTCCTTGAACGTGTCGAAGATCCGGGCGACCTCATCGAGGTCGCGGGTCACCTTCCACGGCGCGGCCGACAGCGCCCGCAGGCCCAGCACTCCCGCGTGCCGCAGGCCCGGCAGCGTCAGCACACCCATCACCTGGTCGAAGCCCGGCGTGCTGATCATCCGGATGCCGGGCGAGACCTCGGGACCGAGGCCGCCGGACGCCACCAGCATCAGCCGCTCGGTGCGCTCGGGGAACTGGTAGGCGAACTGCATCGCCACCCCGCCGCCGAAGCTGTGCCCGATCACGGTCACCTTGTCGATGCCGAGGACGGTCAGCAGGTCGCGCATGCCGTTGGCGAAGCCGCCCAGCGTGTAGTCGGCCCGCGGCTTGTCGGACTGCCCGTGGCCGAGCAGGTCCGGCGCGATCACGGTGTGGCGCCGCGAGAGCGGCTCGATCACCTCGTCCCAGGAGGTGTGGTCGCAGCCGACGCCGTGCAGCAGCAGGAGCGCCGGCCCCTTCCCCACCTTCACGAACGCACGGCGGTGCCCGTGGATCGTGACGAATTCGACGTCGTACGGCACGTTGCCCTCCCCATGCGGACGTAGACCGCGATTCAACCAGACCGACGCCCGCACGAGACGCGGATCCCCTTGATCTACACGGGTTTTACGGCGTTGGACCGTTCCACTAGCGTTCGAGTGTGACGCCAGGCTCCCACCAGCGCGCCGCCGACGCCCTCCAGCGGGCGACCGGCGCGCTGAGCACCGCCGCGATGGCGCGGATGGAGCAGGACATGCCCTGGTTCCGCGACCTCAGCGCCGAGGACCGCTCTTGGGTCGGGGTCATCGTCCAGGCCGGCATCCGGGGGTTCGTCGACTGGTACCGCCGCGCCGGCGACCGGGACGCCCCCGGCGGCACCGAGATGGTCGCCTCGGTCTTCGGCGTGGCGCCCCGGGCCCTGGCCGGCGTCATCAACCTCCAGCAGACCGTCGACCTGGTCCGGCTCTCGATCGAGGTCGTCGAGTCGAACGTCGAGGAGCTGCTCGATCCCGCCGACGCCGACGAGGTCCGGGCCGCCGTCCTCCGCTACGCCCGCGAGGTCGCGTTCGCGACCGCCGCGGTCTACGCCCGCGCCGCCGAGGTCCGCGGCGCCTGGGACGCCCGCCTCGAGGCCCTCGTCGTGGACGCCGTCCTGCGCTCCGAGGGCGACGAGGCGCTGCTCTCGCGGGCCAGCGCCCTGGGCTGGACCGGCCGCGGCGACGTCGCCGTGGTGCTGGGCGGCGTCCCCGCCGACCGCACCGAGTCCGACACCTTCGACGAGGTACGGCGGGCAGCTCGGTCGGCCGGCATGGACGCGCTGTGCGCCGTGCAGGGCGACCGGCTCGTCGTGGTGCTCGGCGGGGTCGGCGACCCGCACGCGGCCGCCGAGGCCGTGTCGGCGCTGTTCGGGGAGGGGCCGCTCATCGTCGGCCCGGTCGCCGAGGACCTCGGCCAGGCCCACGTCTCTGCCCGCGCCGCGCTGGCCGCCCTCCGGGCTGCGCCGGGCTGGCCGCAGGCCCCGCGCCCGGTCCGTAGCGCCGACCTGCTTCCCGAGCGGGCGCTCGCGGGGGACGGCCACGCCCGCCGGCACCTGGTCGAGGAGGTCTACCTCCCGCTGGTGCAGGCCCGGGGCGCGCTGATCGAGACGCTCTCGGCGTACTTCGAGCACGGCTCGTCGATCGAGGCGTCCGCGCGGGCGCTGTTCGTGCACGCGAACACGGTGCGCTACCGGCTGCGCCAGACCGCCGACCTGACCGGGCTCTCCCCCACCGACGCGCGCGACGGGTTCACCCTCGAGATCGCGCTCGTGCTCGGCCGCCAGTCCGGCCGTTCCTTGTAGGAAACCTACAAAGATCCGTCGGCGGTTTTCGTGCGGGCCGGAGGCGAGGCCGGGCCCCGTGGCCCGGCAGAGTGGAGGCCGTGCTCGTGATCGTCGCTCCCGGCCAAGGCGCCCAGACCCCCGGCTTCCTCCAGCCCTGGCTCGAGGACCCGCGCTTCGCGGCCCGCTTCGACTGGCTCTCCACCGTCGCCGGCGTCGACCTGGCCCACTACGGCACCGAGGCCGACGCCGAGACCATCCGCGACACCCGGATCGCCCAGCCGCTGCTGGTCGCGACCGGCCTGGTCGCCGCGCTCGAGGTGTTCCCCCATCCGGCCGACGTCTTCGACCAGATCGGGGCGGTCGCCGGCCACAGCGTCGGCGAGATCGCGGCCGCCACCGGCGCCCGGGTGATCACCGCCGAGCAGGCGATGGTGCTGGTCCGCGAGCGCGGCAACGCGATGGCCGAGGCGGCCGCGGCCACGCCCACCGGCATGACCGCCGTCCTCGGCGGCGACCGCGAGGAGATCCTCGCCGTCCTCGACAAGCACGGCCTGACCCCCGCGAACGACAACGGCCCCGGCCAGATCGTGGCCGCCGGCACCACCGAGCAGCTCGCCGCGTTCGCCGAGGACCCGCCGGCCAAGGCCCGCCTGATGCCGCTGAGCGTCGCCGGCGCCTTCCACACCCATCACATGGAGCCGGCCGTCGGCCACCTCGCCGCGCTCGCTCGCTCGGTCTCGGTCCACGACCCGCGCACCCGCGTCATCTCCAACCGGGACGGCAAGGTCGTCCACGACGGGCGCGACGTGCTCGCCCGGATCGTCGGCCAGATCGCCAGCCCGGTGCGCTGGGACCTCTGTATGGAGACCATGGAGGACCTCGGCGTCACCGGCATCCTCGAGATGCCGCCGGCGGGCACCCTGACCGGCATCGCCAGACGCGCACTGAAGGGCGTCGAGACGTTCGCGCTGAAGACGCCGGACCAGCTCGACGACGCCCGCGCGTTCTGCGCCAAGCACGGCGAGGCGTCCGGCATCGACACCACGCCGACCTGGCGGATGGTCGTCTCGCCGCTCAAGGGCACCTTCCACCGCTCCGCGGAGGCCGCCGACCTCGACGTCCTTCCCGCCGGTACGCCGATCGGCGAGGTCGCCAGCCTGCGCGACCGCACCGCGGTGACCGCCCCGCACGGCGGCCAGGTCGTCGAGTGGCTGGTCGAGGACGGCGACCTGGTCTCGCCCGGCCAGCCGCTGCTGCGCCTGCACCCCGAGGGAGGACTGTGATGGCCCCGCTCCTGCAGTCGGAGGGCGCGCGACACGCCGCGATCCTCGGCATCGGCGCCTACCGGCCCTCGCGGGTGATCCCGAACGCCGACGTCATCGAGGCGATCGACTCCAGCGACGAGTGGATCCAACAGCGCTCCGGCATCAGGCAGCGCCGCTGGGCGACGCCCGAGGAGACCGTGCAGTCGATGGCGGTCGGCGCGTCCCGGCAGGCGCTCGAGCGCGCCGGCGTCGACGCCCGGCAGATCGACTGCGTGATCGTCGCGACCGTCACCCACATGTTCCAGACCCCCGCCGTCGCCACCGCGATCGCCCACGAGCTCGGCACCGACCAGGCCGCGGCGTTCGACATCTCCGCCGCCTGCGCCGGCTTCTGCCACGGCGTTGCGCTGGCGGCCGACCTGGTCCGCGGCGGCAGCGTCGGCCACGCGCTGGTGATCGGCGTCGAGCGGCTCTCCGACCTCACCGACGTCGGCGACCGCGGCACCGCGTTCATCTTCGCCGACGGCGCGGGCGCAGCCGTCGTCGGACCCAGCGACACCCCGGGCATCGGCCCGGTGGTGTGGGGATCGGACGGCGAGCAGTTCGACCTGATCCGGCAGAAGGAGGACTGGCGCGATGTCATCGCGTCGGAGAGACCCGTCATGCCGCACCTGGTCATGCAGGGCAACGCGGTCTTCCGCTGGGCGTCGTTCGCGATGGCGAAGATCGGGCAGCAGGCCCTCGACCGCGCCGGGATCTCGATCGACGAGCTCGACCTGTTCGTGCCCCACCAGGCCAACATGCGCATCACCGACGCCATGGCGCGCTCGATGAAGCTCCCCGAGCGGGTCAAGATCGCCCGCGACATCGCCGAGCAGGGCAACACCTCGGCGGCGTCCATCCCGCTCGCCTTGGACCGGATGATCGAGGAGGGCGACGCGCGCAGCGGCGACACGGCCCTCCTGATCGCCTTCGGCGCCGGCCTCGCGTACGCCGCGCAGGTCGTCACCGTCCCCTGAAGCAGCACCCGAGCTCCACCACACCAACCGAGCCACACCAAACCGAAAGGGAACACCAGCATGGCCACGACCGAAGAGATCCGCGCCGACCTCGCCGACATCGTCAACGAGGTCGCCGGCATCGACGCCGACGACGTCCAGCTCGACAAGTCCTTCGTCGACGACCTGGACGTGGACTCGCTGTCCATGGTCGAGGTCGTCGTCGCCGCGGAGGAGAAGTTCGGCGTCTCCATCCCCGACGACGAGGTCAAGAACCTCAAGACCGTCGGCGACGCCGTCGCCTTCATCGAGCGGGCCCAGGCCTGACCCTCTGAGGGGCTCGGCTGTCGAGCCCGTCGAGACACTAGGAGCAGCATGTCTTCCACGCGAGTCGTCGTCACCGGCCTCGGGACCACCTCTCCCGTCGGCGGTGACGTTCCCACCACCTGGGACGCCCTGGTCGGCGGACGCTCCGGCGTCCGGTTCCTGACCGACGACTGGGCCGCGGAGATGCCGGTCAAGATCGCCGGCCGCATCGCCGTGGAGCCCACCGAGGTCCTGGAGCGGGTCCAGGCCCGCCGCCTGGACCGCAGCTCGCAGTTCGCGATGGTGGCCGCGAGGGAGGCCTGGGCCGACGCCGGCCTGGCGGACGCGGAGCTGGACAGCGACCGGCTGGGCGTCGCCATGGCCTCCGGCATCGGCGGGGTGACCACGCTCCTGGACAACTACGACGCGCTGCGGGAGAAGGGACCGCGCCGGGTCTCCCCCCTCGCCGTGCCGATGCTGATGCCCAACGCGCCCGCGGCGCAGATCAGCCTGTACGTCGGAGCGCGCGCGGCGGTCAACACGCCGGTCTCGGCGTGCGCGTCCGGCAACGAGGCGATCGCCCTGGCCGTCGACCAGATCCGGCTCGGCCGCGCCGACGTCGTGGTCGCCGGCGGCACCGAGGCGGCGATCCACCCGCTGCCGATGGCCGCGTTCGCCAACATGATGGCGCTGTCGAAGACCGCCAGCGGTCCCGACGGCGGCGACCCCACCGCGGTCTCCCGGCCGTGGGACGTCGCCCGCGACGGCTTCGTCCTCGGCGAGGGCTCCGGCGTGCTCGTCCTCGAGTCCGAGGAGCACGCGCGGGCGCGCGGCGCCAGGATCTACGCGACCGTCCTCGGCGCCGGCATCACCGCCGACTCCCACGACATCGCCCAGCCCGATCCCGAGGGCCGCGGCGGCTCTCGCGCGATCCTCCGGGCGCTGGCCGAGTCGGACCTCAGCCCGGGCGACATCGCCCACGTCAACGCCCACGCGACCTCGACCCCCCAGGGCGACATCGCCGAGGGCCTGATGCTGCACGCGACCCTCGGCGCGCACGCGACCGAGGTCGTCGTCACCAGCACCAAGTCGATGACCGGCCATCTGCTCGGCGGCGCCGGCGCGCTCGAGGCCATCGCGACCGTCCTCGCGCTGCACCACCGCACCGCCCCGCCGACGATCAACCTGGACGACCAGGACCCGCAGGTCGAACTCGACATCGCCACCAAGGCCCGCGACCTCCCGCTCGGCGACATCGCGGCGCTCAACAACTCCTTCGGGTTCGGCGGCGCCAACGTCGCCGTCGCGTTCGGCAGCGTCTGAACCACCCCACGAAGTTCTCCACTCCCCCGCTTCGCTCCTCCGTGAACAACTTCGCGGGGACCCCGGAAGGACACGGTCTACTGTGACAGCCACCGCCACCAAACCGGCCAGGCCCCCCCGCGAGGAGGACCCGCGCAACCCGGTGCACCGGCTCGCCGCACTCCTCGACGAGGGCAGCCTCGAGCCGATCACCCCCGACGACGACTCCGGCATGCTCGCCGCGATCGGCACCGTCGACGGCACCCGCGTGGTGGCGTTCTGCTCCGACGCCACCGTGATGGGCGGCGCGATGGGCGACCTGGGCTGCCGGGTCGTCGTGGACGCCTACCACCGCGCGATGACCGACCGGGTCCCGATCATCGGGCTCTGGCACTCCGGCGGCGCCCGCCTCGCCGAGGGCGTGCTCTCACTGCACGCGGTCGGCCGGATCTTCCAGGCGATGACGCAGGCCTCCGGCAGGATCCCCCAGATCTCGGTCGTGCTCGGCCCGGCGGCCGGCGGGGCGGCGTACGGCCCGGCGCTGACCGACGTCGTCGTCCTCGGTCCCGAGGGCCGGATCTTCGTGACCGGCCCGGACGTCGTCCGCTCGGTCACCGGCGAGGACGTCGACATGCTCCGCCTCGGCGGACCCGAGCCGCACGGCCGCCGCTCCGGCGTCGTGCACATCCTCGCCGAGTCCGAGCGCGAGGCCCTCGACCGCGCCCGCGGCGTCGCGGCGCTGCTCGGCGCGCAGGGCAGCATGGACGTCGACGCCGTCGAGGACCGCGACCTCGCGGCCCTGCTGCCGGAGTCCAAGAAGCGCGCGTACGACGTGCACCCGCTGGTCGAGTCCATCCTCGACGAGGGCACCGCCCAGGAGTTGCACGCCCGCTGGGCGCCCAACATCGTCACCGCGCTGGGCCGCCTCGGCGGCCGCACGGTCGGCGTGATCGCCAACAACCCCCTGCGCCTCGGCGGCTGCCTGGACTCCCTCTCCGCGGAGAAGGCGTCCCGCTTCGTGCGCATGTGCGACGCCTTCGGCGTACCCCTGGTCGTCGTGGTCGACGTCCCCGGCTACCTGCCCGGCGTCGGCCAGGAGTGGGACGGCGTGGTCCGCCGCGGCGCCAAGCTGCTGCACGCGTTCGGCGAGTGCGTGGTCCCCCGCGTCACGCTGGTCACCCGCAAGACGTACGGCGGTGCCTACATCGCGATGAACTCCCGCTCGCTCGGCGCCACCAAGGTCTTCGCCTGGCCGGGCGCGGAGATCGCGGTCATGGGCGCGGTCGCCGCGATCCGGATCCTCCACCGCCGGCGCCTGGCGGAGGTCGCCCCGGACATCCGCCCGCAGGTCGAGGCCGAGCTCGCCGCGGAGCACGAGCGGATCGCCGGCGGCGTGGACAAGGCCGTCGAGATCGGCGTGGTCGACGAGATCGTCGCGCCCGACGCCACCCGCGGCGCGATCGCCCGGGCCATCGAGGACGCGGTCCAGAGCGTCGGCGTGCGCCGCGGCGCCCACGGCAACATCCCGCTCTAGGGCGTAACACGGTCGCGGGGTGGCCCGTTGGACCGGTATGACGCACGTCACAGTGCTGCTCGCGAGCGCCGCGATCGCCGGCGGCCTGCTGACGGCGGCTCCCGCGGCGGCCGGCCCGCCCGCCGATCCGGTGCCGGGGCAGGCCGACGGGGGCCCGCGCGAGCGGGAGCGTCGCGACCTGGGCGGCACGAGCGCTCGCGACGGCGTGCTGCGGATGGGCTGTCACGACTACCCCTACCGCTACCGGCTCGAGATCCGCACCGACGACTGGACGCTGGAGACGTTCCTCGTCGACCGCCGTGGCGAGACGATCGCCTCGGGTGCCTACCTCGCCGGCCCCGACCGCAAGCGCCAGCGAGCCGACTTCCGGTTCTGCCGCTACAACACGGTCCCCGGCAGGTTCACGATCCGCGCCAAGCTGATGTGGTACACCGACTCCGGCGAGCACCAGGCCTGGCTCAAGCCGTCGCACTTCCGGCTCCGCCGCCCCTGACGCTCAGACCCCGCCGAGTCGGCGCGTCTTGCCCGCTCCAACCCGCCGAGTCGGCGCAACTTGCCCAGAGCGCGGGCAAGACGCGCCGACTCGCGCCTCCTGGATGGGCAAGACGCGCCGACTCGCGCCTCCTGGATGGGCAAGATGCGCCGAGTCGAGCAGGTCAGACGACCTGGTGGAGCCAGCGCACGGGGGCGCCGTCGCCGGCGTGGCGGAACGTCTCCAGCTCGTCGTCCCAGGGCTTGCCGAGCAGCTTGTCGATCTCGACCAGCAGCGTGGTGTCGCCGAGCGCGGCCTTGACGACCGCGGCCTTGAGCCGGTCCTCGGGGATCATCAGGTCGCCGTGCAGGCCGGTCACGGCGTGGAAGACGCCGAGCTCGGGAGTGTAGGAGTACCGGGCGCCCTCGGAGCCGGCGGTCGGCTCCTCGGTCACCTCGAAGCGCAGGTGGTTCCAGCCGCGCAGGGCGGAGGCGATCGCCGCGGAGGCGCCGACGTCGCCGGCCCAGGACAGCTCCGCGCGGTAGGCGCCCGGCTGGGCCGGCTGGGGGGTCCAGTCCAGGCTCACGGGTACGCCGAGGACACCGCTGGCGGCCCACTCGATGTGTGGGCACAGCGCGGACGGCGCCGAGTGGACGTACAGGACGCCCCTCGTCGCGGTGCGGGTGGCAGTGCGTGCGGTCACCGTGGTCTCCTTCGTCTCCGGCGCGAGCTACGCCTTCCCCAGCGGGCTCTCGGAGCAAAGGAGTCGAAGTGACAGCGGTGTGGTTCATGGAGTTGTCGCGATCATTGTGGCGCATGAGGCGCCTGAACACCAGTGGTCAGCGCGGTACGGCGGCGGCGCGCCGCGGACCGAGGTCCATCACCGTCTCGATGACGTCCCGGGCGATGCCGAGGCCGCCGAGGTGGCTCTCGCCGTCGATGACCGCCAGGGTCGCGTCCGGCAGCCGGTCCACGACGTGCCGGCCGTGCGCCAACGGCACGATGTGGTCGGCGTCCCCGTGCCACCAGCGCACCGGCACCCCGACGTCGGCCAGCTCGAAGCCCCAGGCCCTCGTGAACAGGACCAGGTCGTTGATCGGCGCCGAGGTCTGGAACCGGCTGCCGTTGAGCAGGTCGTCGAGGAACATCGCCTTGAACTCCGGCCGCGAGAGCAGGTTCTTGTCCCCCGGCGGCTGCACGGCGGCGTACAGGTCGAGCGCCGGGCCGGCCAGCGGCCGCACCAGCCGGATGCCCTGGGTGAGCGCGATCCCGAGCGGGACCCGGGCGGCGACGAGGAACGGCGCGAGCGCGACCGCGAGCCGGATGACCCCGCCGTCGGCCGCGTCCTCGCCACGGGTCGGCGCGACGCCGCCGAGGACGCCGACGCCGTGCACCCGGTCCGGGAGGGCGGCGCCCGCGGCCAGCGCGTAGGGGCCGCCGCCGGACAGGCCGACCAGCCGGACCGTGTCGATCGCGAGGGTGTCGAGCACCAGCTCCAGGTCACCGGTCCAGTCGGCGACGTCGGGATAGAGGTACGGCGTGGACGAGCCGATGCCGGGACGGTCCAGGCCGACGATCCGGACACCCTGCCGGTCGGCGTACTCGCGCACCTCGAGCGGGATCTGGCGGCGGGCACCGGGGGTGCCGTGCATCCACACGATCGCCGGTCCGCTGCGCGGGCCGTACTCGGCGAAGCTCATCCGCCGCTCCCCGCGAACGGCGACGGTGCCCTCGAGCGCAGGGCGCCGGACGTTGCTCATCGCGTGGATCCTCCCTCGTCAGCCGACCCGGAGCTCGCCGGGATCCACGATGTTGGCGGGATCGAAGAGCGCGCCGAGCAGCTGGCCGTCGCCGACCACCAGCGGACCGTCCACCACGTCGACCACCACGCAGGTGACGTTGTCCTTGCCGCCGGCGGCTAGGGCCGCCTGCACCAGCACCGCGGCCGCCGACTGCGGATCGGCGGTCGCCAGCAGCACCGCGATCACCCGGTCGGGCACCAGGTCGGTGAGCCCGTCGCTGCACAGCAGCAGCCGGTCGCCCGGCACCACCCGGACCGGCACCAGGTCGATGGCCTCGGTGACGGGATCGCCGTCGATCGAGCGGAGGACGACGTTGCGCCACGGGTGCCGCCAGGCCGACACCGCGTCGAGCTGGCCGCTGTCGACCAGCCGCTGGACGTAGGTGTGGTCGCGGGAGAGCTGGGTCAGCCGCCCGTCGCGGAAGAGGTAGGCCCGGGAGTCGCCGACGTGTCCGAGGACCACCCGGTCCCCGTCGCAGACCAGCGCGGTGAGCGTGGTCGCCATCCCGAGCCGGGTCAGGTCGGCCTGGACGCCGCGCTGCACCTGCGCCCGAGCGGCCTCGGAGCCAGCGTGCAGCAGCACCTCGGGCGCCTCGCCGAACCGGGCGAGCGCGGTCGCGGCCACGGCGAACGCCGCCGTCGCCGAGGCCACCTCACCGGCCGCCGCGCCCCCGACGCCGTCGGCGACGACCACGACGTAGGGGCCGACGAACGCCGAGTCCTCGTTGTCGGACCGGACCAGCCCGACGTCGCTCACGCCGGCACCCGAGAAACGCAGCACGTAGAGCCTCCTTCGCGGGAGGGTGGTAACCGCCGACAGTAGTCGGGAACCCCCGGCGGTACTAGCCGATCCGCCGCTCCAGCGCGGTGGCCCGGTCGTCGGCGTCGGTCAATTGCTCGCTGTCGATGGCGTGGGTGCGGTGGAACCAGGCGAGCGCGTCCTGCTCGCGGCCCGCGGCCTCGAGCGTGTCGGCATAGGCGTAGCGCAGCCGGATCACCCAGGCCGCGCGGCTCTTCGACGTCAGTGGCGCGAGCTCCAGCGTGCGGAGCGCCGCGTCCAGCTGTCCCAGGTCCCGGCGGGCGCCGGCTTCGACGATCGTCATCTCGGCCTTCGCCTCCGGAGCGAAGTTCACCACGGACGGGCTCTTCGCGAGCTTGAGCGCCTCCTGCGGCTTGCCCAGCGCGCGGTGGCAGTCGGCCATGATCGGCAGGTACGCCGTCGCGCCGTTCATCCGCTTCGCCGCACGCAGCTCGGCGAGCGCCTCGGCGTAGTGGCCGGCGGCGTACGCCGCCTCGCCGGCCGCCTCGCGCACCACCGCCAGCCGCGGCGCCCGGGCGCGGGCGGCGAGCGTGTGCTGGTAGGCGGTCTCCGGGTCGCTGTCGATCATCAGCCCGGCGGCCGCCAGGTGGCGCGCGACGCGGGCGGCCAGCTTCTCCGGCAGACCCTTGAGCTGGGCGGACACGGCGCGGTCGAGCTCGCGGCCGGTGATCTCCTCAGACAGCGGCGGACCGTCGTAGACCGCCTGTTCCGCGGTCCTGGTCGCCTGCTTCTCGACCGGCTTGCGCCAGTCGCCCTTGCGAGCCGGCCGCTTGCCAGCCGGAGCCTTGCCGCGACCGCCGTCCTGACCCGGCTTCCCTCCGCGCGCGGGCGCCTTGCCTCTCCCGGTCAGGCCCTTGCCGGTCGGGCGCTGGGGACGACGCTGGTCGGCCATGATGGTGATCTCCTCTGATCGTGGGGCAGATGAACGGGCCCAAATGCATCGTAGGGGCCACCGGGTGGTGGCCCCTACGACGGAATGTTTGTTCGGCGGCGTCCTGCTCTCCCACATCCTCTCGGTTGCAGTACCATCGGCGCTGAAAGGCTTAACTTCCGGGTTCGGGATGGGTCCGGGTGTTTCCCTTTCGCTATGGCCGCCGTAACTCTGGTGGTCGAAAGGGGTTTGCGGATTCATCACGCAGTCCTTCGACCAGGTATTTGGTTGGTCAACAGTGTTGGTCAACGGGTGTTGGTCAACGGGTGTAGTGGACGCGGGGTGTGTTGTTGTTTTGGTTGAGGGTTTGTGGGACAAGCCCTCGGCCTATTAGTACC
>NZ_BAAGRO010000008.1:0-74746 GCF_054782915.1 Nocardioides hungaricus | reverse complement strand
CACCATCAACCCGGCTCGTGACCGCTGAAGTCAGCACCACACGTTCACAGTCGGTGGATCAGGGCTGAAGCGGCGCGGCCAAGTGGGACTGGCACGTCGACGGTGGGCACGACGTAGCCCAACATCGCGATCGGGGCTGCCACCACGATGCCCGGGACCTGCTCAACCTGTCGCCACTGGCTCATCGAAATCCCGCCGGCGATTCCCGAAAGATAACCCCCCTGAATCAGCGACTCATCCTGTTCCACCTCTGTCCGTGCGCCGTCGGGGCGAACCAGGATGTCGTAGTTCAGCTGCCCCTTAGCGTTGACTGTCCCGAGGACGTCGAGACGGCTGGCCCGCGACGAAGCCGTGAGGACCGTGAATCCCGACGCCGCGATCAACACAGCGAGGAAGAGGGCCACAGCGCGCCCCGGGCGATACCGCACCGTGCGCAGAGACAATGTCACAGAACGCGCGAGGCCGCCAAGCACGCCCAAGCCAGCCCACCTCACAGGACTGAGTCTCGCCAGACAGGGGTTCTTCGGGATATGAGAGCCCAAGAAGAACTCCCATTGTTGTCTCGCACGACCGCGGCGAAGACGGTCCCACGAACATGACTCCGTGGGATCGCGCCAAGTCGGTCTGAGCCCAACGATCCCGCGTTGTCTCCAGAAACCACGAGCGCGTCATTTGATGTGACGGATTCGACTCGCTTGACGAGTAGTTGAGGGCCCCGGCTCCACGTATTCCGAAGCAGGACAATGTTCCCAGGTGCCGGTCGGCACATTGGCGTCCCGAAGACACGGTCGCCGGAATGAAGGGTCGGTTGCATGCTTTCTCCCTCAACTGTGGCTTGGATGACGAGTTTGCGAAGGACCCAAGCGCCAACCGCCGCACATGCAAGTACAAGGGCGGGACGAATCAGCACTGCGCCATCCGATGCACTCACCGAGACCTGCACTCCAGCGTAGTCCCGCATTCCATAGCGACGATATGATCCGCACGATTACGTTCAGGTCGCTCAGTTGGTCGCGGAGTAACGTTAAGACGTCGTCGAGTCGGATCAGCGCGAAGCGGTCGCTACCGGCTCGGTCGTCGGCAGTGGACCGATCGGCGCTCGGACGTAACCCCCGCGCCTGGTCGCTCAGCCCAGGAGTGAGCGGCGTCCGGGGCGTGTTGGCCGCGATCCCGACCGGTGACTTGAGATCATGCAGTCTGGCTCCCGGGCAACACGAGGTCCAAGAACGGCCAAGGCAGCTGATCGCCCATAGCGGCTCCGATCAGCCGTCTCAGTATCGCGTTGCCGTGGAGTCGTCGGGAACGTCTGACGCGGCGATCCTCTCCGCGGTCACCAGCGCGGTGAAGGAGAGGACGGCAGGCGGGTCGAATCCCCAGGCCGGGTCTGGTGCGACGAGGATCGTCTCGGAGCCCAGGTAGCGGCCGCTGTCAGGGTCGGCCAGGACCAGCAGCTGCTGACCCGGGCTCATCGAGGGCGCGGTCAGGGCAACCGCTTCTCGACCGAGGCGGTCTGTTGTCATGCCGAGGGAGGTGATGGTCGGTTCCGCCGCCAGCACGCTCCAGAGGCGTGCGGCGATCTGCGGAGGGACGACGTACTTCTCGAACAGGGCGCTGACGGTGCTGAGCAGGCAGCCTCCGCGGGTCTCGACGCAGACGTCGTCGGGGACCAGGAACCTGCTCAGGCGGCCGGGGTCGGCCGGGAGCCTCTGGAGATAGTCGAGACCCTGGTCGCGGTCGAGAGCGGTGATCGTGTCGCTGATGGTCGGCGCCGCGTCCCAGGAGGGCTCGACCGTGGATGGACGTCCCTCGGAGTCGAGCGGGTCGCCGCGCACCTCGATGGATCGTCGATCGCCACCGGGAAGCAGGTAGGCGCGACTCAGGGTGGGCACCAGCACGGTGCGCGCCCTCCGGCCGTCCTGCGCGGGTGCCGAGGACGCCCACCAGCCATCGAGCTCGACGTACTGCACCGGGAGCTCTGCCGGCTCCGGCAGGACCGCGGCTCGGGCCGCGATCTGGTGCAGCAGAGCGCCGGCCGGCTCTCCGGCCGGCTCGATCCGTCCCGCCTCGATGCCGGCGAACCGGAGCATGGCCGGCGTCTGTGCGCCGGCGGGCGGCGCGCCTGCCCACGGCTGGGTCGCGACGGCCAGGACTCCGAGGATCAGGCAGATTCCTGTCGCGACCGTGAGGCTGAGACCCCGATGGCGGCCCTGCCACCATCGCCGCGGAGCGATCGGTGCCGTGATCCGACCCTCGGGGTGGTGGCCGCGGCCGAGAACGCCGGCGAGCATGCGCTCGGCACGCTCGTACTCCTCGGCGGTGAGATCGGGGGGCGTGCGGTCGTCCGCGCGGATGCCGATGGAGTCCAGGAGCGCGCGTAGCTCGGGGTCGTCGTGGTGAGGACTGCTCACGTCGTTCCCCTCTCCTTGTCGACGATGATCCGGAGGCGGTTGCGGGCGCGGGTGCGTCGCTTCGCCGCTGCTGCCGGCGTGCACCCGAGAACCCGGGCAGTCTCGGCGATGTCGAGGCCGGCGTTGTACAACAGGATCACCTGGCGGTCCTCGACCGACAGCTGCCCCAGCCAGTGGTCGACCGTGTCCCGCCCGACGATCTCGAGGGTGGTGTCGTGGGTCGACTCGCGTCCGTGGCCGAGCCGCCCGATGCGATCCAGGAGCGCGTGGCGTCGCTGCCGAGACCGGTACTCGTTGCGGACGTGTCCGGCGAGCACCTCGTAGGCCAGGGCCCGAAGCTGTCGCTCTTCGCCCTCGCTGGTCGGGTAGGGGAGCTTCTTCCTCAGCAGCGAGACGAACGTGCCGGACACGGCGTCCTCGGCAGCGGCGACGTCGAGTCGTGTCTGGGCATACCGCATGAGCTGGGGTTGGATCACCCAGAACACCTTCTCGAACTCGCGGTCGTCCACCCCGCCCGGTCCTCTCGACGCGTAGACCTCGAGGATGCCAGTGCGGGTCGGGGCAGCGTGGTCAGTCGGGGCAGCGTGGTCAGGAGGGATCGTGATTGCGCGGATCGACTCCATGCCGGGTGGTTGTCCGGCATGGGGCGTTGCTGGACAGCCGCGGCAAGTTCGTGCCGGCACCGGGTCGGGTGTCCCGTCCGACGAGATGCCGGACAACTACCAGATGACGGCTGCCCCGACTCGCTGGGAGGCGAACGATGACCGAGACGACCTCTGCTGGCGTGCGCGTGAGCGACGTCGGGGTGAGGTACGGGAAGATCGAGGCCCTGGCCGGCGTCGGCTTCGACCTGGGCGAGGGCATCAGCGGACTCCTGGGACCCAACGGCGCCGGGAAGTCCACTCTCCTGCGGGTCCTGGCCACGGCGCAGGCGCCCTCCAGCGGTACGGTCGGCGCCTTCGGGCTCGACCTGTGCAAGCCCGGCGACCACCGAGCCGCGCGCCGCCGGATCGGCTACCTGCCGCAGAGCCCCGGGCTCTACCCGTCCTTCCGAGTCGAGGACTTCGTCGACCACTTCGCCCTGCTCAAGGAGATCACCGGCCGTCAGGAGCGTGCCCGCGAGGTCGGCCGGGCCCTCGACATCGTCGGCCTGGAGGCGCGGGCGTCATCACGGATTCGTGAGCTCTCCGGCGGCATGCGGCAACGCGTCGCCCTCGCCTGTGCGATCCTCGGCGACCCCGCCCTTCTCATCCTCGACGAGCCCACCGTGGGCCTCGACCCGGAGCAGCGGGCCCGGTTCCGCGAGACCATCGCCGGGCTCGGCACGAACCGGATCGTCATCTTGTCGACCCACCAGACCGACGACATCGCGGCCCTGTGCCATCGGGTTCTGGTCCTGCGAGACGGAACCGTCCGCTTCGACGACACCCCCCGGATGCTGACCGAGCGGGCTCGTGGGCGCGTGTGGCTCAGCGACAGCCGCGACGAGAACGCGCTGGCCGCGTGGACCACCAGCGACGGCATGGTCCGCAACGTCGGAGCGCCTCCTGCCGGCGCCCAGTTGGACTCCCCGACCCTGGACGACGGCTACCTGGTCGTGGCCGGGGATCTCGGGAGGGAGCGATGACCGGCTCGCGCGGCGCGATGTGGGCCCTCGCCCGGGCCGAGGCCCGGCGCATGTTGCTGCATCCCGCGTTCGCGCTCGCGGTTGCGGCCGTGACCGTGCCCTGGCTGGTCGGCCTGGTCTCGCGGGGTGGCCCGCCGGCGTACGCGACCCTGTCGAACGCCTCGTGGCAGATCCAGATGCCGTTGCTGATCGTCGCGGCCGGTGCGTTCTTCTCCGCTCATCTGACCGCCGTACGCCGGTACCGGTTCGAGACGACGGAGGCCGAGCTCGTCCAGCCGATGCCGCGGTGGCAGCAGAGCGCCGCCCAGATGGTCGCCGTTGCCGCGCTCGCGGTGGCGACAGCGGTCCTCGTGATCGTCGACCTGTCCGTCCAGGCTGCCGGCACCGGAGCCGCAGGCTCGGTGCTGCCGGCAGAGGCGGCCACGGCTCCGGCCTACGTGCTCCTTGCGGGCGTGTTGGGCGCGTCCGCCGCCCATGTCGGACGCAGCATCTCGGCCGGTGTCTCGGTCTTCGTGGTGGTCGGGGTGGCGACGTTCGCCGGCGTGATCGGAACGGGCAGGGCATGGCGATGGCTGACCCTGGCCGCCTTCGAGAACACCTTCGAGGTGCCGGCGGTGCCGGCCATGGTGGCGCAACGCCCCGCGGGGTGGCACGTCGCCTGGCTACTGGCTCTGTGCCTGCTGCTGGTGCTCGTCACGCTGGGAGTCAACGGGCTGTCCCGACCGCTGGTGCTCGCAGGCTCGGCGGTCGCAGCGGTCCTCGCGGTGGTGGCAGGCATCGCGCAACTGGGTGCGGCTCCGCTCATGGGGACTCGACGATGGAACGAGGTCTTCGAGCATCCCGCGCGGGTGCAGACGTGTCGTACGCGGGAGCCGGTCACCTATTGCGCGTTCCCCGACTTCACCAGTCGGATCGGCGCCTGGAGCTCCATCGCGCAGGCACAGCTGGCGGCGGTTCCAGCGGCGGTGGCCGCGGGGCCCATCTACGTCCGTCAGCGCCTGCCGGCACGGGGGAGCAACGGCTTCGGCTACCTGATCCCCGAGGCATGGAGCCAGGACGACGCCGCCGCCGGGACGCCCGGCGCGGTTGCTGTCTCGACCCGGTGGGCGGGAGTCGATGACGACTCCTTCGCCCAGACCCAGGTCCTCGCGTTCGCCCTCGGGTTCGGCTACCGGCTGGCCTACGGCACCAGCGCGAAGCCTGCGGACGGGAAGGGCGGCGGGGTCGAGCTGTGCGGCGGGCCGGGCGTCGTCACGCTGTGGCTGGCGGCCGGCACCCAGGCGGCGGGGCGCGCCGCGGTGAGCGCCGTGCTCGCGCGCGGCGACCTCGTGCAGGCATCGGTTGCGGAGTCCGCGGTCGACCTGATCGCGGGATACCGGGAGACGACCGTGCTGCAGGGTCTGCTCGACCGGGATCAGCCTGCGGTGACCAGGCAGATCCTCGACAACTGGGCGAGGCTGACCGACCCTGCGACCGACGTCGACCGGGCCGCCGAGATCCTCGGGGTGAGCGCCGGACCTCGACTCTCGGAGGAGATCGGATTGTGCGCCGGTGCCGGCTCCGCAGGCTGACCTCCTGGTCAGCATCGCCCGCGCGAGCCGCCTCGTCCCGGCGGCGGTCAGCGCCATGCTTGGCCTCGCCGTCATCGTCGTTCCTCTGGCCGTTGGAGTCCGGTTCGACTTCATCGACGTGACGTTGCTCCTGCACCTGTCGATGGCGGTGACCCTCGGCGGCACCGCGCTCGTCCTGGAGGACCGGGCGATCGCCAGCACCCGGGTGCTGCCGATCTCCGCCGCGCGGGTCGCCCTCGTCAGGATGGCGATGAGCACCGTCGTCCTCACGCCCGCGTGGGTCGTCCAACTGGTGGCGGCACCACACCTGGTCCTCGCCGCAGGCGGCTATGCCGCCACGGGCCTGTTCATCGAGCCGTACGCCGTGCTGGCGTGGACCTGGACCGCAGCCTGGTGGCGGGTCAACCACAGTCCCGACGGCTCAGGCGCCTCGATCGCTGCGCCGGCCATGCTGATCGGTCTGATCGCGATCGGGTTCCTCCCCGATCCGATCGCTCTCTACGTCAACCCTGCCGACCCCGGCTTCGCCGGCTCGCGAGTCCGCTGGCTCCTGCTTCTCCTGACCGGGATCGTCGCACTCCTGTGCTGTCTCCGCGCGACGACTCCGCGCGGGTCTCGGCCTTCTCGATCCTGAAAAGGGCGACGGGGGTCTCGACAAGCTCGACCAGCGGGGCCTGCGGGGTCAGGCGTCGCCGTAGATGGCGCGGGCCAGCCGGGCGGCGGCCTCGGGGATCTCGACCTCGCCCCGCTTGGTGGCCTCGCGGGGGACGTAGGTCGACGGCACCCAGCCGAGCGCGGTGAGCGTGGCGAGGGCGTCGGTGCCCATCTCGGCCGGGGTCGAGAGGTCGTCGTAGGCCAGGCGCGGGGCGGTCATGGCACCGACGCTACGGCCTACCGATGGGTATGTCCGCGGTATCGCTCGGTAGTCTCTGCTCCCGTGCCCCTGCTGATCGCCGGCTCCATCGCCACCGACCACCTGATGGGCTTCGGCGGCAAGTTCGCCGACTCGCTCGTGGTCGAGCAGCTCGACAAGCTCTCGGTCTCCTTCCTCGTGGACGACCTCGAGATCCGCCGCGGCGGCGTGGCCGCCAACATGTGCTTCGGGCTCGGCCAGCTGGGCCTGCGCCCGGTGCTGGTCGGCGCGGCCGGCGAGGACTTCGCCGACTACCGCTCCTGGCTCGAGCGGCACGGCGTCGACTGCTCCCACGTGCGCATCTCCGAGACCCGGCACACCGCGCGCTTCGTCTGCACCACGGACCCGACCGGCGCCCAGATCGCGTCGTTCTACCCGGGCGCGATGAGCGAGGCGCGGCTGATCGAGCTCGGCCCGATCGTGGCCCGCGTGGGGGAGCCGGACTACGTCCTGATCGGCGCCGACGACCCCGACGGCATGCTGCGCCACACCGACGAGTGCCGGCAGCGCGGCTACCCGTTCATCGCCGACCCGAGCCAGCAGCTCGCGTTCGGCGACGGCGCGCTGATCCGCACGCTGATCGACGGCGCGGCGATCCTGTTCTCCAACGAGTACGAGTCCGCGATGATCGCCCAGAAGACCGGCTGGTCGGCCGACGAGGTGCTCGGCCGGGTCGGCATCCAGGTCACCACACTCGGCAAGGACGGCGCCCGCATCCTGCGCCGGGGCGAGGACCCGATCGAGCTGCCCGCCGCGAGGAACGTCGCCGCGGTCGAGCCGACCGGCGTCGGCGACGCGTTCCGCGCCGGCTTCCTCGGCGCGCTGGCCTGGGGAGTCGGCCTCGAGCGGGCCGCGCAGGTCGGGTGCGTGCTGGCGGCGTACGTCGTGGAGACGGTCGGCACCCAGGAGTACTCCTTCACCCCGCCCCAGTTCCTCGCCCGCCTCGAGGAGTCGTACGGCGCGGCGGCGGCCGACGAGGTCGCCACGCACCTGACGTCGCTCAGCTGACCCGGCGCACCAGGTAGCGGCCGGCGGGGTCCTCGCCGGCGTACTCCTGGCCGCGCAGGCGGCACCACGCCGGGATGTCGGTGCGGGCGGCGGCGTCGTCGGCGAGCACGGCCACGAGGCCACCGACGGGCACCTCGGTGTAGCGCTTCGCGAGCTCGATGACCGGCAGCGGGCAGAGCATCCCGCGGCAGTCCAGCTCGAGGTCGCCTCTCACAGCCCCACCCGGGAGCGGATCTCGCGGACGACGCCGGGCAGGACGGCGAGCAGGCCGTCGACGTCCTCCTCCGTGGTGTCGCGGGTCAGCGAGACGCGGACGTTGCCGTGGGTGAGCACGCCCATCGCCTCCAGCACGTGGCTCGGCGCGAGGGTCGAGGCGGTGCAGGCCGAGCCGCTCGCCACGCCGTACCCCCGCTTGTCGAGCTCGGTCACGATCGCCTCGCCGTCGACGTAGAGACAGGAGAAGGTCACCAGGTGGGGGAGCCGGTCCACCGGGTCGCCGACCACCTCGACGTCCGGGATCTCTGCCGCGGCCGCGCGGATCCGGTCGATCAGGGCGTGCTGGCGGGCGGTGGTCTCCGCGCGCTCGGCGACCACCGCCTGGAGGGCGGCCGCCGCGGCCAGGGCGGCCGGGACGTTCTCGAACCCGGTCGACCGCTCGTCGACGCGGTCGTCGCCGGGGAAGGGGCTCAGCCAGAGCGCGCCCTTGCGCACGACGAGCACGCCGACGCCCGCCGGTCCGCCCCACTTGTGCGCGGAGCCCGCGACCGCGTCCCAGCGGTCGGGGAGGGGCAGCCGACCCATCGACGCGCACGCGTCCACGAAGAGGGGTACGCCGACGTCCAGCTCCGCCAGCGGCTGCACGGTGCCGACCTCGTGGTTGGCGTGCTGCACGGCCGCCACCGCCCCGCTCCCGAACCCGTCGGTCGCGACCCGTCCGAGCCGGTCCACCGGCACCACGACCGGCTCGGCACCGGTCCAGCGGGCGGCGTGGACGACCGCGGAGTGCTCGGCCGCGCCGTACGCGACCGGTCCGGTCCCGCGGCGCAGGCCCAGCAGCCCGCGGTGGACCGCCTCGGTGCCCGAGGAGGTGAACGTGACCTCGTCCGGGCGCACGCCCAGGCACTCCGCGACCACCGCCCGGGCGTTGTCGAGCAGCAGCCGCGCGTCGCGGCCCGGGCCGTGGAGGCGCCGCGGGTCGGCGTACCCCCGCTCCAGCGCGGCCAGCAGCGTCTCCCGTGCAGCGGGGTGCAGCGGCTCCGACGACGCGGCGTCGAGATATCTCACCCGGGCAACGTACCGGCACCCCCGCGGCCCTCCCGGGGTGCGATTCCGATAGTGTTCGACGCATCCGTGATCGTGTTGAGAGAGAGGCTCAGGCGTTGAGTCTGCAACTCCCCAAGCGGGTGGCCGCGCTGGCCGCCGTGGGCGGCAGTGTGCTGGTGCTGGGCGGCTGCTCGTCCCAGACCCGGGGCGAGTGGGAGCGGTTCGGGATGCCGGACCCCGCCTCCGCCCAGGGTGAGCGCATCCTCGGCCTGTGGCAGGGGGCCTGGATCGCGGCCCTGATCACCGGCGTCGTCGTCTGGGGGCTGATCTTCTGGGCCATCTGGCGGTTCCGCCGGCGCAGCGAGGACGAGATCCCGATCCAGACGCGCTACAACCTGCCGCTCGAGATCTTCTACACGATCGCCCCGATCATCATGGTGGTCGTGTTCTTCGCCAAGACCGTCGAGACCCAGAACTACGTCCTCGACCAGGACGCGCAGGGCGGCGTCGACAACACCATCGAGGTCACCGGCCAGCAGTGGTCCTGGACGTTCAACTACGGCCTCGGCGAGCAGGACCGCTCCGCCGACGACGACCTCAACGACGACGTCTTCCCCTACAAGTCCTACGTCTTCGAGGCCGGCACCGGCTCCTACATCCCGACCCTGTACCTCCCCGTCAACGAGACCACCCGCTTCAACCTGCACTCGCCGGACGTCATCCACGACTTCGGCATCCCCGGCTTCCTCATGAAGATGGACGTCATCCCGGGCCGCGTGAACAACTACGCCATCACGCCCACCAGGATCGGCACGTACGCCGGCAAGTGCTACGAGCTGTGCGGCGTCTACCACTCGCGGATGCTGTTCAACGTCAAGGTCGTCTCCCGCGAGGACTACGACGCCTACCTCCAGAAGCTGCAGGACGCCGGAGCGACCTCCGACCTGCCGCTGCTGGGCGGCAGCTTCGCCGACGACCAGGCCGGCCTGGGCAACCGGACCGAGAACACCGAGTCCGAGGAGGGCACGGAGTGACCGCGACAGCCGCAACCCCGACCGCCACCCCCGCGCGCCGGCCGCTCGGCCAGGAGGTCGCGCGGATCCTCACCACGACCGACCACAAGCTGATCGGCAAGCTGTACCTCGGCACGTCGTTCGCGTGGTTCCTCATCGGCGGCCTGATGGCCATGGTGATCCGCTCCGAGCTCGCCTACCCGGGCATGCAGATCGTGAACGACGAGCTGTACAACCAGCTCTTCACGATGCACGGCACGATCATGCTGCTGCTGTTCGCGACCCCGCTGTTCTTCGGCTTCGCCAACGTGATCATGCCGCTGCAGATCGGCTCGCCCGACGTCGCGTTCCCGCGGTTGAACATGTTCAGCTACTGGCTGTTCCTGTTCGGCGGCCTGATCGCCGCCTCAGGCTTCCTCACCCCGCAGGGTGCCGCCGACTTCGGCTGGTTCGCCTACACGCCGCTCTCCGACGCCGTCCGCTCGCCGGGCGTCGGCGGCGACCTCTGGATCATGGGCCTGTGGATGGCCGGCCTGGGCACCATCCTCGGCGCGGTCAACTTCATCACCACGATCATCTGCATGCGCGCGCCCGGCATGACGATGTTCCGGATGCCGATCTTCGTCTGGAACACGCTGGTCACCAGCCTGCTGGTGCTGATCGCGTTCCCGGTGCTCGCCGGTGCGCTGCTCATGCTCGAGGCCGACCGCCAGTTCGGCGCCCACGTCTTCGACACCGCCCACGGCGGCGCGATCCTGTGGCAGCACCTGTTCTGGTTCTTCGGGCACCCCGAGGTGTACATCATCGCGCTGCCGTTCTTCGGCATCGTGACCGAGATCCTGCCGGTCTTCAGCCGAAAACCGATCTTCGGCTACATCGGCCTGGTCGGCGCGACCCTCGGCATCGCGATCCTGTCCGTGGCCGTGTGGGCGCACCACATGTTCGTCACCGGTGCCGTGGACCTGCCGTTCTTCTCCGGCATGACGTTCCTGATCGCCGTACCGACGGGGGTGAAGTTCTTCAACTGGATCGGCACGATGTGGGGCGGGTCCATCTCGTTCGACACGCCGATGCTGTGGTCGATCGGCTTCCTCACGACGTTCCTCTTCGGCGGCCTGACCGGCATCATCCTGGCCAGCCCGCCACTGGACTTCCACGTGTCCGACTCCTACTTCGTGGTCGCGCACTTCCACTACGTCGTGTTCGGCACCGTGGTGTTCGCGATGTTCGCGGGCTTCTACTTCTGGTGGCCGAAGCTGACCGGCCGGATGCTCGACGAGCGGCTCGGCAAGCTGCATTTCTGGCTGCTGTTCGTCGGCTTCCACACCACCTTCCTGGTCCAGCACTGGCTGGGCGTGGAGGGCATGCCGCGCCGGTACGCCGACTACCTGCCCGGTGACGGCTTCACCACGCTGAACCAGGTGTCGACCATCGGCGCGTTCCTGCTCGGCGCCTCGACGCTGCCGTTCCTCTACAACGTCTACATCTCCCGCAAGGCGCCGCTGGTCAACACCGACGACCCCTGGGGCTGGGGCCGCTCGCTGGAGTGGGCGACCAGCTCCCCGCCGCCGCGGCACAACTTCGTCACGATCCCGCGGATCCGCTCGGAGTCGCCCGCGTTCGACCTGCACCACCCGGAGGTGGCCGCGATCGAGCTCGAGGAGAACGAGGCCGCCCGCATGGGCGCCCCGGCCGACGCGCCGGACATGGAGGGTCGCGAGGAGATGCTGCGCGACCGCGGTGAGACCCCGGAGGACAAGGCCTGATGAAGTCCGAGACCTGGATCTTCGCGATCTGCACGATCTTCTTCGCGCTGGTCAGTCCGGCGTACTGGTTCATCGCCGAGGACTGGACGGGCACGTCCGCCCTGGTGATGACCACGCTCCTCGCCGGCATGGTCACGCTGTACCTGGGCTTCCACGCCAAGAACATGGACCCCCGGCCCGAGGACCGCAAGGACGGCGAGATCGCCGACGGCGCGGGCGAGCTGGGCTTCTTCCCGCCGTACTCCTGGTGGCCGCTGTGGTGCGCGCTGACCCTCGGCATCTGCGTGTACGCCGTGGCGATGGGTGCCTGGTGGCTCTTCATCATCGGTATAGCGCTGGGCGCCCTGGCGCTGTCGGGCTGGATCTTCGAGTACTACCGCGGCGAGCACGCGCACTGATCGACTCGGGATCGTCCCCTCGGGGGATGCCGAGTCGGCGCTAGTTGCCCACGTGAGGGCCTCGAGTCGGCGCTAGTTGCCCAGGAGGCGGGCAAGACGCGCCGACTCGCGCCTCTCGGGCGGGCAAGACGCGCCGAGTCGCGCCTCTCGGGCGGGCAAGACGCGCCGAGTCGCGCCTCTCGGGCGGGCAAGACGCGCCGAGTCGCGCCCTGAGTCAGTGGCCGCGGAGGCTCTCGTCCTCGACGAGGTGGTGGCCGTCGAACTGGTGGCCGTCGGCGGCGTGGCCGTCCATCGACTCCTGGAGCTCGTGCTCGTGCTCGGCGTGGTGGTGGCCCTCCTCCAGCTCCGCGCGGGTCGGCTTCTGGACGTTGTCGGCGTAGTACAGCGTCCGCAGCCGGTTGCGTACGCCGGCCAGCCGGCCCGTGTGCGGAGCGGGTACGCCGTTGGCGTCGACCGGCGGGGCCACCTCGCCGTCCTCGACCGGGTCGCGGTCGCGGGCGGTGAGCGTGTAGGCGCGGGACTCGGGGAGCGGCAGGTGCTTCTCGGAGTAGCCGCCCTCGGGGGACCGCATGATGATGCCGGTCTCGTACCCGTGCAGCAGCGTCTCGTTGTCCTTGCGCTGCAGCGAGATGCACCAGCGACGGGTGATGAGGAACGCCAGCACCGGGCCGATGAACACCGCGACCCGGAGGAAGTAGGTGATCTGGTTGATCGAGAGATTCAGCTTGATCGCGATGATGTCGTTGCCGCCCGAGATCCAGAACAGGCCGTACATCGTGATCAGCGCCACCATGAGCGCGGTGCGGGTCGGCGCGTTGCGCGGGCGCTCCAGCAGGTGGTGCTCGCGCTTGTCGCCGGTGATCCAGGCGTCGATGAACGGCAGCAGCATCACGAGCAGGAAGACCGCGACCGGCAGGATCAGGATCGGCAGGATGATGTTCCAGGAGATCGTGACGCCCCAGATCTCGGTCTCGAGGCCGGGGAAGATGCGCAGCGCACCGTCCGGCCAGCCCATGTACCAGTCGGGCTGGGAGCCCGCGGTCACCTTGGACGGATCGTAGGGTCCGTACTTCCACACCGGGTTGATGGTGAACAGCGCGCCCATGAACGCGATGACGCCGAAGACGATGAAGAAGAAGCCACCGGCCTTGGCGGCGTACACCGGGAGCATCGGGTAGCCCACGACGTTCTTCTCGGTGCGGCCGGGACCGGGCCACTGGGTGTGCTTGTGGTAGACGAGCAGCAGCATGTGCGCCGCGATCAGCGCGAGCAGCAGGCCGGGGATCAGCAGCACGTGCACGGTGTACAGGCGCGGGATGATCGCCTCGCCCGGGAACTCGCCGCCGAACAGCAGGAACGACATGTAGGTGCCGACCAGCGGGGTCGCCTTGATGAAGCCGTCGGCGATCCGGATGCCGGTGCCCGACAGCAGGTCGTCGGGCAGCGAGTAGCCGGTGAAGCCCTCGATGGTGCCCAGGATCAGCAGCAGGCAGCCGACCACCCAGTTCAGCTCGCGCGGCTTGCGGAAGGCGCCGGTGAACCACACGCGCATGAGGTGGATCATCATCGAGCCGATGAACAGCATCGCGGCCCAGTGGTGCATCTGCCGCATGAGCAGGCCGCCGCGGACGTCGAAGGAGATCCGCAGGCTGGAGGCGTACGCCTCGGACATGGGGACGCCGCGCAGCAGGCTGTAGCTGCCCGTGTACTCGACCTCGCCCATGCTCGGCGTGAACCACAGGGTGAGGAACACGCCGGTCAGCAGCAGGACGACGAAGCTCCACAGCGCGATCTCGCCCAGCATGAACGACCAGTGGTCGGGGAAGACCTTGCGCAGGTTCTTCTTGCCCAGCGCCGCGAGGCCCAGGCGGTCGTCGGCCCAGGTGGCGACCGCGCCGGCCCGGTTCGGCTTCCTGGGGGTGGCCGGCGTGGTCGCGTTGGTGTTGGCGACCTTCGTGGTGTCCATGTCAGCCACGCTCCCAGTAGCTCGGTCCGACCGGTTCGGTGAAGTCGCTCTGCGCCACGAGGTAGCCCTCGGAGTCGACCTTCAGCGGCAGTTGCGGCAGCGGCCGCGCCGCCGGGCCGAAGACGACCCGCGCCGAGTCGGAGAGGTCGAACGTCGACTGGTGGCAGGGGCAGAGCATGTGGTGGGTGGTGCGCTCGTACAGCGAGATCGGGCAGCCGACGTGGGTGCAGATCTTGGAATAGCACACGATGCCGTCGACCGACCAGTTCTCCCGGCCCTTGCCGGGGGTGATGTTGCCCGGCTCCATCTTGACCAGCACGACCGCGCCCTTGGACTTGCCGACCTGGAGCGCCAGGCCGGTGAGCGGCGCGCCGTCCTCGCCGCCGTTGAACAGCCGCTCGGGCTCGGCGTTCACGAGGTCGCCGATCTCGAGGTCGCGGGGGCGGATCGGCGTGCCGATGACGTCGCGGACGACGCGCACGCCCTCCTCCCACAGGGTGCGCTCGAGGCCGGCACCCGGGTACGGCTGGGCCTTGGTGACCTTGGCGTTGGTGGGGCCGAGGTCCCACAGCGGCACGATCGCGGTGACCCCCACGAGTCCGACGGCGCCGAGCAGCGAGTTGCGCACCAGCGGACGGCGCCCGATGCCGGACTCCTCGAGGCCGGTGCCGAGCTCCGCCAGCGTGGCCGCGCGGTCCTCCTCCGAGGACGCGGCCGGATGGCGATACTCGACGATCTCGACGTCGGCCATCAGCTTGCGGGCCCACTGGATGATGCCGATGCCGATGAACAGCAGCGCGCCGGCCAGGGTCAGGCCGAGGCTGACGTTCTGCGCGCCGTACCCGGCGATGGTGTCGTCCTTCTCGACGGTGAAGTAGGCGACGACGAACAGCACGGTGCAGAGGGCGGACAGGCCGAAGAGGATCGCGACCTGGCGCTCGGCCCGCTTCTCCATGCGGGCGTCGACGTCGGTCGGCCGCCAGTGGTGCTCGGGGAGCCCGGGGTTGGCGTAGAGGTCGTCTCGCGCGGGGAGGTTCTCGTCGTGCGGCTCGTCGTGCCCGGAGCCGTTGGGCGGGGTGCTCACGCCGCCACCTTCTTCTTGCTGGACCGGGTGGTGTGGGCGGCGATCCAGACGGCGGCGCCGACCGAGAGCCCGATGCCGACCAGCCAGGCGACCATGCCCTCGGAGACCGGGCCGAGGCCGCCGAGGCCGAAGCCGCCGTACTCGGGCATCTCGTCGAGGGAGGTGAGGTAGGCGATCACGGCGCGCTTCTCCTCCGGCGAGAGGTTGCCGTTGCTGAAGTTCGGCATGTTCTGCGGGCCGGTCAGCAGGGCCTCGTAGATGTAGCGGGGCTCGACGCCGCGGATCTTCGGGGCGTAGCCGCCGTTCGGCATCGCGCCTCCGGACCCGTTGAAGTTGTGGCAGGCGGTGCAGTTGGTCAAGAAGATCTGGCCGCCGCGCGCAATCGCCGCCTGGCGCTCCTCCTCGGAGAGGCCGTCCAGGCTGTAGTCGCTCGCCTCGGGGACGGCCGGCCCGGGGCCGAACGAGGCGACGTACGCCGCCAGCGCGGCGATCTCCTCGTCGTTGAAGGTCGGCGGCTTGCTGGGCACCTGGGCGCCCGGCTGGGCCATCGGCATCCGGCCGGTGCCCACCTGGAAGTCGACCGCGGCCGCGCCGACGCCGACCAGGGAGGGGCCGAGGTTGCCGCCCGACACGGTGCGGACGCCCTCGCCGTTCTGGCCGTGGCAGGTCGCGCAGCTGACCAGGAAGAGCTCCCGGCCCTTGGCGATCTGCTCCTCGCTGGAGGCCGTCTCGCCGGCCTGGGCGGGTGCGAAGGCGGTGTAGAGGCCACCGGTCAGGAGCAGCCCGAGCAGGAGGACGACCAGGCCCGCGAGGGGGCCGCGGCGGTGCCGGGAGGGGCGACCTGCGGAGCGGTTCAGGAGGCGCACATCGGGTCCTAAGCGTTCAGTCGGGCTGCGGTCGGGGCTACTTGACGAGGTAGATGGTCGCGAACAGGCCGATCCACACCACGTCGACGAAGTGCCAGTAGTAGGAGACGACGATCGCGCTCACGGCCTGCTCGTGGGTGAACTTGCGCGCGGCGTACGTGCGGCCGAGGACGAACAGGAAGGCGATCAGACCGCCGGTCACGTGCAGACCGTGGAAGCCGGTGGTCAGGTAGAACATCGAGCCGTAGGCCGAGTCCTGCATCGTGACGCCCTCACGGACCAGGGCGGCGTACTCCGTCGCCTGGCCGGCGATGAACACCGCGCCCATGACGTAGGTGAGGATGAACCACTCGCGCAGGCCCCAGCCCCTGACGTTGAGCACCGAGCCGCTGCGGCCGACCTGGCCGCGCTCGGCGGCGAACACGCCGAGCTGGCAGGTGAGCGAGGAGAGCACCAGGATCGTGGTGTTCACCGTCGCGAACGGCACGTTCAGCAGGGCGGTGTTCTCGGCCCACAGCTGCGGGCTCACGGCGCGGATCGTGAAGTACGCCGCGAACAGCGCCGCGAAGAACATCAGCTCGCTGGAGAGCCAGATGATGGTCCCGACGCTGACCATGCTCGGTCGGTCGTGGTGCCCGTGCAGTCGGGAGGCCGGAATCGCGGAAGCAGTCGCCACGAGCGTCATTATGTCGTGGCTCGCAGGAGAGGGCACCCCGACCCCCTGTGTTTCGCGCTGCGTTTCGCGGTCCTCTCGTCGTGGCGAGGTCGACAGCGCACCTGACGGCGTGCCCGGGGCGCCCGGTAGCATCGCGGGCGTGAGCGACTCGACCACCCCGACCGGGCCCCTGAGGGTGCTCGTCTACAGCGACGACGTGAACACCCGGCAGCAGGTCATCCTGGCGCTCGGCCGGCGGCCGCACCCGGACCTGCCCGAGCTCGAGTACGTCGAGGTGGCGACCGAGCCGGTCGTGATCTCGAACCTGGACGCAGGCGGCATCGACCTGGCCATCCTCGACGGCGAGGCCGTCCCGGCCGGCGGCATGGGCATCGCCAAGCAGCTCAAGGACGAGATCTACCAGTGCCCGCCGGTGCTGGTGCTCACCGGACGGCCCCAGGACGCCTGGCTGGCGACCTGGTCGCGCGCCGAGGCCGCCGTCCCGCACCCGCTGGACCCGATCCAGCTCGCCGAGGCGGTCGTCTCGCTGCTCAAGTCGCGCGTCCCTGCCGCCACGTGACCGATCGTCGGCCGGACTGGCCCGAGGTGCTCTCCGCGCTGGTCGCGGGTCGGGACCTCAGCGCGGAGCAGACCGCCTGGGCGATGGGCGAGGTCCTCGCCGGCGAGGCGACGCCCGCCCAGATCGCCGGCTTCGCGGTCGCGCTGCGCGCCAAGGGAGAGACCGTCGACGAGGTCAGCG
Source organism: Nocardioides hungaricus (assembly GCF_054782915.1). Classification (NCBI taxonomy): domain Bacteria; kingdom Bacillati; phylum Actinomycetota; class Actinomycetes; order Propionibacteriales; family Nocardioidaceae; genus Nocardioides; species Nocardioides hungaricus. The sequence continues at coordinate 57,448 of NZ_BAAGRO010000008.1, read as the reverse complement.
GCCTCGTGGAGTCGATGTACGCCGTGGCGACGCCGCTGTCGGTGCCCGGGCGGCTGCTCGACGTCGTCGGCACCGGCGGCGACCGGTCGATGTCGGTCAACATCTCCACGATGTCGGCGATCGTCGCGGCCGGCGCCGGCGCGCGCGTGGTCAAGCACGGCAACCGCTCGGCGTCCTCGCAGTCCGGCTCCGCCGACGTGCTCGAGAGGCTCGGCATCCGGCTCGACCTCCCGCCCGCCCGGGTGGCGCAGGTCGCCGAGGAGGCCGGCATCACCTTCTGCTTCGCCGCCGCCTTCCACCCGGCGATGCGGCACGCCGCCGTACCCCGGCGCGAGCTGGGGATCGGCACCACGTTCAACCTGCTCGGCCCGCTCACGAACCCCGCCCACGCCGCCGCGCAGGCGATCGGCTGCGCCGACGCCCGGATGGCGCCCGTGATGGCCGGCGTCTTCGCCCGGCGCGGCGTCGACGCGTGGGTGTTCCGCGGCGACGACGGCCTCGACGAGCTCACCACCACGACCACCTCGCGGCTGTGGCGGGTCCACACCGGCGAGGTCACCGAGGTGAGCGTCGACCCGGCCGCGCACGGCCTCCCGCAGGGCACCACCGAGGGGCTGCGGGGCGGCGACGCGGCCCACAACGCCGGCGTCGTACGCCGCCTGCTCGACGGCGAGCAGGGGCCGGTGCGCGACGCCGTCCTGCTCAACGCGGCCGCCGCGCTCGCGGTGCACGAGGCGCCGGGCGCCGACCCCGACGAGGCGCTGGCCGCCGGCCTGGTCCGCGCCCGCGACGCGATCGACTCCGGCGCGGCCCGGGCGACGCTGGACCGCTGGGTCGCGGCGTCGTCTGTGTGAGCGACTCCTCGGCGTGCGGTCGTCCAGCCTGGAGGCATGACTGAGCCGGCTGCCGCACGCCAGGTGCGGGTCGTGCCCGCTGCCGCGGGGGAGTTGCGCGTGCCTGCGGACGTGGCCGAGTTGTTGGGCGAGGACGCCCAGCTCGAGGTCGGGCCGGGACAGGTCGTGACCCTGCGGCCGGGCAAGCTCAGCAGCGCGGCGATGGCCGCGGGCACGAAGCCGCTCGACGACGCCTCCCGCCTGCGGCACACCCGCACGCCACTGACTGCTCAGGAGCGTGCGGCGCTCGACGAGTTCCTGGCAAGCTAGTCACTCTGCATGGTTTCAAGGGGATTGGCGAAGGCTTCGCGGCGGGCGGTGATCCACACGACGACCACGGCGAGTGCGCTGATGACCGTGGCAACTCCTGCGAGGCCGAGACCGAGGCTGCCAGGGCCGCTGACCAGCCCGCCTGCGTTGTCGTACACGGTGGCTGCGAGTAGGCCGATGCCGATTCCGACGATGAGAGCGACCGCTACGCCTGTTCCGAACGCGCGGGCGTGAATGAGTGCCGCCGTTCGCGACGGCGCTCCGAGAGCGACGAGCCGTGCCGAGTCCGCGCGCGTGCGTCGGTAGTTGTCGAGCGCCGTCAGAACGAGAAGAGCCATTGCGGTCAGGAGCCCGGCGATGGTGCAGACGATCAGAAGGCGCCTGGTGGGAGCGACCATGGGCTTGTAGGAGTCCGCACTCAGGTTGGTCACTTGAACCTGGGGCCCGGCCGCCGCGACTGCGGCAATGTAGCGGTCCACGTCGCGGGTCGTGGGACCGGGCCACGCGATGATGTCGTGCTGCCCGCGGGGCGTGTCGAAGGTGGCTGGATCGGCAGTCGCCAGAGTCGCGAAGCGCAGCATGGAGTTGGTGACGCCGGGAAGCACGACACGGTCGTCGCTTGCGGCGCCGCCTCGCGCGATCCGAAACACGTTATCCGGGGTGCACTGTCGACCGAACGAGTCGGTGAGCTGTGGATCGGTCATCGCGAGGACTCGCGCAAGTTGGTCGCATTCAGCCACGATCAAGGTCTTGCGGTCCTGGGTGACCTGCAGGACCCGAGTGGCGCCATCGACCTCGAGCGCTGATCGCAGTTGTCGGCCGGCGAGGCCTTGCAGACTGTAGCGGTCACCCTGCGGGTAGTTGGGAGAGATCGCCGCGAGGTCGGCGAGTGCACCGGCTCCGACCAGGCCGGAGATGCCGATGATCACGACGCCGAGGACGGAGGCGGCGATCGAGTCGCGGCGCCATGCCAGGCGCCGGGCCGCCACGAAGCCGGCGGCGGTCTGCCGACTGTCTCGGCGCCGCAGTCGCCGGCTGGTCATCTCGAGTATGAGCGGCAGTCCGGCAATCGCTCCGGCGACCGCGAGCAGCCCGCCGCCGAAGAAGTAGGCGATCGACCACGCGGGTGGCACTTGCGCACCGAGGAAGACGTCACTGATGACGATGCCCGCGAGGCCGGCGACCCCGGTAACAAGCGGTACGGCGGTCCATCGCCGAACAGGCCGAGGTCCGCCCGCGCGCGCGACCCATGGAGTACGGAGGTCCTGCCGAGTCATGCGCCAGGCGTCGCCGCCGACCGCAGTCGAAAGCGCGAGCCAGGCGACGGTGACCACGGGAAGGCTGACCAGCGTCTGAGGTGCGAACCAGGCCAGGCCCAGCGCTGTGGACTCGTGCATGATCGCCACTGTGACCGCGGACGCGATCGTGCCGAAGGCCGTGCCGATGCTTGCGGAGAGCGCTGCGTCGACGGTGGATGCCAGGGCGAGCGAGGATGCGGGCGCGCCCACGAGATGCAGGGCAGCGAGTGAGCGCTGACGCGAAAGCGCCGACATCCTGCCGGTAGCGCGGGCGAGAATCAGTGCTGGCAGTCCCATGAGGACGACGACCAGCGCGAGCAGTGGCCAGCGCGGGACCCCAGCGCGGCTGACCGCCACGACATCGGACCCCCACCCGGAGGCACCTCGCCAGTGCGGGCCCGAGTTGGCACCGGTGTAGACGAAGTACTGGTCGGGAGATTGAAGACCGTCGTCGGTGATCGTGCCGACGACGGTGCCGGGGACGCGAGCAGCAATCGTAGGATCGCGCTCCATCGCGTCCTGTACGGCGGGCGACACATACGTCTCGCCGTACGCGACGAAAGTCGGAACGCCGGGCGGGGACGGCAGACGATTACCGCCTGCGCCATCCATGAAGACGGTCGTCCACACGTCTCCGCGGTACGGGGTGTCAGTCTGCAGAACTCTGAAGAGGCTTGCGCCCGCGGCCGGTGCGGGCTGTTGCGCGCGTCCTCTCTCGATCCGGTCGTCATTGGCCTGCCAGAGAGTGGCGCCGAGAACCGCCACCCAGATCGCGACGGCGGCAGCCAGGATCCGGCGAGACCTCAGCGGACGGTTCTCGCGCTCCGGCTTGCTGAACCATCGCCAGCCCAGCGCGACGCCTACCCGGCGGTCATGTGAGTTCATGCCGCATTCCGTCACGCAACTGCACCGTCTCGTCGAGTCGGCTCGCAACATCGACATCATGCGTGACGACGATCAACGTCGAACCGGACTGACGGCTGACGTCGAGGAGTAGCGAGAGCACGACTTCACCGTTGTCGCGGTCCAGCGCGCCGGTCGGCTCGTCCGCGAAGATCACCGCCGGCCGGTGAACGACGGCACGGGCGATCGCCGCGCGCTGACGCTCCCCACCCGATACCTGCGAGGGAAGTTGGTCGGCCACATGCGCGATCTGCAGCCGACCCAGGATGGCCTCGATCGCGTCGTCCGGCTCGGGCTGACCAAGAAGGCGGGTGGGCAGGCCGATGTTCTCTGCAATGGTCAACTCGGGTAGGAGTTCAGCGAACTGGAAGACCATGCCGAAGTGCTGCAGACGAACACGGGCGCGGGCATCCTGGTCGAGTTCGCTCAGCGCGGTATCGCCGATCCGAACAAGCCCCTTGGCGGGTGTCAGGATGCCCGCGAGCAGTTGCAGCAGTGTGCTCTTGCCAGAGCCGCTCGGTCCCGCGATCGCGGTGTGTGATCCGGACACGAAGGTGAGATCGAGCGGCCCCAGCGCGGAGCGTGCGGCACCGAATGCGAACTCGACGCCGCACGCTTCGAGGTCGCCGCGGATCTGGCTCGAGGCAGTGATCGTTGAGCTAGAAGGGCGGCGGGCAAACATCAGGCGGGGTACTTCCAATCCGATTCGACGCAGATATTCGGGATGACGCCCGAACGGTGCCGACAGACCTGGATCTTGCCTTGACCCGGCGGGTCGGCACCCCACACCTTCTGCGCGATCGGCTTCGCCGGCGCATCGGCGCCGTCATGGTTCTCAGCCGATGCCCCGCCGCCCCAGTCATAGCCGTCAACCTTGCCCCGGGTGTACACCCAGTCACCGTCAGCCTTGAGGTCCTTCAGGTTGCCGTAGTAGTTGAAGCCGGGGAACTGAGGTCCGTTGGGCCACCTGTCGAACTGCCAGCTGCCGGCGCGTAGCTCTGCTGAGCTGTCGCTGTTGGTGAGTGGTCGAGCGAAGTTCCCGGAGTTTCCTCCTGACGCCACGGCCGGGGCGGCGAACGCAAGCACCGCGAGGACCAGCATCGCTATTTTTTAGCCGTCTTCATTGAGCTCTCCGTTCTGAGCTCCTGCGACACCCGATATGTCACAGGTGACTAAACGCTGAATCGGGCGATCGAACCTGTCAAGGCCAGGGGCCACGGATTCTCCACGCACCGCGGTTGTCGGGGGGACGCACGGACGCGGACTGCTGGTGTCGCGGCCCGGGCGACGCTGGACCGCTGGGTCGCGGCGTCCGCCTAACGACGCGACCAGCAATCGGGCCCGACTCGACGGGCAACGAGGCCCAACTCGACGGGCAACGAGGCCCAACTCGACGGGGAACGAGGCCCTCAGTCGAGCCCGAGGGAGAACGCCGACTCGAGGTCGTGGCGGGAGTAGGCGCGGAACGCGATGTGGGTCTCGGTCGCGGTCACGCCCGGGACCTTGTTGAGCCGGTCGGCCACCACGGCGGCGACGTCGTCGTGGTCGCGGACCCGGACCAGCGCGATCAGGTCGATCTGGCCGGTCACGGAGTAGACCTCGCTGACGCCCTCGAGGGCGGCGATGCCCTCGGCGACCTCGGGGATCCGGGCGACGTCGGCCTTGACGAACACGATGGCGGTGATCACGGGCCGACCCTATCGCTGAACGGGACCAGGGACTTCCGCGACTGGTCGACCGCGTCGTGGACGGCGAGGTGGCGGGTGGCGCCGGCGACCGGGCAGGTCCACTCGCCGTCGACGTCGACCAGGCGGACGCCGGGGGACTCCAGCCAGCGCAGCACCTTCTCGGTCTCCTCGGCGGTGGCCGCCGGCGTCGGGCCGGGCGCGGGGGCGACGGTCTCGGCGGAGAGCCGCAGCGTGGCGACGTAGTCGCGGGCGTCGGCGCCGGGCGGGATCACGCCGGCCGCGGCGAGCCGGCCGAAGCGGACGACGTGCACCGCCCAGCGGTGGTCGTCCTCGCGCCGCGCGGCGACCACCTCGGGGCAGCGGGTGAGCGCGGACAGGCGCTGGGTGCGGGCCGCGGCGCGCACGAACGCGGCCAGCCGGTCGCGGTGGACGCCGGCCTCCTCGAACCGCTCGTCGGCGGCGAGCGAGGCCATCCGGTCGTTGATCGCGTCGACCACCTCGTCGGGGCGGCGCAGCAGCGAGTCGCGCAGCCGGCGCACCACGGCGGCGTACGTCGGGTCGTCGACGCTGCCGTCGCACGGCGACAGGCACCGGCCCATCTCGGCGAGGACGCAGGCGGACCGCGAGGGCGCCCGGGGCAGCCGCCCCGAGCACTGCCGGACGGGGAAGGTGTCGTGGAGGGCGGCCAGGCACTTCTCGGCCGTCCTCCTCGAGGAGAACGGGCCGAGGTAGTCGGCGTCGTCGTCGAGCACCCGGCGCACCAGCGACAGCCGCGGCCACGGCTCCCGGGTGAGCTTGACGAAGTGGACCCGCTCGGGGAACCGGGAGCGGCGGTTGTAGCGCGGCTCGTGCTCGGCGATCAGCCGCAGCTCGCGGACCTCGGCCTCCAGCGCGGTCGCGCACTCGATGCCGTCGACGCAGGCGGCGATGCCGACCATCTCGCCCATCCGGGAGCGGGTCTCGGAGGCGGTGAAGTAGGAGCGCACCCGGGTGCGCAGGTCGCGGGAGGTGCCGACGTAGAGGACGCGGGCGCGGTCGTCGCGGAAGAGGTAGACGCCCGGCGCGTGGGGGAGCCCCTCGGCGAGGTGGCGCTTCCGGCGCTGCGCGGTGGTGACCCGCGAGGAGAACGTCTGCAGCTCCTCGAGCGTGTGCACGCCGAGCCCGCCGAGGCGCTCCAGCATCGCGTGCAGGACGTGGACCGTGGCGCGGGCGTCCTCGAGCGCACGGTGGTTGGGCGTGACGGGGGAGCCGAACGCCCTGGCCAGCGAGGAGAGCTTGCAGTTGGGCGCGTCGTCGCGGGTGACCACCCGGCGGGCGAGCCTCGCGGTGTCGAGCACCTCGAACCGCGGCCACGGCCGGCCCTGCCGCTCGGCGAAGTGCCTGAGGAAGCCGACGTCGAACGGCGCGTTGTGGGCGACCAGCACGCTGCCGGTCGCGAACTCGAGGAACGACGGGAGCGCCGACTCGATCGGGGGCGCGGTCGCGACCATCGAGTTGGTGATGCCGGTGAGCACGGCGATGAACGCGGGGATCTCGGTGTGCGGGTTGACCAGCGTCTGGAACTCCCCGAGCACCTCGCCGCCGCGCACCTTCACCGCGCCGATCTCGGTGATCATCGCGCCGCCCTCGGCCGAGCCGCCGGTGGTCTCCAGGTCGACGACGCAGAAGGTGAGGTCGCGCAGCGGGCGGCCCAACTCGTCGAAGCTGCGCTGTGACTCCCACCGGGACTCCCACCGGGACTCCCACCGGGAGGTCGCACCCTGGACGCTGCTCATGCGCGTACTCGCTTCGCTCCGTGCGCGCATGAGGCACAAGACGCGCTGCACCGAATGATTCGCTCGCTGCGCTCGCTCATGCGACCGACGCTAGATCGCCCCACCGACATCGCCCGGGACGACGCGCGGACTACGCTCGGCTCACCGGAGAGGCCCGTGGGAGAGGGCCCGCGGGAGAGGAGGCCGGATGGCGAGCACGCCCACCCTGGCCGAGCTCCCCGAGCCGGTCCGCACGCGCATCGTCGCGCTCACGGCCGACGTGCTGCCCGACGTACCCAAGCTCCCTCCGGCGGTACGGCGAGTGGCGGACTTCGCCCCCGCACGCCGGGCGCGGCTCGGGGCGAGCGCCATCGTCGAGGCGCTGTCCGACGAGGAGCTGCGCGAGCGCGTCGGCACCCAGGTCGCGGCCCGGGCGGCGCCCGACCCGCCCGACCCGAGCGACCCGGCCGCCGACGCCGCGCTGCGCTGGCTGACCCGGCCCGAGGGCTGGGAGGCGGGGTTCGCCGACGCCGTCCGCCGGGTCGAGGAGCGGCCGACGGCCGGCGGCCGCGCCGAGCGCGAGACCGAGCGGCTGCGGTCGCGGCTGACCGACGCCGAGCGGGCGGTCCGCGAGCTGCGCGCCGCCCACAAGGCCCAGCTCGACGAGGTCAAGGCCGACAACGCCGCGCTGCGGCGCAGGCTCGGGGACACCCGGACCGCGGAGAAGCAGGCCAAGGCGGCCGCCGAGGCATCATCCGCCGCCGAGCGCGCGGCCGGCGAGCGCGCCACGGGGCTGGAGCGGGAGAACAAGCGGCTGCGCGGCCGGGTCGAGCGGCTCGAGGAGGAGGCCCGCGAGGGTCGCCGCGGCGCCCGGACCGAGCGCGACGAGGCCACGCTGCGGGCGCGGATCCTGCTGGAGACCGTGATCGACGCGGCCGGCGGCCTGCGCCGCGAGCTCGCGCTGCCGCAGGTGAGCGGGGCGCCCGGCGACCGGGTCGAGGCCGACGTCGCCGGCGCCGGTCAGCGGGTGCCGAGCCAGGCGGCGCTGGAGCAGTACCTCGCGATGCCGCGCGCCCGGCTCATCGTCGACGGCTACAACGTCAGCAAGGCCGCCTGGCCGGCCTCCCCGCTGGAGGCGCAGCGGACCCGGCTGACGGGCTCGCTGGCCCCGCTGGTCGCCCGCACCGGCGCGGAGACGACGGTCGTCTTCGACGCCGCCGACACCGACCACCGGCCGCCGGTGAACGCCCCACGCGGCGTGCGGGTGCTCTTCAGCCCCCGCGGCGTGATCGCCGACGACGTGATCCGCGACCTGGTCGCGGCCGAGCCCGAGGGACGCGTGGTCGTGGTGGTCACCGGCGACCGGGCGGTCGCCGGCGACGTGACCCGCGACGGCGCCCGCGTCGTGGCCCCCGAGGCGCTCCTCGACCTCCTCTCGCGTTAGGCAACACGCCACGCGAGGCACCCGGGCCGTTCACCCGCCGTGGACACGCTGAGGGCCATGCTCTGGGTCGTCATCCCCGCCCTCGACGAGGCCGAGAACCTCCGGGTGCTGCTGCCCCGCGTCCTGTCCGAGGTGGCCGTCTTCGACCCGATGGGGCGGGTGCTCGTGGTGGACGACGGCTCCACGGACGGCACCGGCAAGGTCGTGGTCGAGCTGATGGCGGCGTACGAGGCGCTCGAGCTCGAGACGCTGCGCCACAACCTCGGCAAGGCGCCGGCGCTGCAGCGCGGGTTCGGCCGCGCGCTGGACGGCGGCGCGAGCACCATCGTGATGATGGACGCCGACGGGCAGGACGACCCCGCCGAGCTCGGCCGGCTGCTCGCGCGGATCGAGGACGGCGCCGACCTGGTGACCGGGGCGCGGCTGGTGCGCAACGACCGGTTCGTGAAGCGCTCGACCTCGCGGGTCTACAACCGCGCCACCGGCCTGCTCTCCGGCGCGCCGGGCCGGGACTTCAACTCCGGCTACAAGGCGATGCGCGCCGCCGTCGCCGAGGACGTCTCGCCGATGCTGTACGGCGAGATGCACCGCTATCTGACCGTGATCGCGCACGGCATGGGCCACCGCGTCGCCGAGGTGCCGGTGCAGCACCACGCCCGGATGAGCGGCTCCAGCAAGTACGGGCTGGCGCGGTTCTGGCGCGGCTTCTCCGACCTGCTGACCGTGCGGTTCCTGCTGTCCTACGAGAACCGGCCCTCGCACCTGTTCGGCGCGGTCGGCATGGCGTCGTTCGTGCTCGGCCTGCTCACGCTCGGCTACCTCACCGTCGCGAAGGCGGCCGGCCAGCCGATCGGCGACCGGCCGCTGCTGCTGGCCGGGGTGCTGATGGTGCTGGTCGGCCTGCAGCTCACGCTGTTCGGCCTGCTCGCCGAGATGGTCGTGCACGCCCGCAACCGCGGCCTGGGCCGGCGCACGTGACCCGAGCGCCCCGACCGCACCGCGCGCTGCTGGCGGTGGCGGCCCTCGTCCTCGCGGCCGCGCTGGTCATGCTGTTCGCCGGCGGCTGGCGCACCGGGGTGTCGTGGGACGAGCCGTACCACGTGCTGCGGATGCGCAACTACCTCGGCTCGTCGGGGTGGTACCTCCTCGACCAGGACCTCCTCGGCGACGCGCCCGCGCCGTCGGAGGCGCAGGCGTACGTCTACGCCCCGGTCACGATGGTGCTGCTGCAGGCGTGGTCCGGGCTGTGGGGGATCGACCCCTGGGGGGTGGTGTCGACCACCGCGCAGGCGTACGCCGTCCGGCACCTCGGCCTCGCGGTCATCTCGCTCGCCGCGCTGGCGGGCGTGGCCGCGCTGGCCCGGCTGGCGCTGCGCCGCTGGTCCTGGGGCCTGGTCGCCGCGGCCGCCCTGGCCGCGATGCCGGCGTGGACGGGGCACGCGATGTTCAACCTCAAGGACGTCCCGGTCGCGGTCGGCTACACCCTGGTGACGCTCGGCCTCGCGGTGCTGGCGACCACCGAGCGCCGGCGGCTGCTGGCGGCGGGCTCGGCGACCGCGGCGGCCGGGGTGCTGCTCGCGGCCGGCACCCGCCCGGGCATCTGGCCCGGCCTCGCGCTGGCGCTCGCCGCGGCCGTCGTCCTGATGACGCGCACCGACGTCGTGGCCCGCCTGCTCGCGATGGTCGCGGCGGTGGTCGTCGGGGTCGGGGCGCTGGCGCTGGTCTACCCGGCGCTGTTCGGGTCGCCGTTCGACGCGCTCACCGGCTCCGTGCTCGAGTCGTCGAGGTTCGGCGGGGGCAGCGTCGGCCGGGGCTACGTGCCCGCCTACCTGGTGGCCGAGGTCCCCACCCTCCTGCTGCTGCTCGGCGGCCTGGGTGCGGTCGTCGCCGTACGCCGCCTGCGCGAGCAGCCGGTGCTCGCGCTGGTGCTGCTCCAGGCGTTCGCCCTGCCGCTGCTGGCGATCGCGCGCGGGTCGAACCTCTACAACGGCCTGCGGCAACTACTGTTCGCCTACCCGGCGCTCGCGGTGCTCGCCACGATCGGCATCGCCGCGCTCGCGACCCGGCGGTGGCTCTGGCCGGCCGGCGCGGTCGCGCTGGTGGCGCCGATGGTCGTGCAGGTGCAGCTCTTCCCCTACAACTACGCCTACGCCAGCCTCCCGGCGGCGATCCTCGCGCCGAGCGTGGGGGAGCGGCGGCCGGAGTACCAGCTGCCCACCGACTACTGGCGCACCAGCGTCCGCGAGCTCGCGCCCGAGGTGCCCGAGGGCGGGTTCGTGCTCTGCCAGCCGTACCTCGTCGACGGCGCGTTCGTGCGCCGGGGCAACGACGGCGGCAACGACTGCAGCACCGACGTGATCGGGCCGCTCGCGCCGTACGACTCCCGGCGCAGCGGCACCTGGGACGCCGCGCCGACGCAGTGGCTCGCGATCGTCAGCGGCGGGGACCGGATCGGCGACAACTGCACACGGCTGGCCGACGTCACCCGGCCGATGTACTGGCGCACGATGACGATGTCCTACGTCGCGCGGTGCGAGGGTGCGTCGTGAGGCGCCTCTACGTCGCGGCCCTGCGGGCGGTCCGGTCGCTGCTCGGGGCGACCGGGCTGCTCGGTCTCCTCGACCGCGCGGCCGCCCGCCGGCGCGGGGCGCTGTGGGTGCGGTCCTGGCTCGCCATCCACGACCTCGACGACATGCTGCGGCTGGACGTGCCGTGGTGGACCTTCGCGGCCGCCGACGAGGTCGACGCGTTCCTCCGCGACCGGCCGGACGCGCGCGTGCTCGAGTGGGGCTCGGGCGCCTCGACCGTCTGGCTCTCGCGGCGCGCCGGCGCCGTCGTGAGCGTCGAGCACGACCCGCGCTGGGCCGCCCGCACGGCCCGCGCGCTCGCCGCCCGCGCCGCCGACAACGTCGAGCTGCGAGTGGTCGAGCCGACCCGGCTGATGTCGCCGGGCGGCGTACCGTCGGCGAAGCCGGGGTTCGCGGGCCTCGACTTCGAGCGGTACGCCGACGCGGTCGACGCCGTCCCCGGCGACCTCGACCTCGTGGTGATCGACGGCCGCGCGCGCGAGGCCTGTCTGGTGCGCGCGATCGACCGGCTGGCCGACGGCGGGCTGATCGTCTTCGACAACGTCGACCGGGAGCGCTACCGCGACGCGATCGGGGCGCTCGGGAACCGCCTCACGGTGGAGTGGACCCGCGGGATCACGCCGGCGCTGCCCTACCCGACCCGCACGGCACTGATCAGGCTGCACCGGGCGGCGTCGTGAGGCGGCGGCTCGACGTCCTGCGCTGGGCGTTCCTGGCGCTGGTGCTGGGCTTCGCCTGGTGGGGGCTGCGCGACCAGGGCGACGAGCTGCTCGCCGTCGTGCGTGACACCTCGCCGCTCGGCCTGGCGGTGGCCGCGGCGCTGGTGATCGCCGGGCTGCTCGTGACCAGCGTGGCCTGGCTGCGGCTGCTCGCCGGCTACGGCCACCGGATGCCGCCGGGGGAGGGCCGCGCGGTCTTCTTCGTCGGCCAGCTCGGCAAGTACATCCCCGGGTCGGTCTGGTCGATGGGCGCCCACGCAGAGCTCGCGCGCGGCTTCGACGTGCCGATGCGGGCGACCGTCGGCACCTCGCTGATGTTCCTGTGGCTCAACCTCGCGACGTCCGGGCTGGTCGCCGGGTCGTTCGCGCTCAGCGGCGCCTGGGATCCGCCCGTGCCGACCTGGCTGGTCGTGGCCGGGCTCGCCGGCTGCGCGGCGGGGCTGACGCCCGCGGCGGTGAACCGGGTCGGGCGGCTCCGGCTGTCGTGGGCCGGCGTCGGCGTCCTCGTCGTGCTCATGGCGGTCACCTGGGCCTGCTACGCCGGCGCGGTGCTCGCGATCGCCCCCGAGCCGTCCGTGGCGCTCTTCCCGGTCGCGGCCGGAGCCTTCACGACGGCGTACGCCGTGGGCGTGCTCGTCGTCCTCGCGCCGGCCGGCGTCGGCGCCCGCGAGGTCACCCTGATCGCGCTGCTCGCGCCGGTGACCGGCGTGACGACCGCGACCGCGCTGGCGCTGCTGACCCGGGCGCTGCACACCGGCGGCGACCTGCTGCTGGCGCTCGGCGCCTGGGTGGTCGCCCGGGCGACACGCCGCGGGAGCGCGCTGCCGCAGCCGACTGTCGGTGGTCGCTGGGAGCGTTCCTGACATGACGACGAGAATCGACTGCGACACCTGCACGGTGCGGGGTCTCCACTGCCACGACTGCGTGGTGACGGTGCTGCTGGGCCCGCCTCCCGAGCTCAGCCTCGACGACGAGGGCGCCCGCGCGCTCGGCGTCCTCGCCGCGGGCGGCCTGGTGCCGCCGCTGCGGCTGGTCCGGCCCGTCGACGGGCCGCACGTCGAGTCGGCCTGACCCGTCCAACGTAAATTCCGGCCGGGCTCCGGGGGAGGGGTTGGCGGCCGTGGACGCGCCCCGTTAACGTGTCCAACTCAGGTGGCCGTGACCGTGGATCACTCGGGTCCGCGCGGCCATCGCGCTGAGTCCCGGGTCGGTCCGCCGGCCCGGGAGCCGGGGAACCAACCGGTGGCCGCCATGACGGGGCCACCACCGGGGTGAATCCTCCGCACCCGCGGAGGTAGGGCAAATGTCGTGCCCGAACCCGTCAGCTCACCCGGTAGGCGTACGACGTGCAAGGAGAGCGCCACCCCGTGCTGAAGGGCCGCCAGCGACTCATCACCCTGCTGTGCCTGGGCGCCCTGGTCGCCACCGTGGGCCTCCTGCCCTCGACGGCGAGCGCCAAGCCGGACATCGACGACGTCCAGGCCCGGGTGGACCGGCTCTACCGCCAGGCCGAGCAGGCCCAGGAGCGCTACAACGACGCCCAGCTCGAGCTGACCTCGCTCCGGCGCGACCTCGACCTCCTCGAGGCCGACCAGGGCCGCCAGGACCGGCGCCTGGCCGCCGTCCGCCGGCAGGTCCAGGACGCGGTCGTGCGCCAGTACCAGGGCCAGACCATGGCCGCCGTCGGCCGGGTCGTCGTCTCCGAGGACCCCCAGGGGTTCTTGTCGTCGCTGTCGACCATGTCGGCGTTCAACGACATGCAGGACCAGCTCTTCGAGGACTACGCCACCGAGCTGAAGTCGCTCGACATCCGCAGCGACGCCACCGCGCGGCGCGCCGCCCAGGTGGCCGCGATCGAGAAGCGGCTCGCCGCCGAGAAGAAGGTCGTCGACGACAAGCTCGCCGAGGCGCAGGCGCTGCTCGGCCAGCTCGAGGCCGAGGAGCGCGAGGCACTGCTCTCCCGCGACACGGTCCGGACGCCGTCCGACGTGCCGGCCTCCGGCCGCGCCGCGGCCGCCATCCGGTACGCCATGGCGCAGATCGGCGACGCCTACGTGTACGGCGCCGCCGGCCCGGACGCCTTCGACTGCTCGGGCCTGACGATGATGGCCTGGGCGCAGGCGGGCGTGTCGCTGCCGCACTCCTCGGCCGCGCAGTACGACACCGGCACCCGGATCGCCTTCGGCGACCTCCAGCCCGGCGACCTGGTCTTCTACTACAGCCCGATCAGCCACGTCGCGCTCTACATCGGCAACGGCATGATCGCCAACGCCGCCAACCCCAGCGACGGCGTGCTCGTCCAGAGCGTCAACTCGATGCCCTACACCGGAGCCGTCCGGCCCGGGTGACCGTGTCGGACCCCAGCAGCCGCGCGCAGGCCGGTCGCCCCCGCTGGTGGGCGACCGGCCTTTCGCTGTGCCTGCTGGTCGCGGCCGGGCTGGTCGCGTGGTCGCTGGTCGACGACGACCCGTACGTCGCGCCGGCCCCGACCGCCCCGACCAGCACGGAGATCCCGCCGGCGCTCGCGGCCGCGGCGCTCCAGGACCTGGAGGACGCGGTCGGCGCCGGCGACCAGGACGCGGCCCGGGCGCTCGCGCCGACCGGCGACCGGGCCGCCGCCGACCGGCTCGCCGGCATCGTCGCGAACGCCGAGGCCGCCGGCGTCGCGGACTTCACGCTGCGCTTCGTCGACGCCGAGGGAGGCAGCGGCGCCGCCGACGCGACCTGGCGGTTCGCCGGCTTCGACCGCGCTCCGGCGTACGCCGAGGTGAGCGTCGGACTCGCGGACGAGGGCGACCGGGTCGCGATCACCGGCTTCGGCGGCGGCGACCGGGTCTCGCCGCTGTGGCTGTCCGGGCCGCTGGAGGTGCGCCGCACCGCGGACGCGCTGGTGCTGGTCGACGGCACCGCCGAGGAGGCGGACGCGTACGCCTCTCGGGCGGCCGCCGCCGTACCGGTGGTGCGGGCGGTGCTCCCGGGCTGGCGGCGGGGCCTGGTCGTCGAGGTGCCGGCCTCGGTCCGGGCGCTCGACCGGGCGCTCGACTCGGACGCGGGCACCTACGACCAGATCGCGGCCGTGACGACGACCGCGGACGGGCAGCTCGGCCCCGACGCGCCGGTGCACGTCTTCGTGAACCCCGACGTCTACGGCGGCCTGAAGGACACCGGGGCCCAGGTGGTGATGGGCCACGAGGCCACCCACGTCGCGACCGGCGCCTTCACCAGCGAGGTGCCGCTGTGGCTGCTCGAGGGCTTCGCCGACTACGTGGCGCTGCGCGACGTGGACCTGCCGGTGGCACGCTCCGCCTCGCAGATCATCGCCGAGGTGCGCCGCGACGGCCCGCCGGAGGCGCTGCCGCGCGGGCCCGAGTTCGGCACCCGGACCGCCGACCTGGGCGCGACCTACGAGAGCGCCTGGCTCGCTGCCCGGCTGCTCGCCGAGGTCGGCGGGCAGGACGGGCTGGTGCGGCTCTACCGCGCCGTCGACGGCGGCGCGCCGCTCGGCCGGGCGCTGGAGTCGACGCTCGGGCTGTCGATGGCGGCCTTCACCGCGCGGTGGCGGGGCCTCCTGCAAGACTTGGCCGGGTGAGCGCGCCTTCCGACCGTCGTACGGCGCTGGTGACCCTGGCGGTCGGCGGGATCGCGTTCGCGGCGCTCGCGCTGTGGCTGGTGCCGTGGAGCCCGGTCCCGGGCGGTACGCCGGACCCGGTCGCCGCGTCGTCGGTCTTCACCCCCGAGGAGATCGCGCGCGGCGAGGACTACGCCCGGCTCGCGCGGGTGTGGAGCTGGAGCGGGCTCGCCGTGTCGCTGCTCGTCGGTTGCGTGCTCGGGTTCAGCCGGTGGGGGCGCCGGCTGGTCGGCCGGCTGCCCGGCTGGTGGTGGCTGCGCGTGGTGCTCGCGGTCGCCGCCGTGGAGCTGATCGGCCGGGTCGCGACGCTGCCGTTCGGCGTACTGCTGCGGCGGCACGCGCTCGCGAACGGCCTCACCACGCAGGCCTGGTCGGGGTTCGCGGTCGACGTGGCGAAGAGCCTGCTGCTGACGGTCGTCGCGACCTCCCTGCTGCTGGTGGTCCTCGTCGGCTGCGCCCGGCGCTGGCCGCGGGCCTGGCCGGCGGTGGCGGGCGGCCTGCTCGGCGCGCTGGTGCTGGCCGGCTCGTTCGTCTACCCGGTCGTGGTCGAGCCGATCTTCAACGACTTCCGCTCGCTGCCCGACGGCGAGCTGCGGACCGCGGTCCTCGCGCTCGCCGACCGGGAGGGCGTGCCGATCGACGACGTGCTGGTGGCCGACGCCTCGCGGCGGACCACGACCCTCAACGCCTACGTGTCCGGCTTCGGCGGCACCCGGCGGGTGGTGCTCTACGACAACCTGGTCGACGGCGTGCCGCGCGAGGAGACGCTCTCGGTGGTCGCCCACGAACTCGGCCACGCTCGGCACGACGACGTGCTGGCCGGCTCGCTGCTCGGCGCGGCCGGCGCGGTGCTCGGGGTCGGCCTGCTGGCGCTGCTCGTGGGCCAGTCCCGGTCCGGCCAGTCCCGGTCCGGCCTGTCCCGGTCCGGCCAGTCCCGGTCCGGCCGGATGCGCGAGCCCGAGGTGGTGCCGCTCGTCCTCGCCCTGGTCGCGATCGGCTCGCTGCTCGCGGCGCCGGTCCAGAACGGCGTCAGCCGCCGGATCGAGACCCGCGCCGACGTCGACGCGCTGGAGGCCACCGCCGACCCGGCGGCGTTCGTCGCCGTGCAGCGCCAGCTCGCGCTGCGCTCGCTGGCCGACCCCGACCCGCCCGCGCTCTCCCAGCTCTGGTTCGGCTCGCACCCTCCCGCGCTCACCCGGATCGCGATCGCGCGGCAGGTGGGGTAGGGGCCGCCCGCCGCGGGGATTGCCCGAGAAGTACCGGGAAGGCCGAGGGCCGCTGACCCTGTGGTCCGCGGCCCTCGGCGTGCTGTCGGTTCCAGCCGGCTAGGGTGTCGGTGTCGTCGGAGGAACGTTGATGTTCGTGCTCGTGGTCTCGAACAGATTGAAGATGCCTTGACCGACGAGCACCACGGCAGCGATCACGGCGACTGCGATGCCGGCGACCAAGAGGCCGTACTCGACGGCGCTCGCACCGCGTTCGTCCATCTTCGATCGACGAGCGTCGATGAGGATCATCAGGTACTGCAGCATGGGGCGATCTCCCTCCACCTTGTTCGCGAGGTCCCACCCGAGGCCCTCGTCCCTCGCCAAGCACGGTTCCCCGCTGTGACCGGCCTCACTCGCTGGTCCGGACCACTTCGCGGCCCCGCATGTCAGAACGTGTCCATGATCGTGAGCGCGGCCGGCCCGAGGACGACCACGAACAGGCACGGCAGGATGCAGAAGACCAGCGGCACCGTGATCTTGACCGGGACCTTCTGGGCGCGCTCCTCCGCGTGCTGGCGCCGCTTCACCCGGATCTCGTGGGACTGCACCCGCAGCACCTGCGCGATCGGGATGCCGAGGCCGTCGGCCTGCACCATCGCGCCGACGAAGGAGCGCAGCTCCGTGACGTTGGACCGCTCCGCGAGCCCGCGCAGCGCCTCGGCGCGGCTCCGGCCGAGCTGCATCTCCCGCAGCATCCGGGCCAGCTCGTCGGCGAGCGGCCCCTCGGTGCGGTGGGCGACCTGCTGGACGGCGGCGTCGAAGCCGAGCCCCGCCTCCACGCTGAGCGTCAGCACGTCGAGGGCGTCGGGGAGCGCGCGGCGTACCTGCTCGGACCGGTCGTAGGCGCGCTGGTAGAGACACAGCCCGGGCGCGTGGTAGCCGCCGACGCCGCCGGCGACCACGAGCACCACGAGCACCGGCAGGGAGGCGCCGAAGGCCAGTGCGAGCAGCGCGGCCAGGCCGATCCCGGCGAGCGCGCCGAGCACGGTCGCGGTGAGCACGCGGTCGACGGTCCATCCGGTGGGGTTGCCGGCCAGGTCGAGCCGGTGCCGGATCCGCTCGGGCGCGTCCGAGCCGGCCAGCAGGCGGCCGAGCCGGCCGACATGCTGCCGCAGCGGCACCAGCACCCGGGTGCGGAACGGCGGGGCGGCGTCCTCGACCAGCAGCCGCGGCGATGCGGACGCGGCCTCGACGAGGGCCAGCGACCGGGCGACGCCGCGGCGGTCCGGCTCCTCGGCCAGCGCGAGCGAGAGCAGCACGATCGCCACCGCGACCAGGAGGACGCCGAGGACGAGGACCATCTCAGACCTCCACCTTGACCAGGCGGCTCATCCAGAACACGCCGACGCCCAGCCACAGCGTGCCCGCGGCCAGCAGGACGAGGCCGCGCGGGTCGGTGAACAGCGGCATCACGTAGTCGGGGTTGGCGACCAGGAGGTAGACCAGGAACAGCACCGGCAGACAGCCCAGCACCCACGCGGAGAGCCGGCCCTCGGCGGTCAGGGCGGAGACCTGGCGGCGGAGGTACTCCCGCTCGCGCACGGTCGCCGCCACGGTGTCGAGCAGCTCGGCGAGGTTGCCGCCGACCTCGCGCTGGATCCGGATCGCCATCACCGTCCAGCGCAGGTCGTCGCTGTCGAACCGCTCGGCGACGCCCTCCAGCGCGTCCTCCAGGGGTACGCCGAGCCGCGTCTCGACCAGCGCCCTCCGGAACTCGCCCGCCACCGGCTCGGCGCCCTCGCGCGTCACCGCCTCGGCCGCCTGCGCCAGCGACAGCCCGGCCGCCAGCGAGCCCGACATCAGCTGGAGGGTGTCCGGGATCGCGGCCGCGAACGCCCTCGCCCGGCGGCCCCGCCGGAGGCCGAGGTAGAGCCACGGGCCGAGCCCGCCGAGCAACAGGAACAGCACGAACGGCGCCACCGAGCCGCCGCCGAGCAGCAGCCCGGCCAGGCCCGCCGCCGTGAGCGCGCCGGCGTGGACGAGCACCCACTCGGCCGGGCGCAGCCGGCTCCCGGCGCCCTCCAGCCGGAGCCGGATCGTCTCCTCCAGACCGCGGTTGCGGACGAGCATCCGGTCGGCGGCGCCGGTCGCGCGCTCGACGGTGCCCTGGTGCTCCCGGGCGGGGGCGGCGACCGGTCCGGCGTACGCCGCGATCCGGTCCTCGGGCGCGCGGGCGGCCGGCACGAGCAGCACGAGCACGGCCAGCAGGCCGAGGCCGATGGCCGCGGCGCCGAGCAGCAGCTGCCAGCTCACCGGGGCCCCGGGGCGAACAGGGCGGGGTCGACCTCGACGCCGGCGTACTCGAGCTTCTCGAGCAGCTTCGGCCGCAGCCCGGTGGCGACCAGCCGGTCGGTCGCGCGGTCGTGCAGGAACAGGTCCTGGAGGGTGACCACGTCGCCCTCCATCCGCTCGACCTCGGTGACGTGCGTGACCCGGCGCGAGCCGTCCTTGAAGCGGGTCTGGTGCACGACCAGGTCGAGCGCGGAGGCCACCTGCTCGCGGATCGCGCGGATCGGCAGGTCCATGCCGGCCATCAGCACCATCGTCTCGACGCGGGCCAGGGTGTCGCGGGGGCCGTTGGAGTGCACCGTGCAGATCGAGCCGTCGTGGCCGGTGTTCATCGCCTGGAGCATGTCCAGCGCCGAGGCGTCGCGGACCTCGCCGACGACGATCCGGTCGGGCCGCATCCGCAGCGCGTTGCGGACCAGGTCGCGGGTGCTGATCGCGCCGCGCCCCTCGATGTTGGGCGGGCGCGACTCGAGCCGGACCACGTGCTCCTGGGCGAGCTGGAGCTCGGCGGCGTCCTCGATCGTGACGATCCGCTCGTCCTCGGGGATGAAGGAGGACAGCACGTTGAGCGTGGTGGTCTTCCCGGCGCCGGTGCCGCCCGACACGATCACGTTGAGCCGGCCGCGCACGCTCGCGGAGAGGAACGCCGCCGCGTCGGCCGTGAGGGTGCCGTTGGCGAGCAGGTCGTCGACCGTCAGCGCCTCGGCGGTGAACTTGCGGATGGTGAGCGCCGACCCGTCGACCGCGAGCGGCGGGATGACGGCGTTGACCCGGCTGCCGTCGGGGAGGCGGGCGTCGACCATCGGGCTGGACTCGTCGACCCGGCGGCCGATCCGCGACACGATCTTGTCGATCACCCGCCGCAGGTGCGACTCGTCCACGAAGTGCGCCATGGTCGGCTCCAGCCGGCCGTCGCGTTCGATCCAGACCGACTGCGCGCCGTTGACCATCACCTCCGAGATCGTGGGGTCGCGCAGGAACGGCTCGATCGGGCCGTAGCCGAGGATGTCGTCGGTGATCTCCTGGGTGACCCGGGCGCGGTCGCTGTTGGAGAGCGGCCGGTCCTGCCCGGCGAGGACGTCGGTCAGCACGGCCCGGACCCGCCGCTCGAGCTCGGCGTGGTCCATGTCGGCGTCGTAGAGCTGCGGGCCGAGCTCGCCGAGCAGCTCGGCGTGCACGGTGCCCCTGATCTCCTCGATCCGGTCGGGCTCCGGCGCGGAGTCGCGGGCGGCGACGAGGCGCTCGGTGAGGCTCACTGGGTCACCTCCGGATCCGGAAGCGGCGCGGCGTCGCGGTCTCGGGTGCCGCCTCGGCGGGGTGGCCGGCCAGCTGAGCGGCGAGGCCGCGGATCGCGGCGCTCGAGGGGTGGTCCGGCCGGCCGGACACGATCGGGGTGCCGGCGTTCGTCGCCGCCGCGATGTCGACCGACGTCGCCACCTGGGCCGCGACCGACATGCCGAGGATCGACTCGACCTTGGCCGGCCCGATGCCGACCGCCTCGTCGGCGCGGTTGAGCAGCAGGTGCCGGTGGCCGCGGGCGATGCCGAGCACCTCGAGGGTCTCCAGCGCGACGCGGACGTTCTTCAGCGTGGGTACGTCGAGGGTCGCGACCACCACGCACTCGTCGGTCTCGTCCAGGGCGGCGAGCGTGGGCTCGTCGAAGGCCGGGGCGGTGTCGACCACGACGAACTCGAACGTCTCCCGCAGCATCGCGAGCAGCCTCGACACCAGCGCCGGGGTGATCCGCTCCCGGACGTCGGGCTGGGGCGGCGCCGGCAGCACCATCAGCCCGTCCTCGTGCCGGGTGAGCAGCGAGTCGATGAGCGAGGAGTCCAGGGTGTCCTCGGAGCCGATCGCGTGCTCGATCGAGTGCGTGGGGAACAGCTGCAGCGTGATCGCGACGTCGCCGAACGCGAGGTCGAGGTCGACCAGGCAGACCCGCCGGGCGCCGCGCCCGGCGAGCGCCAGCGCGAGGTTGACCGCCATCGTGGTCTTGCCGACCCCGCCCTTGGGGGAGAAGACCGTCACCACCCGGCCGCCCGGGGGAGTCGACGGCGCGGCCGAGCCGCGCAGGGCGACGTACAGCTGGTGCGCCCGAGCGGAGGCGGCCGCCACCGCGTCCAGGTCGGTGTGCGGGACGACGTCGCGGGCGCCGGCCTTGATCGCGCGGGTGAGCAGCGCGGCGTCGATGGCGTCGCGGGCGAGGACCACGCTGACCGTCGGCCGCCCGACACGGAGCTCCTCGCACACCGCGAGGGCCTCGTCGAGGGGCAGTCCCGGGCCGAGCAGCACGAGGAACTCCTCGGTGTGCTCGCCCAGCCAGGAGCGCAGCCGGGCGGTGCCGTCGACGCCGTGGGCGCCGTCGGGGACGGCGGTGAGCAGCTCGGCGAGGTCGGCGGCGTCCGGTTCGACGACGACAGGCATGTCAGCTCACCGGAAGAGGTTCTCGGACGTGACGCCCGGGCCGGGCGCGACGTCGCTGTCGCCGTTGAGGAGTGCGAAGGCCAGCTCGCCCGTCGAGGCGGCGTAGAGCACCTTCTGGGCGTCGCGCTGGCCGACCGCGATCGTGAGCAGGGTGGGCGCGAGCCGCTCGGGCGTCGCCTCGTCGCCGCCCTCCTTCGCCGCGCTCGCCACCGGCGCGGTCGAGCCGACGCCCAGGACCGTCACGCGCGGGAGCAGCAGCCGGGTGAACGGCTGCTCGCTCCCCGCCGCGGTGCTGTTGAGCGCGGTGCCGTTGAGGAAGACCGCGACCTCGCTGCCCGGCTGGAGGAAGCCGGAGACCCGCGCGGCGTCGGTGAGGTTGACCGACACGGCCATCTTCCCGGGCGGGATCGGCAGCGTCGCCTGGGCGTCGCCCACCGCCCCGAACTTCGGGGCGATCAGCTGCTCGCCCGGATAGATCGGCACCAGCGCGACCTGGCCCCCGATCTCGTCGAGGCTGCGGACGGCGCCGGCCAGCAGGTCGCCGCGCGCCACCGTCGAGGAGGCGATCTTGCCGGCCGCCTGCGCGGCCGCGACGGTCTCGCCCGGCGCCAGCCGCTCGGATGCGACCAGCACCGGCACGCCGCCGAAGCGCGCCTCGGCGCGCTCGTCCGCGCCGCGCGCGTAGACCAGCACCAGCGCCACCCCGAGCACGGCCACCAGCGCCGCGCCCAGGATCAGCAGCCTGCGTCGCTCCATCCCGATACCCCTCCCCACCGGGCCACGTGCGTCCGAAAACCCCGGTCCGACGCACTGTAGGAGCGCGGCGCGGCGCGTGGAATGCCGGAGCAGACCGGTGGTTGGAACCGGTTCTAGATGGGTAGGCGGCCACCTTCGGAGCGGCGCGGGTTCAGAGGTAGAGCGCCTCGACCTCGTCGCGGAGCTCGCGCATCACCACGGTGCGCTTGAGCTTCAGGCTCGGGGTGAGCTGGCCGCCCTCTTCGGTCCACTCGCCCGACAGCACGGTGAACTTCCGGATCGACTCCGCCTTCGAGACCGCCTTGTTCGCCTCGTCGACGGCCTCCTGTACGGCGGCGAGCAGATCGGGGTCGTCGAGCAGGTCGGTGATCGCGCCGGTCTTGCCGTGCTGCTCGGCCCACAGTGGGAACGACTCGCGGTCGATGGTGATGAGCGCGCCGATGAACGGCCGCCCGTCGCCGACGACCAGGCACTGGTCCACGAGGAGCGAGGCGCGGACCCGGTCCTCGAGCACCGCCGGCGCGACGTTCTTGCCGCCGGCCGTCACGATGATCTCCTTCTTGCGGCCGGTGATCTTGACGAAGCCCTCGTCGTCGACCTCGCCGAGGTCGCCGGTGTGGAGCCAGCCGTCGCGCTCGAGCGCCTCGGCGGTCGCCTCGTCGTTGCGCCAGTAGCCCGCGAAGACCTGGCCGCCGCGGAAGAGCAGCTCGCCGTCGTCGGCGACCCGCACCGCGGTGCCCGGCAGGGGCTGGCCGACGGTGCCGACCTTGATCGCGTCCGGCCGGTTCGCGGTCAGCGCGGCCGTCGTCTCGGTGAGGCCGTAGCCCTCGAGCACGACCAGCCCGATGCCGCGGTAGAAGTGGCCGAGCCGCTCGCCGAGCGGGGCGCCGCCGGAGACGGCGTAGATGCAGCTCCCCCCGAGCGCGCCGCGCAGCCTGCCGTAGACGAGCCGGTCGAAGACCGCGTGCTTCGCACGGACCGGCAGCGGGATCCTCCCGCGCTCCATGCCGCGGGAGTAGGCGATCGCGGTCTCCGCGGCCGCGTCGAAGATCTTCCCGCGGCCGTCCGCGGTCGCGCGCTGGGAGGCGGTGTTGAACACCTTCTCGAAGACCCGCGGCACGGCCAGGATGAACGTCGGCTTGAACTCGGCGAGGTCCGGCAGCAGCTGCTTGACGTCGGCGGTGTGACCCATCCGGGTCCGCGACTTCACGCAGCCGACCTGGATGATCCGGGCGAAGACGTGCGCCAGCGGCAGGAACAGCAGCGTCGAGCCGTCGTCCTCGTGGAAGAGCCGCTCGAGCTCGTCGACGGCCACGCCCAGCTCGAACATGAAGTTGCCGTGGGTGAGCATGCAGCCCTTGGGCCGGCCGGTCGTGCCGGAGGTGTAGATCAGCGTGGCGAGGTCGAGCGGCGTGGCCGCCGTACGCCGCTTCTCGAGCTCCTCGTCGGAGATGTCGGCGCCCAGGCTGGTGAGCGTGCCGACGGCGTTGTCGCCGATCGACCAGACGTGGTTGAGATCCTCGAGTCCGGCCCGGACCTCGCGGATGCGGGCCAGGTGCTCGGGGCTCTCGGCGACGACGGCACGGGCGCCGGAGTCCTCGAGGATCCAGCCGACCTGCTCGGCCGAGGAGGTCTCGTAGATCGGGACCGTCACCGCGCCGGCGAACCAGATCGCGTAGTCGATCAGCGTCCACTCGTAGCGGGTCTTGGAGATCAGGCCGACCCGGTCGCCGACCTCGATGCCCGCGGCGATCAGGCCCTTGGCGACCGCGCCGACCTCGGCGAGGAAGTCGGCGTTGGTGACGTCCTCCCAGCCCTCGGCGCCGCGGCGGCTGAACGCGACCTCGTCGGCGGCCTCGCGGGCGTTGGTCACGACGTCGTCGGTGAGGTTCCCGGTGGCCGGGATGTCGGTCGTCAACGGGGTCGAGAACTCACGCACGGGCCGACGGTACCGCGTGGCTCACCGCGTGGCAGCGGACCCCGGGCGATCCGGTACGCTCGCAGCCCCGAGCCGACTCATCCACGAGGGGACCCGATGGCCGAGCAGACCGAGTCGTCGATCGTCATCGACGCAGCTCCCGCCGACATCATGGGCGTGATCGGCGACTTCCCGGCCTACCCCGAGTGGGCCAAGGGCGTGCAGGTGGCCGAGGTGGTCAAGGGCGAGCCGGACGGCTGGGCCGAGCAGGTCTTCTTCTCCCTCGACGTCAGCCCGATCAAGGACGAGTACACCCTCGCCTACGAGTGGGACGGCTACGACGAGGTCACCTGGACCCTCGTCGAGGGCAAGATGCTGCGCGCCCTGGACGGCGCCTACGTGCTGCGCGACCTCGGCGACGGCTCGACCGAGGTGACCTACCGGCTCTCGCTGGACGTCTCGATCCCGCTGATCGGGATGCTCAAGCGCAAGGGCGAGAAGATCCTCATCGACACCGCGCTCAAGGGCCTCAAGAAGCGCGTGGAGGCGCTCTGAGAATCCTCCTGTTCACCGGCAAGGGAGGGGTCGGGAAGTCCACCGTCGCGGCCGGCACCGCCGCACTGGCCGCGGCCGCGGGGCGCCGCACGCTGGTGCTGTCGACCGACGCCGCGCACTCGCTGGCCGACGCGTTCGGCTGCGCCCCCGGGGCGATCGGCGCCGAGCCGGCCGAGGTCGCCCCGCTGCTGTACGTGCAGCAGGTCGACGCGCAGCTGCGGTTCGAGCAGTCCTGGGCCGACATCCAGCGCTACCTGCTCTCCGTGCTCGATGTCGCCGGCGTCGACCCGGTCGCCGCCGAGGAGCTCACCGTCATCCCCGGCGCCGAGGAGGTCCTGGCGCTGCTGGAGCTGCGCCTGCACGCGCTCTCGGGCGAGTGGGAGGTGATCGTCGTCGACTGCGCGCCGACCGCGGAGACGCTGCGGCTGCTCGCGCTGCCCGAGGCGCTGGGCTGGTACATGCACCGCGTCCTCCCGGTCGAGCGGCGCGTGGTCAAGGCGCTGCGGCCGGTGCTCAGCCGGGCGGCGGGCGTGCCGATGCCGGGCGACACCGTCTTCGACGCCGTCGAGCGGCTGCACGCCGAGCTGATGGAGGTCCGCGAGCTGCTCAGCGGCGACGACGCCAGCGTCCGGCTGGTGCTGACGCCGGAGAACGTCGTGCTCGCCGAGGCCCGCCGCTCCTACACGACGCTGTCGCTGTTCGGCTACCGCGTCGACGGCGTCGTCGCGAACCGGGTGTTCCCGGCGCAGGGGGCCGACGACTGGCGCGCCGGCTGGGTGGTCGCCCAGGACGAGGTGCTGGAGCGGGTCGGGGAGTCCTTCGCCGGGCTGCCGATCTGGCGCTCGGAGTACCGCCCGCGCGAGCCGGTCGGCGTCGCGGCCGTCGCGGACCTGGCCCGCGCGGCGTACGCCGGCACCGACCCGCTCGCGACGACCGCTGGTCGGGGCCCGTTCGCCGTCCGGCGTACCTCCGGCGGGGCAGTGCTGCGGCTCGCGCTGCCGCTGGTCTCGCGCGCGGAGGTCGACCTGGCGCGCAATGGCGACGATCTGGTCGTGACCGTGGGATCGTATCGTCGGCTGCTCACGCTGCCGTCCGGGCTGACGCGCCTGCGCGTCGCCGGCGCCCGGATGGATCAGGGGGAACTGCAGGTGCGGTTCGTCGAGGACCCCGTGGACGAGACTGGAAGGTGACATGAGCGGGGACCGAGAAGAGCCGGACGTCGGGTCGGTCGCGGAGGAGGCGGTCAAGCTCCTCGGCGCGCTGTCGGGCTGGGCCAAGGACGCGACACACGACGTGGACGCCCACATCGCGACCGGAGCGGCCGAGTGCACGTACTGCCCGATCTGCCGCACCGTGCACGCCGTGCGCGAGCTGAGCCCGGAGGTGCGGACGCAGCTCGCGACCGCGGCGACGGCCCTCCTCGAGGCCGCGGCCGGGCTGATGGCCTCCGCCGGTGGCCGGGCCGAGCGGGCCGGCGGAGTCGAGCACATCGGGCTGGACGACGACGCGGACTGGCCGGAGGAGGACCGGTGAGCCTGGCCTGCGGGATCGACGTCGGCGGCACCAAGATCGCCGGCGGCGTGGTCGACGAGGACGGCCGGATCCTCGAGGAGCTGCGCGTGGAGTCGCCCGCGACCGACGCGGAGGCGATCGAGGAGGCCATCGCCGGCCTCGTCGGCGAGCTGCGCTCGCGGCACGAGATCGCGACGGTCGGCGTCGGCGCGGCGGGCTACGTCGACAGGGCCCGCGCGGTCGTGCTGTTCGCCCCCAACGTCGCCTGGCGCAACGAGGATCTCAGGGGCGAGCTCGAGAAGCGCGTCGAGCTGCCGGTCGTGATCGAGAACGACGCCAACGCCGCGGCCTGGGGCGAGTTCCGGTACGGCGCCGCGCACGACGCCGACGACCTGCTGCTCGTCACGGTCGGCACCGGTGTCGGCGGCGGACTGGTGCTCGACGGCGAGGTCTACCGGGGCGCGAACGGCGTCGGGGCCGAGATCGGCCACATGCGCGTCGTACCGAACGGGATCCTGTGCGGCTGCGGCAAGCACGGCTGCTTCGAGCAGTACGCGTCCGGCTCCGCACTGGTCCGCGAGGCCCGCGCGCTGGCGCTCAGCAGCGCGCAGATCGCCCAGGGCATGCTCCAGCGCGCCGGCGGCGACCTGACCGGGATCACCGGCCCGCTCATCACCGAGGCCGCCCGCGCCGGCGACGCGGGCGCGACCCAGCAGCTCGCTGAGCTCGGCCGCTGGCTGGGCGAGGGCATCGCGTCGCTGACCGAGATCCTCGACCCCGAGGTGGTCGTGGTCGGCGGCGGCGTCAGCGAGGCCGGCGACCTCCTGCTCGAGCCGACCCGGGTGGCGTTCGCCGGCCAGCTCGTCGGCCGCGGCTTCCGCCCGATCCCGGAGATCCGCAGGGCCACCCTCGGCAACCGCGCCGGCCTGATCGGCGCCGCCGACCTGTCGCGGCGCTGAGCACTCATCGCCCGGCCACATCAGGAGCCGAGCGAGGCGCGGGCGTCGCTCAGGAGCACTCAACCCTCGTCCCAGCGTGCTCCCTCGTCGAGTAGCGTCGCGAACTCGGGGATCCGCTGGGCCGGCCGGTCCAGGATGGCCGAGAACTCTGCCCACGCGGCGTCGTCGATCCGGAAGACGCGGCGGTCGGCGAGCGTGTCCTCGGCGCGGGTCACCGCGGCGGCGGTGACGAAGTCGGTGAGCGACTGACCGGTCACCGCCGCCGCATCCCTGATCAGGGCATCCTGGTCAGGGGTCAGCCGCACGGCGAGACGTGCCTGCTTACGCCGGTTGGCTTCGGGTGCGGTGGTCATGACCCAAATGTACGCCTGTTGGGCATACGTCGATGGGCACCACAGCGCTGGCCTGATCGGGGCCGCGCACACGGACGTGCCGAAGTCCTCGCGACGGCTCGCCGCCACGCGTGCGCAGCTCGGTCCGACGTCAGTTCGGTACGTCCGGATGCGCGCATGACCGGCGCCACCACGAGCATCGGGCCGAGAATGTGGGGGTGCATTGGCCGCTACAGCTCGCCGCCGAGATGAGCGACGGCGCCCTCTCAGTGTGTCCCTACGTCCCCGCCGACGCCCCCGCCTTGTTTGCGGCGCTCGCCGACGAACGGGCCTGGGAGCACATTCCCCGGGCCATCCCCCCGGATCCCGCCGCGCTCGACGCCATGATCCAGGTCAAGCTCGCAGACGGCCATCGCACGACACTCGCGATCCGTCTGGATCACCGGATCGTCGGCATGACCTCGGTGCTCTTCGACCCGACCGATCCCGACGGCGTCGAGGTCGGTGGAACGCAGCTCGACCCGGCGGTGTGGGGTACCGGTGTCAACGCGCGCGCCAAACGGCTCCTGTTCGCAGCGGTCTTCGCCCAGGGCGCTCAGTGGGTCCAACTGCGCACCGACGAGCGCAACGGGCGTTCAGCGGCGGCCATCCGCAAGCTCGGCGCTCGAGACCTCGGCGTCCACCAGGATCACCGCGTCCGGCGCGACGGCACTCAGCGGCGCAGCCTCGTCTTCCGGGTCGATCGAGACTCGAGCTGGCGTGGTTGACGGCATCGTCACGTGCGCCGGTGGAAGGTGACGTTGCCGTTGGGGTGGTGGGTGACGTCGTAGTTGGTGTCGTGGGCGCGGTTGTGGTGCCAGTGGCACAGGGTGATGCCGTTGGCGAGGTCGGTGTGGCCGTCGTCGGCCCAGCGGGTGGTGTGGTGGGCATGGAGGCCGGTGGTGCGGTCGCAGCCCTCGGCGCGGCAGCCGTGGTCGCGGACCTGCAGGGCGAGGCGCTGGGCCTCGGTGAACAGGCGTCTCTTGCGGCCGAGGTCGAGGGGCTGGGAGTCGCCGTCGAGGACGACGGGGATGACGCCGGCTTCGCAGGCCAGCCGGCGGGCCATGGCGGGTGAGATGTGGTCGCCGGTGTCGAGGATCCCGGCCTTCTCCAGCCGGCCGATGAGCACGTCGAGGTCGATGGTGACCACGATGGTGGCGTTGACGCCGCCGGTGCGCGGGAGGCGGTCGACCGGGTAGCGGGTGATGAGCTCGCACAGTGCGTGCCCCATCGCCTCGGGCGTCGGGCGGCGCTCGACCCCCGCACCGTGGGTGGCCCGCTGGTGCTTGGGTGCGGCGATGGCGCCCAGCATCTTGCGCAGTGCGGCGCCGTGGTAGGTGGGGATCGCGAACGTGCCGTGGGTGACGCCCTGGTCGTCGTCGCACAGCGACAGCCGACACTTCTTCGCTGCGGCCTGCTCCTGCTGCTCGAGGATCTTCGCCTCGTGGGCGTCGGCCTCGTCGGGTGCGACGACCTCGAAGAGGTGCTTGCCGAGCCGGTTGAGGGCCTGGGCGTCGTGGTGCCGGGCCTGCTCCAGCAGGTGCGCCTCGGCGTTCTCGCGCGTCGGCGCGTCGACGGTCTCGGGGAGTCGGTCGACCCACCGGATGATCACCCGGGCCTGCTCGACCAGCACCTCGCCCGCAGCGAGCGCTTCGCGCGTCAGCGGGTGCTGTTCGAGATCGTGGCCCAATCGCACGTTCTGGAACGCCGAGGATCGCGTCGCCTTCGTCTCGTGGGCGAGCCAGTTCGCAGCCGAGGAGGCGCCGACGTCCTGGCCGACACCGACGTCGTCGGCGTGCGCGGCGACCCGGGCCTCGAGCTCGACCAGCCGGGCCATGGCACGCTCCAACGCGACCAGAGTGGCGGCGGTCTCGGTGGCGTCCATCGACCACACCGACGCGTCCGCGACAGTGTCGAGCTCAGCGTGGACATGCGCGGCCGCGACACTGACCCGGTGCCGGGGTGTCGCGATCGCTGTCATGTGGTCCAGCCAAGCACTGACCACCGACACTCAGACGCCCAGAACCCTTGTTTTGACCGGCATATGGACACCTTTGAGAAGTTTCTTGAAGGGATTTCGGGGTGGTGGGTTCGAGGCTCGGCGCTAGCGCGCCTCACTCCTCAACCATCGCGAAGTCACACCGTCCCGACCAGAACTCGGCGTCCTTCCGATAGGCGCCAACTGTGCGCGAGGGAGGAGCCGTCAAGGGCGCGGAGCGGCGAAGCGGACCCTTGACGGCGGGGGACTCGCGCGCATCCTTGCGCCGTACGGCAGGACGACGCGACCAGCCACAACGGTGGTTTCGAGACGGGCGTCAGGGCGCCTTCCTCAACCACCGCGAACGACAGGCGCCAGGGCGCCTTCCTCCACCACCGGCACCAGGTCTGGTCGAATACTCTTCATGGCGCTCTTCATCGGGGTCGACATCGGCGGGACCAAGGTGCTGGCCGCGGCCGTGTCGTCGACCGGCCGGGTGCTGCGCACGGCGCGGCGGGAGACGCCCGGGAGCCGGGTCGAGGCGCGGCTGGTCGAGGACGCGCTGACCGAGGCGGTCGAGGAGATCGCCGGCCCGCGCCGGCCGTCCGCGATCGGCATCGCGGCGGCGGGCTTCGTGGACGCGCAGGGCGAGCGGGTGCGGTTCGCGCCGCACCTGCCCTGGCGCGACGAGGGCGTGCGGGCCCGGCTCGCGGAGCGCTGGAGCGCGCCGGTCGTGCTCGACAACGACGCGAACTGCGCGGCCCGCGCCGAGGTCGTGTACGGCGCCGTGGGCGACGCCGGGGACGCGGTGGTCGTCACGCTGGGGACCGGCATCGGCGGCGCGGTCGTGCTCGACGGCGCGGTGCACCGGGGCTACAACGGGATGGCGGGGGAGTTCGGGCACATGCAGGTCGTGCCCGGCGGCCGGGAGTGCGAGTGCGGCGGCACCGGCTGCTGGGAGCAGTACTGCAGCGGCAACGCGCTGACCCGGTTCGTCCGCGAGCACGGCGGCCCCGAGCTGGCCGGGCCGGAGGTCACCGCGGCGGCCGAGGCGGGCGACCCGGTGGCGCTCGAAGCCTTCGCGGACGTCGGCGCCTGGCTCGGCGTCGGCGCGGCCAACCTGGTCGCGGCGTTCGACCCCGAGATCGTGGTCGTCGGCGGCGGTCCGTCGATCGCGGGCGACCTGCTGCTCGAGCCCGCCCGGGCGGCGCTGCGCGAGTCGCTCGTGGGCGCCGAGCACCGGACGGTGCCGCCACTGGTCCGGGCGGCGCTCGGGCCCGAGGCCGGAGCCATCGGGGCGGCGTACCTCGCCCGGCAGACCTTCAGGAACGCCGGTACTCGGGCACGAGCTCGACTGCAAGCTGCTCGAGGAACAGCCCCACGTCGGTGACGATGCCGCGGGCCTGCGAGGAGCCGCGGTCGGCGAGCTTGGTGACCGTCGCCGGGTTGATGTCGACGCACACGAGCGGGATCGACGCGGGCAGGATGTTGCCGGTCGCCACCGAGTGCAGCATGGTCGCGACCATCAGGCAGAAGCCGACGTCCTCGAGCTGCGCGCGCATCGCACGCTGGCCCTCGATCACGTCGGTGTAGACGTCCGGGAGCGGGCCGTCGTCGCGCACCGAGCCGACCAGCACGAAGTCCTTGCCCTCGGTGACCAGCGCGTGCATGATCCCGCCGGTGAGTACGCCGCTCTCGACGGCCGCCTTGATCGAGCCCTCCTTGCGGATCGTGTTGAGGGCGCGGATGTGGTGCTCGTGGCCGTGCTCGACGCCGCGGCCCATGGCCAGGTCGACGCCGAGGCTGGTGCCGTAGAGCGAGGCCTCGATGTCGTGGGTGGCGAGCGCGTTGCCGGCGAAGAGGACGTCGACGAAGCCGGCGTTCACCATCGCGACCAGCGCGGGCGCGGCGCCGGTGTGGACGACGCCCGGCCCGCCGACCCAGAGCACCTTCTTGCCCGCGGCCCTGGCCTCGCGCATGCCGTCGGCGACCTGGCGCACCAGCACCGCCTGCGGCTTCTCCGAGGACACCTCGGACTCCATGAAGCCGAACGCCTCCGCGCTCCGGTCGGGCGCCGGCACGGTGACCTTGACGCCGGAGGCGCCGGTGACGACCAGCATCCCGGCGCGTACGTCGGACATCGGCAGCGTGTAGACCCGGCTCGGCCGGCCGTCGTCGGCCCGCTCCAGGATCAGGCCGCAGTCCATCTCCGGGTTCTCCACCGTGAGCCAGGTGCCGTCGATGCGGACCCGGGTGTCGAGGTTGGTGGTGGAGTAGAAGCTGTCGGGGAACACGCCGTCCCGGTCCGCCTCTGCCACGGTGGCCTCGCCCGGGTCGACCTGGTTCACGCCGCGGGTCTGCAGCCGCATCAGCAGCCGCTGCAGCGACTCGCCGTCCTCGGCGATGACGGTGATGACCGCGTGCGACGGATCGTCGGTCTCCCGGCCCACGTCGAACCGGTCGATCGAGTAGTCGCTGCCGTACTCCCGGATGTCGTCGAGGACCCGCGACAGGATCCCGTGGTCCATCAGGTGCCCGGTGATCTCGACGGTCTCGTTGGCGCTCACGAGCGCACCCTAGCCAAGCCGTCGCCGGTCCGCTCGACGGCGTGCGGGTGCGGCGTGCTGTGGATGGGTGGTGGGCCGTTTCGCTCCGCGGTTGGTGACCAAACCGCAACCGGGAGCCCTCCCAGCATGCGGTTGGTGACCAAACCGCAACCGTCCGGCTGTGGAAGGCCGACGAGGCTACACCTGCGCGCCGTCGTCCCAGGGGTCGCGCGGCTCGCGGGGCATGTTGACCACGAGATAGAGGAAGCCGCCGACGAAGCCCAGGATGAGCGCATAGCCCAGCCAGGTGGGGATCGCGATGCCGAGGAGCAGGGCGCCGAGCAGCACCAGAGGGGAGCCGAAGACGCCGGCCCAGGCCAGGCCGCGGTCGGGCGCGACGACCGGCAGCGGCGGAGGCGGCGGCGGGACGTAGCCGTCCTCGGGGTCCGGATCGGACTCCGGATCGGGGCCTGGACCGAACTCCGGATCGAGCCCGACGTCGAACCCGCTCGGGTCGCCGAACGGCGCGTCCAGGACCGGCGGCGGCTCCTCGACCTCGGCCCGATCGCCGTAGTTCTCCACGATCGAGCGCCAGGCGCGGTCGTCGGCGTCGTCGTCCGGCTTCACGCCACCACCGTAGCCCCGCCCGCGTGACACCCGTGCTACGGCGCGGCCGTCACCCGGGCGACGAACGCCGCCGACTCCTCGACGATCCTCTCGGCGTCGTTGTCGAGCGTCGCGACGTGGTAGCTGTCCTCGAGCGGTACGACGGTGACGTCGGTCGACGACACGCCGCCGGTGATGATCGGCTGGGACGCCTCGTCGACGACGTGGTCCTCGGTCGAGCGCAGGTAGAGGATCGGCGCGGTGATCTTGGTCAGGTCCGCGATCAGCAGCGGCCAGGCCCGCATCATCGAGTGGATCGCCTTGAGCGGGGTGCGGGTGTAGCCGTGCTCCTCGACGCCCTCCTTCTTGATGTCGTCGGCGATGCCGGGGAAGGACTTCACCAGGTGCTTGAGCACCGGCAGCAGCTTCACGTCGAGCCGCTTGGTCGCGACCGCCGGGTTCACCACGATCACGCCGGCGACGTCGCCGGGCCGGTCGGCCGCGAGCCGCAGCACGAGCGCGCCGCCCATGGACAGGCCGCCGACCACGACGGCGTCGTTCTCGGCGACCAGCTTGTCGAGGACGCGGTCGAGCTCGCCGTACCAGTCCGCCCAGGTGAGCGTGTTCAGCTCCTGCCAGGTGGTGCCGTGGCCCGGCAGCCGGGGCACCTCGACGGCGTACCCCCGCTCGGCGAGCGCCTCGCCCCAGGGCCGCATCGACGCAGGCTGGCCGGTGAAGCCGTGGCTGAGCAGCACGCCGACCCTCCGGCCGCCGGTGAGCTCCGGGCGGGCGGGTGCGGAGTACGGGGACGCGAGCGGGTGGATCGTCATGCGCCGGATTCTGCACCACGGGTCTAGGCTGCGTGCGTGTTCTATTGGTTCCTGAAGTGGATCGCTCTCGGGCCGTGGCTGAAGCTGGTCTTCCGCCCGCGGGTCTCCGGCGCCGAGCACGTCCCCCTCGAGGGGCCGGCGATCCTCGCCAGCAACCACCTCTCGTACGCCGACTGGCTGTTCATGCCGCTCACGCTGCCGCGCCGGGTCACCTTCGTCGCCAAGGCCGAGTACTTCACCGGCACGGGCCTCAAGGGCTGGCTGCAGAGGACGTTCTTCGCCGGCTCCGGCCAGGTGCCGATCGACCGCTCCGGCGGCAACGCGTCCGAGGGCGCGATCATCTCCGCGAAGCGGCTGCTCGCCGACGGCGAGCTGTTCGGCATCTACCCCGAGGGCACCCGCTCGCACGACGGCAGGCTCTACCGCGGCAAGGTCGGCGTCGCCCGCCTCGCGCTCGAGTCGAAGGTGCCGGTGATCCCGGTCGCGGTCGTCGGCACCGACGTCGTGGCCCCCCCGGGCAAGACCTTCGGCCGCTTCACCCGCCCGGTGGTGCGCTTCGGCAGGCCGCTGGACTTCAGCCGCTACGAGGGCCTGGAGAACGACCGCTACATCCTGCGGTCGATCACCGACGAGATCATGTACGAGATCATGCGGCTCTCCGGCCAGGAGTACGTCGACATGTACGCCACCCGGGCCAAGGAGCTCTCCAAGTCGGAGAAGGACGCCGGGCCCGAGGCGGCCTAGGCTGGCGGCGTCCCGGGACGTCATACGGACAGCGCGTCCCCTTCCACCGCCCGCATGACGTCCGCGGACGTCATACGCTCACGCCGTGACGATCCACTCGGACCACCCGTTCGCCGACCCCGAGCCCGACCCGGTACGCCGCCTCCGCGGCCGGCTCACGGGAACGGTCGCGCTCCTCACGGCCGAGGGCGCGGGCCTCACGGTGAGCTCGCTGATGGTCGCCAACGGCGAGCCGGCGCGGGTGCTCGCGCTGGTCGACCCGGACAGCGACCTGGCCGACGCGGTCGACCGCACCGGCCGCGCGGTCGTGCAGCTGCTGTCGTGGTCGCACCGCGACCTGGCCGAGGCGTTCGCGGGCACCGCGCCCGCGCCCGGCGGACCGTTCCGGGCGGCCGAGTTCACCGACACCCCGTGGGGGCCGCGACTGGCCGACGCCACGACCTGGGCCGGGACGTCGCTGGAGAGCGTGGCCGAGGTCGGCTGGTCGACGCTGCTCACGCTGAGGGTGGACGAGGTCACGGTCGGCGAGGACGACGAGCCGCTCGTGCACCGGCGCGGTCGCTGGGTGCGGCCGTGAGCGACCTGCTCGGGATCGCCGACGAGCTCTACGGCCTGCCCCTGACCGAGTTCACCCCCGCACGCGACGCGAAGGCCAAGCAGCTGAAAGGCACCGACCTGGCCGCGCCGGTCAAGGCGCTGCGGAAGCCGTCGCTCGCGGCCTGGGTGGTGAACCTGCTGGTCCGCCGCGAGACCGAGCAGGTCGACCAGGTGCTCGCGGTCGGCGAGGCGCTGCGGACCGCCCAGGACGCCATGTCCGGCCAGGAGCTCCGGGAGTTGACGAAGCAGCGGCGACAGCTGACCGCCGCGGTCACCACGCAGGCCCGCCGGACCGCCCGCGAGGAGGGCGCGCGGGTCACCGACGCCGTCGCCGACCAGGTGGAGGCGACGCTGACCGCCGCGATGGTCGACGCCGAGTGCGCGCGGGCGGTGCGCAGCGGACTCCTGGTCGCCGCGCTCACCACGACCGGTCTCGAGCCCGCCGATGTCGCGGCCTCGGTGGCGCTGTCGGAGGCGCTGAGCTTCGAAGGACGGGGCTTCGAAGCCACGACGCCCCCAGCCGAGCCGCCGGGCCGACCCGACCTGCACGTGGTGCCCGACCCCGAGGCCGAGGCGCGGGCGGCGCGGGCCGCGCTGGAGGCCGCCGAGTCCACACTCGCGGGGGCCGCGGAGGAACACGACCGGGCGAGGGCGGCGTACGACGACCTCGAGGCGCGCAGCCTGCAGCTCCAGGCCGAGATCGACGAACTGCGCGGCAGGATCGCCGAGCTCGAGTCGGCGGCCGAGGAGGTCGACGACGATCTCTCCGAGGCCGAGGACGCCCGCGACGAGGCCGCCGACGCGCTCACTGAGGCCACGAGGGCCCGCGACGCCGCCGCGGCCGCGCTCGACAAATTGAACAGCTAGTCGGCCCAGCCTCTCGACCGCTCGACCGCGTCCCGCCAGCGGGCGTGCGCGGCGTCGGCGGCAGTGCGGTCGGCGCGCGGCTCGAACCGGTGGTCGAGGTTCCAGGTGCTCCGCAGGTCGTCGGTCGAGGACCACACGCCCGCGCCGAGGCCGGCGAGGAACGCGGCACCCAGCGCAGTCGTCTCCACGGCCTTCGGCCGCTCGACGGGTACGCCGAGCTGGTCGGCCTGGAGCTGACACAGCAGGTCGTTGGCCGAGGCGCCGCCGTCGACGCGCAGGGACGACAGCGACGGCATCGTCTCCAGCACGTCGCGCACCTCGAACGCGATCGCCTCCAGCGTCGCCCGCACGAGGTGCGCGCGGGTCGTGCCGCGGGTGATGCCGATGATCAGGCCGCGCGCGTGCGGGTCCCAGTGGGGTGCGCCGAGGCCGGTGAGCGCGGGGACGAACACCACGCCCTCGGTGTCCGGCACGGTGCTCGCGACGGCCTGCGTCTCCGCGGCGGAGCCGACGATCTGGAGCCCGTCGCGCAGCCACTGCACGGCCGCCCCGGTCACGAAGATCGCGCCCTCGCTGGCGTAGGTGAGCTCGCCGGACGGCGAGCGCCAGGCCGCGGTCGCGAGCAGGCCGGCGTCCGAGCGCTGGATCTCCGAGCCGGTGTTGGTGAGCACGAACGACCCGGTGCCGTAGGTGCACTTCGAGTCGCCCGCGTCGAAGCAGGTCTGCCCGAACAGCGCGGACTGCTGGTCGCCGGCCAGGCCCGCGATGGGCAGCGACAGGTCGAGGAACGTCCTCGGGTCGGTCGTGGCGAGCTCGCCCCAGTTCGGCACCAGCTCCGGCAGCGCGTCGCGCGGCACGCCGAACAACGAGCACAGCTCGTCGGACCACTCGCCCGTGGCGAGGTCCATCAGCAGCGTGCGCGAGGCGTTCGAGACGTCGGTGACGTGGTAGGTGCCGCGGGTCATCCGGGCGATCAGGTAGGAGTCGACGGTGCCGATCGCGTAGCGGCCCGACTCGACCAGCGCCCACGTGTGCGGCTCCTGCTCGCGCAGCCACATCAGCTTGGTGCCGGAGAAGTACGGGTCGAGCCGCAGCCCGGTCAGCTCGCCGACCCGCTCCTCGTGGCCCTCCTCGCGCAGCCGCGTGCACAGGTCGGCGGTACGCCGGTCCTGCCAGACGATCGCGCGCCGCGGGGCGCCGAGCGTCTCGCGGTCCCAGAGCAGCACGGTCTCGCGCTGGTTGGTGATGCCGACCGCCTCGAGCGCGCCGGCGTCGTACCTCGTGAGGACCTCGCGGGACGCCTCCAGCGTCGCCTGCCAGATCTCCTCCGGCGCGTGCTCGACCCAGCCCGGCCTGGGGAAGTGCTGGGCGAACTCCTGGTAGCCCTTCGCCGCGATCGTGCCGTCCCGCTCGACGACCACCGCGGTGACGCCGGTCGTGCCCGCGTCGATCGCGAGCACGCTCATGCGCCGGTGCTCCGGAGGATCTCGAGCACGCGTACGTCGATCCACGACCCGTCCCGGGCCACGCGCATCTCGTAGTTCTCGGTGCCGACCCAGGCGAGGAGGTCGCGGGCGCCGGCCGCCCACGCCAGCTCCTCGAGCTCGGCCGCGAGCTCGGGCGTCACCGGCACCTTCTCCTCCTCGGTCGAGGCGGTGAGGTAGAGCTCGCTCAGCTCCAACAGCCGGGTCAGCTCGCCCAGGGGCTCTGCGGCGTCGTCGACGCGCAGGTCGACCGCGATGTCGTCGAGCCCGCCGTAGCCGGCGCCGTCCTCGACCACGAGCAGCGCGGCGGACTGGCGGCCGCGGGAGTCGCCGCCCGCCGTGTCGCCGGCGGCGAGGGCCTCCAGCAGCCGGCGGGCGAGCGGGGCGTCCTCGGGGGAGGCCAGCCAGGCCGCCTCCATCGCCTCGACCACCTCGGGGCCGGTGAGGATGTTGCCCTGGATCGCATAGCCGTCGCCGGTCACGCCGCCCGCCCACGCCAGGCACGCGTGCCCGGTGTGGCTGGCCGCGCCGCCCTCGACGTCGACGATGCCGACCTGGCGGTGGTCGCGGCCCTCGTCGTCCTCGAGCAGCCGCTGCAGCGCGACCGAGGCGGTCGCGCCGTCGTCCAGGTGCGCGAGGGCCTGGCCCTTGTAGGCCACGTTGGCGTCGGCCTGCGTGGCGATCGCGCCGACCCCGGCGACCGCGGCCGGGACCGCCGACCCCACCGCGAGGAACTTGGAGGCGACCGCCACGCCCCAGGACTGCCCGTCCGCGGAGCGGGCCACGATCGAGAACGTCATACCCCGGACCATAGCGATAACGATTTGACCTGAACCGGGGTTGAAGTCGCACGATCGTCGGGTGCTCGACCGCCTCGCCGCCAAGCTCGGCTTCCCCTCGCTGGGCCACCACCGCCGGTTCGTCACGGCGATCGCGATCGACGCGATCGGCAGCGGCGTGTTCATGCCGGTCTCGATGCTCTACTTCCTGGTCACCACCGACCTCTCCCTGGTGCAGATCGGCGCCGCGATCTCGATCGCCTCGGCCGCCTCGATCCCGGCCGGCCCGCTGCTCGGCGGCCTCGTCGACCGCCTCGGCGCCAAGCAGGTGCTGCTCGCCGGCAACCTGATGCAGGGCGTCGGGTTCCTCGCCTACCTGGTCACCGAGTCCTTCTCCGGGCTGATCCTCTGGACCGTCGTCGTGTCCGTGGGCCGCACCGCGTTCTGGGGCTCCTACGGCAACATCGTCGCCGCCATCTCGCGGCCGGGGGAGCGGGAGAGGTGGTTCGGCTTCCTCGGCGCGCTGCGCAACGTCGGCTTCGCCGTCGGCGGCCTGCTCTCCGGTGCCGCGATCACGATCGGCACCGAGGCGGCGTACCTCTCGGTGGTGCTGGTCAACGCGCTGTCGTACGGCGTGGCGCTCCTGCTGCTGCTCGCGGTGCCGTCGACCCGGCCCACCGGGCACCGGGCGTCGGAGGGCGCGTGGCGGACCGTGCTGGGCGACCGGCCCTACCGCCAGCTGTGGCTGGTCCAGCTCGCCTACTCGACGGCGATGATGGTCCTGAACTTCGCGATGCCGGTCTACGCCGTCACCGTGCTCGGCCTGCCCGGCTGGGTCACCGGCGCGGTGTTCACGATCAACACCGTGATGGTCGGCTTCGGCCAGGGCCTGGTCGTGAACGGCATGACCGGCCACCTGCGCTGGCGGGTGCTGGTGCTGACGAACGTCGTGTTCGCGCTGTCGTTCGTGGCGCTGCTCGGCGCGAGCGGGCTCTCGGTCGCGCTCGCGACCGCGGTGGTGCTGCTCGGCACGGTCGTCTACACCGGTGGCGAGCTGCTCGGCGGGCCGGTGCTCGGCGCGCTCGGCGCCGAGGCCGCGCCGGAGCACCTGCGCGGGCGCTACCTCTCGCTGATGCAGCTGGCCTGGACGATCTCCGGCGCGATCGCCCCGGTCGCCTTCGCCTGGCTGCTCGACCGCGGCGAGTCGCCGATCTGGCTGGCGCTGATCGCGGTCGCCGTGGCGGGCGCGCTGCTCGCCGTACGGCTCGGGCGGGCGATGCCGGAAGCCGCCCTGCGCGTGACGAACCGATCCACTACGCTCGTTTCGAACGATCCAACAACCCCGGACCAGGAGTCGCCATGCGCGTCGGAGTGCTCACCGGAGGCGGGGACTGCCCCGGCCTGAACGCCGTCATCCGGGCGGTGGTCCGCAAGGGGGTGAAGGAGCACGGCTTCGAGTTCGTCGGCTACCGCGACGGCTGGCGTGGCCCGCTCGAGGGCGTGACCATGGAGCTGGGCATCGAGCAGTGCCGCGGCATCCTGCCGCGCGGCGGCACGATCCTCGGCTCCTCGCGCACCAACCCGTTCAGGCTCGACAACGGCGTGGAGCGGATCACGGAGAACCTCGCGAACGACGGCGTCGACGCCCTCGTCGCGATCGGCGGCGAGGACACCCTCGGCGTCGCGACCAGGCTCGCCGACCTCGGCGTGCACGTCGTCGGCGTGCCGAAGACCATCGACAACGACCTCTCGGGCACCGACTTCACCTTCGGCTTCGACACCGCGGTCAACATCGCGACCGAGGCGATCGACCGGCTGCACACGACCGCCGAGTCCCACCACCGGGTGCTGGTCGTCGAGGTGATGGGCCGGCACGCCGGCTGGATCGCGTTGCACGCAGGGCTGGCCGGTGGCGCCAACATCGTGCTGATCCCCGAGCAGCCCTTCGACATCGAGGAGGTCTGCGCGCTGATCGAGAGCCGCTTCGAGTCTCGCTACGCGCCGATCCTCGTCGTCTCCGAGGGCGCGGTGCCGCGTGAAGGAGGCGACATGACCCTCGTGTCCGGCGAGCTCGACGCCTTCGGGCACGTCCGCCTCGGCGGGATCGGCGACCGGATCGCCCGCGAGATCGAGACGCGCACCGGCAAGGAGGCCCGCGCGGTCGTCCTCGGCCACATCCAGCGCGGCGGCACCCCGACCGCGTTCGACCGCTGGCTGGCCACCCGCTTCGGCCTGCAGGCGATCGACGCGGTCGCCGACGGCGACTTCGGCACGATGATGGCGCTGCGCGGCACCGACATCGTGCGGGTGCCGCTCATCGAGGGCACCGGCGAGCTGAAGCTGGTCAGCGAGGCGGAGTACGCCGAGGCGCAGGTCTTCTTCGGGTGAGCGGGCCTGGTTAGAGCCGTCCCCAACGGGGGAGGCTGGCCTCAGCGGACCATCCGGGACAGGGAGGCCACCATGACCACGCAGCACGTCGAGCCGGTCGACGTCAACGGCCCGACTCCGAACCTGAAGCGGGTGATGGGGCCCAAGCTCCTCCTGCTGTTCATCGTCGGCGACATCCTCGGCGCCGGCGTCTACGCCGTCACCGGGCAGATGGCCGGCGTCGTCGGGGGCATCGTCTGGCTGCCGTTCCTCGTGGCGTTCGTGGTCGCGACGCTGACCGCGCTGTCCTACCTGGAGCTGGTCACCAAGTACCCCCAGGCGGCCGGCGCCGCGCTCTACACGCACAAGGCGTTCGGCATCCACTTCGTCACGTTCATCGTGGCGTTCGCCGTGATCTGCTCCGGCATCACCAGCGCCTCGACGTCGGCGAACGTGCTCGCCCAGAACCTCACCGGCGGCCTGCTCGCCAACGGCTGGCTCGACAGCGAGCCCAGCACCGGGACGATCACGCTCATCGCCCTGGCCTTCATGGTGCTGCTCGCGCTGATCAACCTGCGCGGCGTCGGCGAGTCGGTGAAGTTCAACGTCGTCCTCACGCTCGTGGAGATCGCCGCGCTGGCGATCGTGATCGGCGTCGGCTTCTGGGCGATGGCGCAGGGCGACGCCGACTTCGGACGGGTCACGACCTTCGAGAACCCCGAGGACAAGGGCCTCTTCCTCGCGGTCACCGCGGCCACCTCGATCGCCTTCTTCGCGATGGTCGGCTTCGAGGACTCGGTGAACATGGTCGAGGAGACCAGGGACCCCGAGCGGATCTTCCCGCGCACGATGATCACCGGCCTCGGCATCGCGGTGATCATCTACATGCTGGTGGCGGTCTCGGTGGTCGCCGTGCTGACCTCGGACCAGATCGCGAACGCCCAGGACGGCCGGGCGCTGCTCGAGGTGGTGCGCGTCGGCGCGCCGGACTTCCCGATCGACAAGGTGTTCCCGTTCCTGGCCGTGTTCGCGGTCGCCAACACCTCGCTGATCAACATGCTGATGGCCAGCCGGCTGCTCTACGGCCTCGCCCACCAGGACGTGCTGCCCCGCACGCTCGGCAAGGTGTCGCCGAACCGTCGCTCGCCGTACGTCGGCGTGATCTTCTCGACCGTCCTGGCGCTGGCCCTGATCCTGTACGTCGCCAACCGGGCCGAGGACGACATCGTGGTCAACCTCGCCAGCGTGACCTCGCTGCTGCTGCTCGGCGTGTTCCTGATCGTGAACGTCGCCTGCCTGATCCTGCGCCGCCCGGGCGCCCCGGAGGGCCGGTTCCGCTCACCGGGCGCCACGCCGGCGGTCGCAGCCGTGCTGTGCGCGTTCCTGCTCGGGCCGTGGGTCGACCGCGACGGCATCGTCTACGAGATCGCCGCCGGACTGCTCGCGGTCGGCGTGGTGCTGTGGGCGTTCACCTGGATCACCAACCGGGCCGTGCGCGCGCAGCGGACCGGGTTCCGCGACATCGAGCACATGGACGAGTAGCCGTCTCGTCCCCGTCCGTCGAATCGGAGGTGGACGGTCGTTCGCCGTACCCTGGACCGGTGAGTGCCGTCCCGTCCCTGACCGATCTGCACGCCCTGAGCCCGGCGCAGCAGCCGTCGTACCCCGACCGTGCCGCCGTCGACTCGGCCGTCGCGCGCCTGCGCACGGCCCCGCCGCTGGTGTTCGCGGGCGAGTGCGACGAGCTGAAGGCGAAGGTCGCGGCGGTCGCGCGGGGCGAGGCGTTCCTGCTCCAGGGCGGCGACTGCGCCGAGACGTTCGCCGGCGTCACCGCCGACAACGTGCGCAACAAGCTGCGCGTGCTGCTGCAGATGGCGGTGGTGCTGACCTACGCCGCGTCGGTGCCGGTCGTGAAGGTCGGCCGGATCGCCGGCCAGTACGCCAAGCCGCGCTCGTCGGACTTCGAGACCCGCGACGGGGTCACGCTGCCGGCGTACCGCGGCGACGCGGTCAACGGCTTCGACTTCACGCCCGAGGCGCGGATCCCGGACCCGCAGCGGCTCGTCGACGTCTACAACTCCTCGGCCGCGACGCTGAACCTGGTCCGCGCGTTCGTCACCGGCGGGTACGCCGACCTGCGCCAGGTGCACGCCTGGAACACCGACTTCGTGCGCGAGTCCGCGGTCGGCCAGCAGTACGAGGCGATGGCCAACGAGATCGAGCGCGCGCTGACCTTCATGAAGGCGATCGGCGCCGACCCCGACGAGTTCCACCGGGTCGACTTCCACTCCAGCCACGAGGCGCTGGTGCTGGAGTACGAGCACGCGATGACGCGCATCGACTCGCGCACCGACCTGCCCTACGACGTCTCCGGCCACTTCGTGTGGATCGGCGAGCGCACCCGCCAGCTCGACGGCGCCCACGTCGAGCTGATGAGCCGCATCCAGAACCCGATCGGCGTGAAGCTCGGCCCCACGACCACCCCGGACGACGCGCTCGCGCTGGCCGCGAGGCTGAACCCGGAGAACGAGGCCGGCAGGCTCACCTTCATCACCCGCTTCGGCGCCGGCCGGATCCGCGACGGGCTGCCGCACCTGGTCGAGAAGGTCACCGCCGCCGGCCTCGAGGTCGCCTGGGTGTGCGACCCGATGCACGGCAACACCTTCGAGGCGTCCTCGGGCTACAAGACCCGGCGCTTCGGCGACGTGATCGACGAGGTGCAGGGCTTCTTCGACGTGCACCGCTCGCTCGGCACCTGGCCCGGCGGCCTCCACGTCGAGCTCACCGGCGACGACGTCACCGAGTGCGTCGGCGGCGGCGAGGACCTCACCGACCTCGACCTGGCCCACCGCT
Source organism: Nocardioides hungaricus (assembly GCF_054782915.1). Taxonomy (NCBI): domain Bacteria; kingdom Bacillati; phylum Actinomycetota; class Actinomycetes; order Propionibacteriales; family Nocardioidaceae; genus Nocardioides; species Nocardioides hungaricus. The sequence continues at coordinate 14,560 of NZ_BAAGRO010000008.1, read as the reverse complement.
ACGAGTCGGTCTGCGACCCGCGCCTCAACCGGGTCCAGTCCCTCGAGCTGGCGTTCCTCGTCGCGGAGATGCTCCGAGCCCGCTCGGACTGAGCCTGCGAAGGCCGAGCGCCGGCGAGGAGGGTCGGCGCTTTCAGAGAGTGGGTCCTGGCAGCAGTGTGAACGCCTCTGCATGGGCGGGGCGCACCACTCGGAAGTGGCGGTGGTCCAGCGTCGCGACCTCGTCCACTCCCAAGCGCTCAGCAAGAGCGATCACCGAGGCATCGGTGGTCCCGAGTGGGAGATCGTCGTACCGAGCTACCAGTTCGGCGATGCGACCGGCATCTGGCTGAGTGAGGTCGACCAGTTCGAAGCTCCCGTTGGCCACTGACTCGAGGAAGGCGATCTCGGCGAAGGTTCCCACTTTGGCCTCCAGCATGTAGCCAACTTCGGCCATGACTGTCGGCGGCAACAGCAGGCGTCGGCCTGCCAGCCGAAGCCCGGTGAACAGATCGACGCAGACGTGGTGGTCGGCATCATTGCGGTCGGCCGCGGCGAAGATCGGTCCCGTGTCGCAGATGATCACGACCGGCGGGCGCCGAATCCCTCGGCGAGGATCTCGTCGACGCGTCGCGCGTTGTCGGTGCGACCGTCAAGGGACGCACCGATCCCGAAGAACCTCGGAGGCCACTCGCCCGCCAGCCCCTTCGTCGTCAGCCGCCGCACGTCCGCGAGCACGACCTCGACCTGATCGTCGGGCAGACCCTCGATCAGGTGGATCAACTCGTCGCGGTTCGCGGTCATACCGGCATTGTAGGCGGACAGGCCGACAGCGGATCGGACCTTGCCGTCCCGCCGCAAGCCTCACGACACCGAGCGGTAGACCACCAGCCGCACCCTGACAGGATGGCGCCGTGATCGACCTGCGCAGCGACACCCTGACCACGCCGACCGAGGCGATGCGGGCCGCGATGGCCTCCGCGGAGGTCGGGGACGACGTGTACGGCGAAGACCCGACCGTCGCGCGGCTGGAGGAGCGGGTGGCGGCGACGTTCGGGCACGAGGCGGCGCTGTTCATGCCGACCGGGTCGATGGCCAACGTGCTCGCCGTACGCTCGCTCGTCCGGCCGGGGCAGGAGGTGCTCTGCGAGGCCAGCGCGCACATCGCCCGGGCCGAGCTCGGGGCGCACGGCGCCTACACCGGCCTGACCATGCGGACCTGGATCCACCCGCGCGGCCAGGTCGATCTGCGCACGATCGAGCAGATCTTCGCGCCCGACATGGGGCCGTTCTTCGTGCCGACCGCGGCGATCTCGGTCGAGAACACCCACAACTTCGCCGGGGGAGCGGTGCTGCCGCTCCAGGACCTGCGCGACCTGCGCGAGTACGCCACCGGCGCGGGGGTCGGGGTGCATCTCGACGGCGCGCGGATCTGGAACGCGCACGTCGCGACCGGCACGCCGCTGCGCGAGTACGGCGCAATCGCCGACGTGCTGAGCGTCTGCCTGTCCAAGGGGCTCGGTGCGCCGGTCGGCTCCCTCATGGTCGGCGGCGCCGACGCGATCGCGGAGGCACGGGTGTGGCGCAAGCGGATGGGCGGCGGCATGCGCCAGGTCGGCATCCTGGCCGCGGCCGGCCTGCACGCGCTCGACCACCACGTCGAGCGGCTCGCCGAGGACCACGCGCACGCGCGGCTGCTGGCGGAGGCCTGCGACGTGGACCCCGCGACGGTCGACACCAACATCGTGGTGGTGCACCGCACCGACGCGGCCGAGTTCGTCGCCCGCGCCCGGGAGGAGGGGGTCGTGATCGGCACGGTCGGCCCGACCGCCGTACGCCTGGTCACGCACCTCGACGTCACGACCGCCGACGCCGAGCAGGCCGCGGCGGTCCTGAGCGGCCTGGCCTGATCAGCGCTTCGGCAGCAGCCCGAGTGCCCGGCCCAGCGGCCCGGCCAGCGAGCGGGCGTACGCCGTGGTGACGTGTCCCTCGTCGCGCATCGGGACGTAGTCCCCGATCACGGCGGGGCACTGCCCGTCGACACAGAACCACTGCCGGGTCGGCACCACCTCCACCCCGGCGTCGCGGGCGGCCTGCGCCCCCTCGGCGTTGATCGCGGTGGCGCGGGCGCGGATGCCGCTCAGGCACGTGCCGAGGTCGGCGCCCGGCCGGCTCAGGCACTGGTGCGGCACGTTGTCGCGTCGCGGCACGTCGGCCAGCAGCAGCAGGCGCCGGGTCAGCGGCGCGAGGTCGGCGAAGAGCCGGCGGAAGCCGGCGCCCATCTCCGCCGCGACGCCGTCGGCGCTCCGGTCGACCTCGCCGTCCACGAGCACGCCCGGGGCACCGGTCGTCGACACGACGACGAGGTCGGGCTTCAGCTGCTCGACCTGCTGTTGCGCCCACGCGTTGAACTCCCGGCACTCCTCCCACGGCTTCTCGTCGCCGGGGAGCACCAGGTCCACCCGGGCGGCGCTGCACTGCGACTTCACCAGGTAGTACGCGCGCCAGCCGGCCTGCTCGGCGATCTTGTCCAACGCCGGGATCCAGTGCCGCCCGTGCGAGTTGCCGATCAGCACGAGCGTCTTCGTACCCTCCGGGTCGCCGCGCAGGCAGAGCCGCTTCGGGGTGTCGTCGTACTCGCACTTGCCGAGGTCGGCGCGATCGTCCCTGACCTCGGTGAGCGCCGGCCGCAGCTCGCGGGGCACGCCGCGCCCCTCGAGCGCGGCCCGCACCGAGGCCTCCACCAGCGCGACCGCGGGGTCCTTCGAGAGCTTCGAGCCGTCGGGGCGCTGGGCGTAGTCGGACACCGAGATGCCCGGGTCGTCGCCGACCAGCTGCCGGTCGATCACGGCGACGACGGCCAGGCAGCTCGCCACGGCGACCGACACCGCGGCGGGGTAGAACAGCATCCCGCGCGGCCTCTTGACAGACCGGCGCCGCCGGAACGGCGTCTCCACGAAGCGGTACGACGCCCACGTCATCAGCGCCGTCACCGCGAGCACCACGGCCAGCTCGGCGGGCCGCAGGTCGCGGCCGACGCGCTGCTGGGCGATCACGAGGACCGGCCAGTGCCAGAGGTAGAGGGAGTAGGACGCGTCGCCGATCACCCGCAGCGGCGTGACGCCGAGCACCCGCTGCATGAACGTCGCCGGCCCGTCGGTGCCGCCGAGGAGCACCGCGCAGGTCCCGAGCACGGGAGCGAGCGCGCGCCAGCCGGGGTAGGGGTCGGACGAGCTGACCGTGAACAGGGCGACCGCGATCAGGCCGAGGCCGCCGAGCACGACCAGGTTGCGCGCCAGGGGGGTCAGCGGTCGCGCGAGCCGTGGCGCGACGACCGCGAACAGCGCGCCGGCCCCGAACTCCCACGTCCGCGTGAACGTCGAGAAGTAGGCACTCTCCGGCGACGCGGTGGAGGCGTGCACGGACCACGCGAAGCTCGCGACGGTCACGATGCCGAGCGCGACCACGATCCCGGCGGTGGGGCCGCCGCGGCGGCGGAGCAGTCGGCGGGCGAGCACGACCGCGACGAGCAGCAGCGCCGGCATCACGAGGTAGAACTGCTCCTCGACCGAGAGCGACCAGAAGTGCTGCAGGGGCGAGGCCGGATCGGTCTGGGTGAAGTAGTCGGTCTGGTCGAGGGCGAACCGGACGTTCGCGCCGAACAGCGCCGCCCAGACGCCGTCGACGGCGGTGTCCCGGGCGTCGATCAGCGGCAGCCACAGCCAGGCGGCGAGCACGGTGCCGGCGATCGCGACGGTCGCCGCGGGCAGGATCCGGCGCGCGCGGCGTACGTAGAAGGCGACCAGGTCGATCGTCCCGCTCTGCGCCACCTCGCGCAGCAGCAGCGTCGTGATGAGGAAGCCCGAGAGCACGAAGAAGACGTCGAGGGTGACGAAGCCGCCGGAGTACGGCGCCAGGCCGGCGTGGAAGAGGAGGATCCCGAGAACGGCCAGGGCGCGCATGCCCTGGATGTCGTCGCGGAAGCCTCGACGGTGGTCGGGGGGCACACGGATCCTCACGGGCGACTACACGGTCCCCACCACCCTAGCGACCGGCTAGAACGAGGCGGCCGGGCGGCGCCCCACCAACGCCGGCAGCCGGCGCACGGCCTGGGCCAGGTCGCGCAGCTCGGCGCCGAGCAGCGCCTGCGGACCGTCGCAGAGCGCGGTCTCCGGGTTGGGGTGGACGTCGACGATCACGCCGTCGGCGCCGACCGCGATCGCGGCGCGCGAGAGCGGCACGACCAGGTCCTTGCGCCCGGAGGCGTGCGACGGGTCCACGATCACCGGCAGGTGGCTGGCCGCCTGCGCCACCGGGACCGCCGAGATGTCGAGGGTGTTGCGGGTGGCCGGCTCGAAGGTGCGGATGCCGCGCTCGCACAGCACGATGTCGAGATTGCCGCGCTGGGCGACGTACTCCGCCGCCATCAGCCACTCCTCGACGGTCGCGGTCATGCCGCGCTTGAGCAGCACCGGCCGGCCGGAGTCGCCGACCGCCTGGAGCAGGCCGGAGTTGGCCATGTTGCGGGTGCCGACCTGGAGCATGTCGGCGTACTCGGCGACCACCGGCACGTCGCGCGCGTCGACCACCTCGGTGACGATCGGCAGCCCGGTCGCGGCGCGGACGTCGGCGAGGATCTCGAGGCCGGCGACGCCGAGGCCCTGGAAGGCGTACGGCGAGGTGCGCGGCTTGAACGCCCCGCCGCGCAGCAGGGTGGCCCCGGCGGAGCGCGCCATGTGCGCGGCCTCCAGCGTCTGCTCCGCGGACTCGACCGCGCACGGGCCGGCGATGAACGTGAACGTCCCCGGGCCGATCGGCACGCGCTTGTCGCCGGAGCCGACCCAGACCGTCGAGCGGTCGGGGTGGTGCTGGCGGCTGACCAGCTTGTACGGATCGGAGATGCGGTGCACGTCCGCGACGCCGCGCAGCGTGCGCAGGTTGAGGTGGTGGAAGGAGTCGATGTCGCCGACCAGCCCGATGATCGTGCGGACCACGCCCTTGGAGACGAACGCCTCGCCGCCGACGCTCTCGACCCGGGCGACGACGTGGGCGATGTCCTCGTCCGTCGCATCGGGGGACATGACCACGACCATGCCGAGACCGTAGGTGACGACCGCCACCTCCGGCGTACGCCGCCAGCATGCGGACGCCCCGAGACGCCACGGAGGGTGCCGCGGCATCGTCCGCCGCTGCGCTGCGGACGAGGACGACGAGCACCCTCCGGGAGTTGCGTGCTGCGCGCCGGTGGGACGTGGGGACGAGTCGCCGGTGCGACAGCGAGGCAACGGTAGGGCGTCCGATCCGCTCCGCACCGGCGTTTGGCGGGTACTAGGACCAAAGGGCAGCGGGGTGCCTGATCCCACGTCCGGCCCTGCGGGCCGGGCCGGTCAGGCCCGGTCCAGGCGCGCCATCAGGGTGGACACCGCGGTGGCCGCGGCCCGGACCGCGTGCGCGTGGGACTCGGGGCGCAGGCGGCCGACCGGCCCGGTGACGCTGATGGCCGCGGTCGCCGACTCTCCGGTCGCGTCGAGCACGGGCGCGGCGACGCAGACCAGGCCGACCGTGGACTCCTCGCGCTCGAACGCGACGCCGGTCTCCAGAGCGGTCTCGAGCTGGCGCGCCAGCAGGCCGGGCGCGACCAGGGTGTGCGGCGTACGCCGCGGCAGCGGGCCCGCGAGCACCTCGGCTCGCAGGCCGGGGTCGGCGTGGGCGAGCAGCACCTTGCCGATCGCGGTGCAGTGCAGCGGCATCCGGCCGCCCGTGCGCGACGGCGACCTGGCCTGGCGGTGCCCGCCGATCTTGGCGACGTAGACGACGTCGTGCCCGTCGAGCACCCCGAGGTGCACGGTCTCGTGGGTGCGCTCGTAGAGGTCCTGGAGGAACGGCATCGCGAGCTCGACGAGGCTCCGCTCGGCCGAGGCCCGCAGGCCCAGCTCGAAGAGCCCGCCGCTGAGCCGGTAGCCGCCCTCGACGCGATCCAGGAGCTGGTTGGCGACCAGCTCGCCGGCGAGCCGGTGCACGGTGGCCTTGTGCAGCCCGGTGCGGCGCACCAGCTCGGCGAGGGCGAGCGTCTGCTCGTCGGCACGGAACGAGCGCAGGATCGTCACCGCCTTGCCCAGCACGGTGTCGAGATCCGCCCCCATGCGGGAAGCGTATCGCTGAGCGAGACCGGTCGCTGGTCCGGCGGCGCACGGCAGCGGCAGAGTTGCCGCGTGCCCGAAGCCTCCGCACCCGCCCGAGCGAGCCAGTCCGACATCGCCGCCGCCGCCGAGCGGCTCGTCACGGCGTACGAGACCGGCGTGCCGTGCCCTCCCGTGCGCGACCTGATCGGCCGCGAGGACGTCGTCGCCGCCTACGCCGTGCAGCGCCGGCTCACCGCGCGCCGGCTCGCGGCCGGCGCGCACGTGGTGGGCCGCAAGATCGGCCTCACCTCCCCGGCCGTGCAGCAGCAGCTCGGGGTCGCCCAGCCCGACTTCGGTGTGCTCTTCGACGACATGGAGTACGCCGGCGGCGACACCATCGCGGTCGACGCGGTGCTCCAGCCGCGGGCCGAGGCCGAGATCGCCTTCGTCCTGAAGGAGGATCTGGCCGAGGGTCCGCTCGACGCCGCCCAGGTGCGCGCCGCGATCGACTACGCCGTCGCGGCGCTGGAGATCTGCGGCAGCCGGATCGAGGGCTGGGACATCAGCTTCGGCGACACCGTGGCCGACAACGCCTCGGCCGGCGTGTTCGTGCTCGGGCCGCTGCGCAGGCGGCTCGACGAGGTCGAGCCGGTCGAGGTCGCCATGACCATGCGCATCGACGGCGAGGAGGTCTCGACCGGCTCCGGCGCGGCCTGCCTCGGCGATCCGATCGAGGCGGTCGTCTGGCTCGCGCGGGCCGCCCGCGAGCTCGGCGACCCGCTGCGGGCGGGCCAGGTCGTCCTCTCCGGTGCGCTGGGACCCATGTGCCCGGTCCGGGCCGGCGACACCGTCACCGCCAGCCTGACCGGGCTCGGCGCGGTGACCGTCAACTTCAGCGCAGAGACCAGCGCAGGGACGCCGACACAGACGCAGACAGAAGGGACGCAGTCATGAGGACCAAGGTCGCGATCATCGGGTCGGGCAACATCGGCACGGACCTGATGGTCAAGGTGCTGCGCACCAGCAAGCACCTCGAGATGGGTGCCATGGTCGGCATCGACGCCGGCTCCGACGGCCTCGCGCGGGCCGGGCGTCTCGGGGTGCCGACCACGCACGAGGGCGTCGAGGGGCTGATCGCGCTGCCCGGCTTCGCCGACATCGAGATCGTCTTCGACGCGACCTCGGCGAAGGCCCACGAGGCGAACGCCGCGAAGCTCGCCCCGCTCGGCAAGCGGCTGATCGACCTGACGCCCGCCGCCATCGGGCCCTACGTCGTACCGGCGGTCAACCTCGACGAGCACCTCGACGCGCCGAACCTCAACATGGTCACCTGCGGCGGCCAGGCCACCATCCCGATCGTCGCGGCGGTGAGCCGCGTGGTGCCGGTGGAGTACGCCGAGATCGTGGCCTCGATCGCCTCGAAGTCGGCCGGCCCCGGCACGCGCGCCAACATCGACGAGTTCACCGAGACCACCTCGGCCGCGATCTCGACGGTCGGCGGGGCGAGGGCGGGCAAGGCGATCATCATCCTCAACCCGGCCGAGCCGCCGCTGATCATGCGGGACACGGTGTTCTGCCTGGTCTCCGCCCCGGACCCGGCGACGCACGAGGAGATCCGGGCGTCGGTGGAGAAGATGGTGGCCGACGTGGCGGCGTACGTCCCCGGGTACCGGCTCAAGCAGCAGGTCCAGGTCGCCGAGATCCCGGCCGACCAGCCGGTGGAGACGCTGCTGGCCGACGGCGGCGCGCGTCCCACGCACCAGGTGTCGGTGTTCCTCGAGGTCGAGGGCGCCGCGCACTACCTCCCGGCGTACGCCGGCAACCTCGACATCATGACCTCGGCCGGCCTGCAGGTCGCCGAGCGCATCGCCGCAGCAAAGGCAGGCAACCAGTGAGCACTCCGATCTTCGTCCAGGACGTCACGCTGCGCGACGGCATGCACGCCGTGCGGCACCGGATCACCCCCGCGGACGTGCGGCGCATCGTCACCGCGCTCGACGACGCCGGCGTGGACGCGATCGAGGTCGCGCACGGCGACGGTCTCGCCGGCGGCTCGGTCAACTACGGCCCGGGCTCGCACACCGACTGGGAGTGGATCGAGGCCGCCGCCTCGGTGCTGAAGCGGGCGCGGCTGACCACCCTGCTGCTGCCCGGCGTCGGCACGATCCACGAGCTCGAGCACGCCTACGACCTCGGCGTCCGCTCGGTCCGGATCGCGACGCACTGCACCGAGGCCGACATCTCCGCCCAGCACATCGCCGCCGCCCGCGAGCTCGGCATGGACGTCTCCGGCTTCCTGATGCTCTCCCACATGGCGCCCCCCGAGGAACTCGCGCAGCAGGCGAGGCTGATGGAGTCCTACGGCGCGCACTGCGTCTACGTCACCGACTCCGGCGGCCGGCTCACGATGAACGACGTGGCCGCCCGGGTCCGGGCCTACCGCGACGTCCTGGACCCCGGCACCGAGATCGGCATCCATGCCCACGAGAACCTCTCGCTCTCGGTCGCCAACTCCGTCGTCGCCGTCGAGAACGGCGTCTACCGGGTCGATGCCTCGCTGGCCGGCCACGGCGCCGGCGCCGGCAACTGCCCCATCGAGGCGTTCGTCGCCGTCGCGAACCTGTCCGACTTCGAGCACCGCTGCGACCTCTTCGCCCTCCAGGACGCCGCCGACGACCTCGTCCGCCCCCTCCAGGACCGCCCCGTCCGCGTCGACCGCGAGACCCTCACCCTCGGCTACGCCGGCGTCTACTCCAGCTTCCTCCGCCACGCCGAGTCCGCCGCCGCGCGGTACGACGTCGACGTCCGCGACATCCTCACCGAGTGCGGCCGGCGCCGCCTCGTCGGCGGCCAGGAGGACATGATCATCGACATCGCCCTCACCCTGGTCGAGGAGCGCGCCTCCGTCAGCGCCTGAGCCTGCGGCTCAGACCGCGATGTGCGGGACCTCGCCCTCGACCTTGCGGCGCGGCCCGATCTCGACGACGAGCATCGCGATCAGCACCAGCAGCCCGCCGAGGAGCATGCGGGTCGTCAGTGATTCGCCGCCGAGGAGGACCGCGAAGAACGCGGCGAAGACCGGCTCCATGCTCATCACGATCGCGGTGCGGGTCGCGGAGAGGTGGGCCTGCGCCCAGGTCTGGCCGAGCAGGGCGAGCGCCGCCGGGAAGACCGCCATGTAGAGGACCGAGAGCCAGTCGGCGCGGTTGTCGGGCAGCACGATGCCGCCGGGCGCGCTGGCGACCAGGCAGATCACCGCGACCATGACGACCTGGAGGATGGACATGCCGAGCGCGTCCTGGGCGTTCGACCAGGCGCCGAGCCCGACGATGTGCAGCGCGTAGAGCATCGCGGCCACGAAGGTCAGCGCCTCGCCGTACCCGATCGAGAGGCCGTCGAGGGTCAGCACCGCGAGGCCGGCGAAGGCGAGCAGCACGGCGCCCCAGGTCAGCCTGGTGATCCGGTTGCGCAGGAGTACGGCGGCGAAGAGCGGCGTCGCGACGACGTACATGCCGGTGATGAAGCCGGAGACGCTCGCGGGCGTGTGCGCGAGGCCCATCGTCTGGAGGATCTGCGCGACGCCGTACAGCCCGCCGAGGACGGCCGCCTGGCGGCGGGCGGTGGGGGAGAGCCGCAGCACCGCTCTGGGGGCGACGACCAGCAGCAGCACGCCGGCGATCGAGAACCGTACGGCGAGGAAGTCCACCGCGGGCACCCGGTCGAGCAGGTCGCGGATCAGGAAGAACGTCGAGCCCCAGCACGCGGTGATGCCGAGGAGCGTGAGGGTGGCGAGCTTGGCCTTCATGTGCCGCGGAGCCTCTTGAGCAGCGGGATGTCGCGGGTGTCGGCGCTGCGCGAGCCGGGGGTCTCGAGGATGAACGGCACCCTCTCGGTGGCCGGGTGGCCGAGCAACTCCGCGAACGCCGCCTCGCCGATGTGTCCCTCGCCGATGCGCTGGTGCCGGTCCTTGAACGCGCCGCGCACGTCCATCGAGTCGTTCGCGTGGACCAGCCGCAGCCGGCCCGGCCCACCGATCTCGACGACCCGGTCGACGGTCGCGGTCGTGCCGCCCGGCTCGTCGAGCGGGGCGCCCGCGGCGAAGACGTGGCAGGTGTCGAGGCAGATGCCGGCCTTGGGGTGGAAGTCCAGCGCCGCGAGGTACGGCGCGAGGTCCTCGACGCCCGCGCACAGCGACCGGCCCTGGCCGGCCGTCGGCTCCAGCAGCAGCCACGGCGCGTCGTCGTCCTCGATCGCCTCCAGGAGGGGGAGCAGCCCCTCGCGGACCTGTCTCATCGCGCGCGAGTCGTCGACGTCGCCGACGTACGAACCCGTGTGCACGACCACGCCCTCGGCCCCGATCTCCGCCGCCCGCCTGAGGTTGTGCGCGACCGACGCCACCGACCGCTCGTAGGTCGCCGGGGTCGGCGAGCCGAGGTTCACCAGGTACGGCGCGTGGATGAACGTCCGGGTGCCCCGCTCGGCCATCAGCTCCCGGAACGCCGCGTCCTCGGCCGGCTTGCCCTCGCTCAGCGCCCAGCCGCGCGGGTTGCCGACGAAGACCTGGAACGCCTCGCAGCCGAGCAGGTCCGCCTGCGCGACCGCGCCGGCGACGAGGCCCTTGCCGACCAGGACATGGGTGCCGATCGGGTTGCGCTGCTCAGACACCGCCCCAACCTATCGGCGCGGCTCAGATCAAGGCTCAAATCAAGGTCAGCGTGATCGTGGCGCCCTTCGGCGCCAGCTCGCCGCCTCCGGGGCTCTGCGACCACACGAACCCGAGGCCGAGCGAGCCGGACGCGTCCTCGGTCCTGACCTTGAAGCCCAGCCCCTCGAGCGTCGCCGTGGCGGCGTCGACGCCCTGGCCGCGCACCGACGGGACCTCGATCAGCTCCGGGCCCTTCGAGACCACGAACGAGATCTCGTCACCGCCGTAGACGGTGGTGCCTCCCGGTGGGTCCATCGAGATCACGTCACCTTCGTCGACGCTGTCGGAGAACTCCCTGCCGACGACCGTGCCGGTCAGCTCGCGGGCGTCGAGCCAGGCCATCGCGTCGTCGACCGGCCTGCCGACCCAGTCCTTCAGGTCGATCGGCCTCGGTCCCTTGCTGACGACCAGGTCGACCGGGGTGTCCGGGCGCAGCGTCGTACCCGCCTTCGGGGAGCTGGCGATGACCTGCCCCTCGGGCACGGTGTCGGACCACTGCTCGGTCGTGGTGCCGTAGCCGAGGTTGGTCTTCGCGAGCGCGTCCTGGGCCTCGTCCTCGGTCATCCCCCTGAGCTTGGGTACGTCGTAGCGCTCCTTGCCGAGGGAGAGCGTGACCGTGACCGTGCCGCCGTCGAGCACCTGGCCGCCGGGCTCGGGGTCGGTCGAGACGACGCGGCCGGCCGGGACGGTCTCGGAGTAGGCCCTCTCGCCCCACTCGACCTCGAGCCCGGCGCCCTCGAGCTCGGCCTGGGCGTCGGCCCTGGTCATGCCGAGCACGCTGGGCGTGGAGGTGTAGCGGCCGTCGAGGTACCACCAGGCGCCGGCGCCGAGGCCGGCGACCAGCAGCACCGCGAGGATCGTCGCGATCAGCCCGCGGCGGCGGCGCCGCGGTGGAGCCGCCTGCTTGGGCCGGTCGGGCGGCGGGGCGGCGGTCTGCAGCAGCGCCGTGCGCTCGGCGGTCTCTTCGCGGTCCTGCCGCACCTGGATTGTCAATGGGGTCATCAGCGGGGTCAGGTCGGCGGTCAGGTCGGGGTCGTCGGCCACGCCCTCGGCGAGCGCGTTGCCGACCCGGTGCACCTGGTGGAGGAGGACGGCCGCGTCCGCGGGTCGGCTGCTGCGGTCGCGGGCCGTGGCCCGGGCGACCAGCGCGTCGACGTAGGCCGGGATGCCGGGCACGAGCGTCGACGGTGCCGGCACGTCCTCGTGGACGTGCTTGTAGGCGACCTGGATCGGGGACTCGCCCTCGTGCGGCTTCACGCCGGTCAGCAGCTCGAAGAGCACCACGCCGGCGGCGTACACGTCCGCGCGCGCGTCGGCGCGGCCGTCGACGACGAGCTCGGGCGCGAGATAGGAGACGGTGCCGATGAGGACGCCGCCGGTGGCGGTGTGCTGGGTGTCGGCGCTGACCGCGCGGGCCAGGCCGAAGTCGGCGACCTTGATCCTCCCGTCATCGGCGATCAGGACGTTCTCGGGCTTCACGTCGCGGTGGATCAGGCCGGCGCGGTGCGCGGCGGCGAGCGCGGAGAGCACCGGCTCGAGCAGCGCGAGCGCGCGGGCGGGAGGCATCGGCGCCTCCTTGCGGATCACGTCGCGCAGCGTGATGCCGTCGATCAGCTCCATCGAGAGGAACACGGTGCCGTGGTCGTCGCCCTGGTCGTAGACCGCGACCACGTGGGGGTGGGAGAGCCGGGCCGCGGCCCGCGCCTCGCGCACGAAGCGCGCCGCGAACTCGTCGTCGTCGCCCAGCCCCGGATGCATCACCTTGACCGCGACGGTGCGGTCGAGGCGGAGGTCGGTGGCCTCGTACACACTGGCCATGCCGCCGCGCGCGATGCGGGGTCCGATGCGGTAACGGCTGTCCAGCACCCGCCCGGTCATGGGGTCGCTCACGGGCACGTTGACAGGCCCGGCGGCGCCCTGCTGGGCGTGCCGGTCCGAGCGCCGGTCAGGCGTCACAGCGACCCTCCTGTGGCCGGATGGGGAAGGATCCGGAGCCTCAATCGTACGGACGCCGGGCCGCCCGGGCGTGCTGGCCGCCCCCGGCGTGGCGCGAGGGGCGGGTGGGAGACTGGTGGGCATGAGTCACCAGCCCCTCGCCGACCACGACCTCAGCACCCTCGTCCCCGTGTGGCTGGACTGGGCGGCCGCCGCGGAGCAGCTCGGCGTCACCGTCGCCAAGGTGAAGACCATGATCCGCGACCACGAGCTGGCCGCCGCCGTACCCGCGCCCGGTGCGGGGCAGCAGGTCCCGGCCGAGCTCATCCAGGACGGGCTGCCGGTCAAGGGCCTCGCGGGCCTGCTGACGGTGCTGCACGACGCGGGGTACGACGACCGCGAGTGCATCGCCTGGCTCTTCCTCGACGACGACTACCCGGGCCGCGCCATCGATGCCCTGCGCGAGAACCGCGGCTCCGAGGTCAAGCGCCGCGCCCAGGCGATGGGGTTCTAGCCCGAGTCGGCGCGTCTTGCCCGCGTAGGAGGCTCGAGTCGGCGCGTCTTGCCCGCACCGCCGGGCAACTTGCGCCGACTCGGCGGTTCTCAGCGGGCAACTTGCGCCGACTCGGCGTCAGACGACCCGCTGGGTGGCCGACGACGCCAGACCGCGCAGTACGCCGCGAGCGTGCTCGTCGATCGCCGCCTCGTCGAGCGCGGCGACGGCGTGGGTGGCCAGCTGCTCGATGACGGCCTCCACCTGCGCGTGGGCGCCGGAGGCGTCGATGATCGCGCGGAGGTCCTCGACCTGGTCGGGCGAGAGGGGAGTGCCGAGGGCGGCGTCGAGCCGGGCGGCGTCGGCGGGGGAGGCGGCGTCGAGCGCGAGCGCGACCAGCACGGTGCGCTTGCCCTCGATCAGGTCGTCGCCGGCGGGCTTGCCGGTGGCGTCCGGATCGCCGAAGACGCCGAGCAGGTCGTCGCGGAGCTGGAAGGCCTCGCCGAGCGGCAGCCCGAAGCGGGACAGCTCGTCCATCGTCGCGGGGGAGGCGCCGGCCAGGGCGGCGCCGATGTGGAGCGGCCGCTCGATGGAGTACTTGGCCGACTTGTAGCGCAGCACGGTCATCGCGGCGTCGACGTCGGCGCGGCCGCGCGCCTGCACGGACACATCGAGGAACTGCCCGGCGATCACCTCGGACCGGCACCGGTCGAACACCTCCAGCGCCGGCGCGACCCGGGCGATCGGCAGCCCGCAGCGGCGCAGCAGCTCGTCGGACCAGCCCAGCAGCAGATCACCGAGGAGGACGGCCGCCGCGGCGCCGTACTGCTCCGGGTCGCCGCGCCAGCCCGCCTCACGGTGCTCCGCGGCAAACTGCCGGTGCGTCGCCGGTCGGCCGCGGCGGGTGTCGGAGGCGTCCATGTAGTCGTCGTGCACGAGCGCACTGGCGTGCAGCAGCTCGAGCGAGGCGCAGGCCCGGACCACCGCGTCCTCGTCGGCCGGCTCCGCGACCGCGCGGTGGCCCCAGTAGCAGAACGCCGCGCGGAACCGCTTGCCCCCGGACACCGAGGCGTGCGCCTCGCGCACCAGCCGGCGGGCGTCGTCACCGAGCGCCGCGAGGCCCGCGGCCTGCTCGTCGACGAACGTGTCGAGCACGGTCTGGACGCGATCGCGGAAGGGCGCGCTGTCCCACTCCGTCTCGCTCGCCACGGCCACGAGACTAGCCAGTGGACGCCGTCGGTCCGCCTGCGGGCCCCGGACCTAGGGAAGCACTGATCTTTGGGACAGTGCGGCCCGGCGTGTGGCGTGGCTGGTGGGATCGCGAAAT
>NZ_BAAGRO010000007.1:0-22706 GCF_054782915.1 Nocardioides hungaricus | reverse complement strand
GGGATGACTCGCGACACCTGTCCGGGATGACGTGAGACAGGGGTCCGGGATGTCCTGAACCAGAACAGCCGTAGCCGTCGCCCGGGGTGCCGGTGAAGCCGGTGGCGATCGTGGTCGGGTAGGTCACCAGCAGCTGCTCGACGCCGGCCAGGCGCGACACGACGACCTGGTTCACGCTCACCGCGTTGCCGAGCAGCACCGGCAGCGTCGGCGCGAGGTCGCGGAGCAGCGCGTCCACCTCGCGCGCCGCGCGGGGGGTGCCGTCGAGGACCCGCTCGAGGTCGTCGTCGCTGCGTGCGAGCGAGTCGGTGATGCCGGCCAGGTCCTCGGACAGGCGGGCGATGTTCTCGCTCTCGCCCTGCTGCGTGGTGAGCACCCGCTTGCCCCGGTTGAGCAGCCGGACGGTCGCGTCGGTGTTGGCGGCGGCCTCGCGGATGAACGTGCTGCCGCTGTCGAGCAGCCGCTGCAGCGGGCGCCCGGTGTCGGCGAACATCGTGCCGAGCTCGCGCACGACCGTGGTCAGGTTCCTCTTCTCGACCGAGCCCACGAACTCGTCGAGCTCGACCAGCAGGTCGCCCTCGTCGACCGGCAGCGAGCTCTGGTCGCCCTCGAAGGTGTAGCCGGCCTCGGCGTAGGGTCCGTCGCCGTCGGGCGGCTCGAAGTCGAGGTACTGCTCCCCCACGGCGGAGAGGTTGTGCACGTACATCGGCGAGTCGGTGGGGAGCCTGGTGCCGTCCTCGAGGGCGAGGTCGAGCGTGACCCCGTCGGAGGTCGCGTCCATCCGGGACACCTCGCCGACCTTGACCCCGCGGTAGGTGACCTGGCTCCCGACGAAGAGGCCGCCGGAGGACGGCAGCGTGGCCTGCACCGCGATGCCGCGCCCGAGGACCCGGTCGACGAGGCCGAGGTAGGACCCGGCCATGTAGACGACGCCGACCGCGCTCAGGACGAGGAACGCGAGGATGCGTGCCTTGACGCCGTGGCTCATGGCGTGCCTCCGTAGAGCGCCGAGGGGCTGGGGTCGGCGCTCGGCGCGCCGTCGCTCAGCGCACGCCCGAGCAGGCCACCGAGCAGCCCGCCCGGCAGCCCCGGCAGCCCCGGCAAATCGGGCAGCCCCGGCAGGTCCGGCAGCCCGCCGCCGGGGAGCGCCCGCACGACGCGGCAGACCGGGTTGTCGGCGTACCGGTCCTTCTGGCAGGTCCTGCGCAGCTGCTCGAGCAGGTCCAGCGAGTCCAGCACCTTGCGGCACGCCTTGCCGGTGATGCTGCCGCTGCGCAGGCACCTCTCGATCTGGGTGAGCGTCTGCCCGGGGTCGGGGAGGATCGGCGGGAGGCCGCCGCCGGACGCACCGTTCGGGATGACGTTCTCGAGGTTGATGTCGGCGCGGATCGAGGTGTTGGCGTAATCGCCCTTGACGATCTCGCTGGCCTCCTTCGGGAACGGGAAGCTCACCAGCAGGTTGATCCCCGGCGCCAGGTCGTCGCCCGCCTTCTCGAGCTGGCGCAGCACCGGCTGGAGGTCGTCGAGCGAGGAGAGGATGTTGTCCTTGCTCTGCCCGATCACCCGCGTGCCGACCACCCCGAGGCGGTCCAGCGAGCGCAGCATCGCGATCAGCTCGTCGTGCTGGGCGGCCAGCACCTCGACCGCGGGTCCGGTGACGTCGAGCGCCCGGGTGATCGTCCTCTTCTCGGCGTTGAGGGTCCGGGTCAGGCTGTTCAGCGACTGCATCGCGCGGACGATGTCGGCCTTCTGGTCGTCGATGGTGCCGACCACGTCCTCCAGCGACCCCAGCAGGTTGCGCAGCCGGTCGGTCCGCCCGTCCATGACCGCGTTGAGCTCACGGGTGATCGTCCCGAGCTGGCCGACGCCGCCGCCGCTGAGCAGGAACGACAGCGCCCCGAGGACCTCCTCGACCTCCGGGTTGCGGCCGGTGTCGGCCAGGTCGATGGTGTCGCCGTCGGACAGCGTGCCGGTCGGCGTCTCGTCGGACGGCGCCTCCAGGGCGACGTACTTCTCGCCCAGCAGGCTGACCTGGCGGATGTCGGCGATCGCGTTGTCGGGCAGGTCGACGGTGTCCTTGATCCGCATCGTGACGCGGGCGTTCCAGCCGGCGCGCTCGACCTCGGTGACCTCGCCGACGGTGACGTCGTCGACCATGACCGGCGACCGGGGTACGACGTTGAGGATGTCCGCGAACTCCGCGGTGACCTCGAACGAGCTGTCCGCGTCCACGGGCGAGCCGGGCAGCGGCAGGTCGTAGGCGCCGTCGAAGTCGCAGGCGGTCGTGGCCAGCCCGAGCGCGGTCAGCCCGACCAGGGTGGTCAGCAGCCGGCGCCTCACGAGCCGCCTCCCATCAGCCGGCCGAGCGAGCCGGCCGAGCCGCCGGCGTACCGCTCCTGGAGGGAGCCGCCCGGGTCCGGTGCCTGCGGGCGGCCCGGCGTCGCCGGCGGGATCGTCGGGAGCTGGTCCTGGACGGGCTCGAGCAGCCGCTTGAACAGCCGGCAGGCGAGGTCGGCCGCGGCGCGGGGCAGGCCGGCCTGCTGCACGACGCCGCACAGGAAGCCGTCGGCGTCCCACAGGTTGCCGCTGATGCCGATGCGCGAGCCGATCGTGCCGGTCTGGTGGTTGAAGGCCAGGCCGAGGTTGCCGATGGCGACCGGCGCGACCCGCAGCGCGGTGTCGATGCTGGACTTCTCGGAGTTGATCGTCTTCATCACCCGGGTGAGCTTCTCGACGTCGGTGACGAGCGCCTGTCGGTTGTCGGCGACGAAGGTCCGGACGGTGCCGACCGCGTCGGCGACCGAGGCGAGCGCGGCCCGGATCTCCCCGCGCTCGTCGGAGAGCTGGCCGGTCACGTCGGCGAGGTCGCGGATGAAGGCCCGCACGAACCGGTCGTTCCGCGCGAGCGTGGTCGTGAACCGGGCGAGCTGCCGGACCGTCTCGAACAGCGGCCCGGCGCCCTCGCCGAACGTCTCGGCGGCCCGCGACAGCTCGACCAGCATCTGGTTGCCGAGCGCGCCCTTGCCGTCCAGCGCCCGGGCGCCGGCCTTCAGCACGTGGTCCAGCGTGCCGTCCTTGTTCACGCCGTTGGGCCCCAGCGCCTCGGAGAGGTCGCGGAGGCTGGAGTAGATCCGGTCCAGCTCGACCGGGACGCCGGTGTCCGGGAGCGGGATGTCCGCGCCGTCGGCCATCACCGCGTCGCCCTTCTGGTACGCCGGCGTGAGCTGGACGAACCGGTCCGCGACCAGCGTCGGGGTCACGATGACGGCCTGGGCGCCCTCGGGCAGCCGGTACCGCGCGTCGTACTCCATCTCGACCCGCACCGAGTTGCCCTCGGGCACCACCTCGGTCACCGTGCCCACGTTCACGCCGAGGATCCGGACGTCGGTGCCCCGGTAGACGCTGACCGCCCGCGGGAAGCTCGCCGTCACCGTCTTCTTCGGGGTGTCGTCGCGGACGACGAGGAAGTAGGTCGCCACCAGCAGCAGGACCGCCATTGCGACCGCGAGCGTCCGCCCGCTCACCCGGCTCAGCGCGTTCATCGATCCTCTCACTGGCCCGCTCCCGGGAAGCCGGGCACGAACTCGCCGGTCGGGATCGCGAGCAGGTTGGACGCGTAGGCGTCGAACCACGGCCCGGTGCCGATGATGTTGCCGAGGATCGAGACGTAGGGTCCGAGCGCGTCGAGCGTCGCCTTCAGCTCCTTCTCCTTGCCGATCAGCAGCGAGAGCAGGTCGTCGACCTCCTGCAGCGCCGGCGCCAGCTGCGCCCGGTTGTCCCGGGCGACCCCGCGCAGCTGGTCGGCGAGGTCGCGGGCGTTGACCAGCAGCAGGTGGATCGCGCGCTTGCGGCGCTTGACCTCCTGGAAAACCAGGTCGCTGTCCTTCATCAGCTGGACCAGGTCCTTGCTCCGGGCGGCGAGCACCCTGCTGACGCCCTGCGAGCTCTCGAGCAGCGCCTGGATCTGCTCGTCCCTGCTGGCGACGGTCCGCGACAGCCGGGCGATGCCGCGGAAGCTCTGCTCGATCTCGGGCGCCGCCTGGTCCGTGGTGTCGGCGACCACGTTGAGCGCCCGCGTCAGCTGGCCGGTGTCGATCCGCTCGGTGGTCGTGGCGAGGTCGCCGAAGACGCCGACGATGTCGTAGGCCGCCTCGGTGCGGTCGACCGGGATCACGTCGTCCTCGCCGAGCTGGCCGTCGCCGGCGGGCTGGAGGTCGAGGTACTTCTCCCCCAGCAGGTTCAGCACCTCCACCGACGCGCGGCTCTGCGTGCCGAACTCGACGCCGTTGTCGACCTCGAAGGTGACCAGCACGGTGTTGTCGTCCTCCAGCGCGAGGTCCTGGACGCGGCCGACCCGGATGCCGCCGACCTGGACCATGTTGCCGACCCGCAGGCCGCTGGCGTCGCTGAACTCCGCGCGGTAGGTGCCGCCCTTGAAGCCGGGGAACTGGGACAGGTTGAAGGCGGCCGCCATCACCAGGAGCATCACCACCACGGTGATGGCCCCCAGCCGGAGGATGCGGGCGTCGCCGTAGGCCCTCATCCGGCGCCCGTCCCGCTGCAGCGCGGCGCGGTGGAGCGGAACTCCAGCTTGTTCAGCATCCCCATCAGCTGCTTGACACCGGGGATGTTCCCCAGGCCCAGCGGCAGCGTGATCCGGCCGCTGAAGCCGCAGACGTAGTAGTTGTACCAGGAGCCGTAGGTGCCGGTCCGGGTCTGGTCGGTCATCGACTCCGGCAGCCGGTCGAGCAGCTCCACCACCTGCTTCCGGTTCTGCTTCTTGTTCAGCAGCGCGGCCAGCTTGCGCAGCTTCGCGACGTCGGACTTGATCAGCGGCCGGCCCTGGCGGATCAGGTCCGCGACCACCGCGGTGAGGTCGGAGAGGTTGCTCAGCGAGGAGCCGATGACGGTGCGGTCGGCGGCCAGGTCGGCCATCCAGTTCTTCAGCCCGACGACCAGCTCGCCGAGCTGCCGGCGCCTGCTGTCGACGGTGCCGAGGGTCTGGGTCAGGTTGTCGACGACGCTGCCGATCAGCCGGTCGCGGTCGGCCAGGGTGTTGGTGAGCGACGCGGTCTTCTGCAGCAGGCCCTGCACGGTGCCGCCCTCGCCCTGGAGCACCTGGATCAGGTTCATGCTCAGGTCGTTGACCTGCTGGGGGTTCAGCGCCGAGAACAGCGGCTGGAAGCCGTTGAACAGCACGGTCAGGTCCAGCGCCGGCTTGGTCTGCCCGACCGGGATGGTGCCGCCGGACTCCAGCGGGTCGGCGCTGGTGTCGGCGCCCTGCTCGAGCGCGAGGTAGCGGTCGCCGACCAGGTTGAGGAAGCGGATCTCCGCCCGCGACGCGGTCGTCAGCGGGACGTCGGCCTGCACCCGGAAGGTGACCAGTGCTCCGGTCCGCTCGTAGTGCTCGACCGACTTGACCTCGCCGACGCTGACGCCGGCGACGCGCACGTCGTCGCCCTCCTGCAGCATGGAGGCACTGGTGAACACGGCGCGGTACGTCGTTCCGGCGCCGAAGCCGACGTTGCCCATGATCACCGCCAGCAGGCCGGTGACCAGGACCGAGACCACGGTGAAGACGCCGAGCTTGACGCCGGCGGCGATGGTCGTGGAGTTCCTGCTCATCGGGCCCGCGCCCCCTGCCGGACCAGCGGGCCGAACATCAGCGCGCCGAGGGAGCCGTAGCTGTCCGCCGACTCGCCGGTCTGCGCGGCGAGGATCGCGTTGACGATCTGCTGCTCGCCCTCGGTGCCGCTGTAGTCGGCGCCCGGCCGGTTCAGCCCGAGGTAGTCGGGGAGCGGCGAGGTGGGCGGGTTCTCGTCGATGTCGCTGCCCTGGTCGAGCGCGACCGGCTTCGCCGGGACCGGCGGGTTCGGCAGGCCCAGGCACCACGGCCCGCGGCCGACCTCGCCGTACGTCGGCCTGTCGTCCTCGTCGTAGGCGCTGTACTGCGGGGTGCCGAGCTCGAGGTACTGCTTGACCTGGTTGCCCTCGAAGGTGCGGGCCAGCCGGGGGGCGTAGCGGGCCGCGCCCTTGAGCAGGCAGGGGAACTCGGGCGAGTAGACCGCGAGCAGCCGCAGCACCGGCGCGGTGACCTCGCCGACCCGGATCAGGTTGGTCTCGTTGGTGGCGAGCACCTCGGTCGAGGTGTCCGCGAGGCCCTGGAGGTCGGAGAAGAACACCCCGAGCTGCTGGCGGTTGTCGACGATCGTCTGGCTGGTCGTGGTGACGTTGCGCAGCACGGCGAGCAGGTCGGGGGCGGCGAGGTCGTAGGTGTCCGCGACGTCGGCGAGCTTGACCAGGTCCTGGCGCAGCGTCGGCAGGTCGTCGGCGATCTGGCCGAGGTAGCCGTCGAGCTGGTCCAGGGTCCGGCCGAGCGCCTCGCCCCGGCCGCCGAGCGCGGTGGCGAGCGCGTTGAGGGTGGCGTTGAGGTCGGCCGGGCGCACCGCGCGGAGCAGCGGGAAGAGGTTGGCCAGGATCCGGCTGAGCTCGACGTTGGTCTCCACCCGGTCCGGCGGGATCACCGCCCCGTCGGCGATCGGGGTGCCGGACGGGTCGTCGGGCAGCACCAGGGAGACGAACTTCTGCCCGAACAGCGTGGTGGGCAGGATCTCCACGCGCACGTTGTCGGGGATCTGCTCGGCCTCGTCGGGCTCCAGCGCCACGTCGATGAGCGCGGTGTCGCCCTGCTGGCCGACCCCGCGCACCTGGCCGACGAGGGCGCCGTTGAGGCGGACGTCGCCGAACTTGGCGAGCTGGAGGCCGGCCCGGTCGGCCTCGATCCGCACCCGGGTGACCCGCTCGAAGGTCTTGTTGTAGATCGCGACGGAGAGCCAGATGAGCAGCGCGATCACGGTGAGGAAGGCGACGCCCGCGACCAGCAGCCGGCGGTGCTCCCGCGGGCTGTCGTGGTAGACGTTGACCAGCATCAGCCGGTGATCCTCACCGTGGTGGTGGAGCCCCAGATCGCGAAGCTGAGGAAGAAGTCGGCCACGACGATCGTCACGATGCTGGTGCGGATCGCCCGGCCCACGGCCATGCCGACCCCGGCCGGGCCGCCGGAGGCGGTGTAGCCGTAGTAGCAGTGGATGAGGATCACCGCGACGGCGAGCACGAGCAGCTTGAAGAACGACCAGAGGATGTCGATCGGCGGCAGGAACTGCAGGAAGTAGAAGTCGTAGGTGCCCGACGACTGGCCGTAGATCATCGTGGTGATCAGCCGCGGCGAGAGGTACGACGCGCTCAGCGCCACGATGTAGAGCGGGATCACCGCGACGAACGCCGCCACGATCCGGGTGGTCACGAGGAACGGCAGCGACGGGATGCCCATCACCTCGAGCGCGTCGATCTCCTCCGAGATCCGCATCGCGCCGAGCCGGGCGGTGTAGCCGCAGCCGACGGTCGCGGCCAGCGCGATCGCGGAGACCAGCGGCGCGACCTCGCGGGTGTTGAAGTACGCCGAGATGAACGCGCTGAACTTCGCGACGCCGATCTGGCTCAACGAGGCGTAGCCCTGGATGCCGACCTCGGTGCCGGCGAAGAACGCCAGGAACGCGATCACGCCGACGGTGCCGGCGATCAGGCTGAGCCCGCCGGCGCCGAAGCTGACCTCGGCGAGGGTGTTGACGATCTCGCGCGGATACCGGCGGATCGCGCGGGGCGCCCAGGCGAGCGCCCTGACGTAGAACAGCAGCTGGTCGCCGTACGTCTCGAGGGAGTCGCGGCGGCCCCTGGCGAAGGAGCCGCCCATCGCGCCGATGCTCGCCATGGCCGTCCCCTCACAGCCCCGGGGGTGGGACGACCTGGAAGTAGATGGCGGTGATGATCGCGTTGAGGAAGAACAGCAGCATGAACGCGACGATCACGGCCTCGTTGACCGCGCGGCCCACGCCGTTGGGCCCGCCGCCCGCGTTGAGGCCCTTGTAGGCGCCGACGATCGCGGCCAGCCAGCCGAACACGATCGCCTTGATCATCGAGATGTAGAGGTCGGGCAGGCTCGCGAGCACGGTGAAGTTCGCGAGGAACGCGCCCGCGGAGCCGCCCTGCACGATCACGGTGAAGAAGTAGCCGCCGCCGATGCCGGCGGAGATCACGATGCCGTTGATCATCGCGGCGACGTACATGGTGGCGACCACGCGCGGCACGACCAGCCGCTCGAGCGGGTCGACGCCGAGGACCTCCATCGCGTCGATCTCCTCGCGGATCTTGCGGGCCCCCAGGTCCGAGCAGATCGCCGACCCCGCGGCACCGGCGATGATGAGGGCCGCCGCGATCGGCGCCGCCTCGCGGACGGTGGCCAGCACCGCGGTCGCGCCGGCGAAGGACTGCGCGCCGAGCTGGCCGGTGAGGTTGCCGACCTGCAGCGAGATGACCGCGCCGAACGGGATCGAGACCAGGATCGTGGGCATCAGCGTGACGCTGGTGATGAACCAGGCCTGCTCGACGAACTCGCGGAACTGGAAGGGGCGGGTGAAGATCCGCTTGGTGACCTCGACGACCATCGCCGCGATCTCGCCGGGGCCGCGGATCACCGACACGGCAGAGAACGCCATCCCTCTCCCTCCCCGGTGTCGTGGTGCAGAGTCGTGGTTCAGAGTCGTGGTCCAGACAAGTCCGGCCACACTAGAACGTGTTCTCATTCGAGGCAACGCCGCCCTCGGCGTGTCCCACCTGCGGACCAGGTAGAACCGGTTCTCCCACTCGCTCAACGACGCTCCTCCCCGCGGGTGACGCGGCCGAAACGTGGGCTGGACCGCGCCGCTCCTACGATGTGGGCGTGGAGATGGAGGTCTGGTCGGCGTTCACGCACGACCCGCGCGACCCGCGCTGTGCGCCGCTGCGCGCCTCCGACCACGACCGGGCCGTGGTGCAGCAGGTCCTCGACGAGGCGTACGCCGATGGCCGGCTCGACCGCGAGGAGCACGACGAGCGCACGCGGCGCGCCGGAGGGCTGCGGCTGCTCGGCGACGTGCACGGCCTGCTCGCCGACCTGGTCGCCCAGCGGCCCGCCGCCACGGCCGGCCGGTCGCTGCTGCACGCCTCGAACTCCGACCTCGAGCGGCTCGCCGAGCGCGCCTGGCGGACCAAGCGCCGGGAGGCGGCCTTCTCCTTCGTCGGCGCCAGCCTGGTCTCGACCGCGATCTGGGTCGCCACCTGCTTCCGCGACGGCGGGTTCGACCCCTACTTCTTCTGGCCGGCGTTCGTGATCGCCCTCAGCCTGCTCAACCTGGTCCGCACGGCGGCGTCGCGCCGCGAGATCGTCGACAAGGAGGTCCGCCGGCTGGAGAAGAGGCGCGAGAGGGACCAGCGGAAGCCCGGCTGGCGCCCGTGACCGGGCGCCTCCACGCCGTCCGCGAGCACCCGTCGGCGGTGCTGCTCGGCGTGCAGCTGGTGGTGATCCTCGCCTACCCCTTCCTCGACGGCTCGGCCGGCGGCCGCGCGGTCATCGGCGTCGTCCAGCTCGGCGTCGTGCTCGCGGCGGTGGCGGCGGTCCGGCTGACGCCGGCACTGACCCGGGTGGCGGTCCTCCTCGGCGCGCCCGCGATGGTCCTCACCGTGCTCGAGGCATGGCGGCCCGACAGCGACACTCTCGTGCTCGCCTCGGCCGCCTTCCACGTGCCGTTCTACTTCTACATCTCCTACGCGATGCTCCGGTACCTCTTCCACGACGACCGGGTCACCCGCGACGAGCTGTACGCGACCGGCGCCGCGTTCACGGTCGTGGCGTGGGGCTTCGCCTACGTGTACGCCGCGTGCCAGGCGATCTGGCCCGGCTCGTTCATCGGCGCGAGCGGCGAGGGCGCACGCAGCTGGTTCGAGCTCCTCTTCTTGTCGTTCAGCACGCTCACCAGCGTGGGCCTGTCCGACGTGGTGCCGGTCGGGGGGCACGCGCGCGCGTTCGCGATGGTCGAGATGATCGCCGGCGTCTTCTACGTCGCGCTGGTCGTCGCCCGCCTGGTCAGCCTGGCGGTCGTGCGGCAGCGCCCTCAGCCATGAGCGTCTTCGGCAGCTTCTCCACGACGAGCCGGCAGAGCTCGTCGGCGACCTCGCGGGTCGACCAGGGAAGTGCTGATCGATGCGGGTGGATGCCAGCGTCGTCTGAGGTCGTGCGATGGCGAGGCGCCGGAGCGTGGGCAGACCGGGCGTCTTTCGAGCGACGGCAACGAAGCCAGCGTGCGTGCCTGGGCGGCGTCTGGCGCCGCCCTTGAATTGATCAGTGCTTCCCTAATGCCGGCACTCCCGAGCCGTGTACACTTAGAGCACTTAGATCATTCGCTACTGCCGGGAGGCGACATGAGCACTGCACTGACCGAGGACGTCCAGGTCCTGCGCTCGGGCCTGGCTGGTGACGAGCCCGAGATCGAGGTGACCCTGCGCCTCCCCCGCGAGAGCGCCAAGAAGGTGCTGGCCCTGCTCGATGCCGAGCAGACGGTCGGCGCGTTGGTCGTACCCGCCAAGCAGGAGTTCACCACGACCGAGGCGGCCAAGATCCTCGGCATGTCTCGCCCGACGCTGATGCGGATGATCGAGCGCCGGGGCATCGAGTTCCGGATGGTCGGCAAGCACCACCGCATCCCGGCCACGTCGATCCAGAAGATGCGCGAGTTCCTCGATGAGGACCACATGGCCGTCGTCGCCGAGCTGGCGAACAAGTACGGGAACGTCGATTGAGTCTGTCGGTCACACTCGCCGTCCACTGGAGCGAGACGATCCTCGACGAGACCACTCGCAACCTCATCAAGCAGCTCGACTTCACACCCGAAGACGCTGACATGCTGGTGGAGCGCCTGAGCCTCTACCTGCCGACGGCTCTCGTGGAGACGAAGAAGCGCGACCAAGCTCGGGTCGCCAAGGTGGAGATGGACGCGAGGGATCGTCACGTCCTCGCCGCTGCCCTATCGGCCAGCGCCGACGTGCTGCTCACTCAGAACACACGCCACTTCCCACAAGAGTGGATGGCCGAGCGCGGCATCGAGCTGGTCGACGCGGGAACGCTGCTCACCCGACTCGCGGCCGACTACCCCGACGTCCTGCGTGAGGCCCACCACCTCGGCGTGAACTCGCGCCCGCAGACCGAGGAGCAGGTCTTCGCGATCTTGGACGACCAGATCGGGCCAGAGGCGACGGCCGTCGTGCACGCGGTCGTCACGTCCGAGCCAGACGCTCAGCGCAACTCGGCCGACTGATTCCCTCCGCCCGCCACGTTGGGCATGCCTTAAGAGGTCCCGCCAGCGGCCGGATGCCTGAGCCGTGCCCCCACCGCCGCCATCTACGATCGCCGATAGTAGGTTTGCTCCCGTGCTTCGCGTCGTGTCCACCGCTCTCGCCGCCGCCGCGCTCGCGGTGGCGCTCGCCCCGGCGGCCTCCGCCCACACCGACCTGGTGAGCTCGTCGCCGGCGGACGGCGCCCGGCTCGACCGGCCGCCGACGCAGGTCGCGCTGAGGTTCAGCGAGGACGTCAGCGCCCGCCTCGCGGCCGTGACCCTGGCCGTCGGCGGCGACGACCTCGGCAAGCTGTCGGTCGCGCAGGGCACCCGGTCGGGCGAGGTGGTCGCCGCCGTACCAGCCGACGCACTGCCGACCGGCCCCGGACGACCCGCGTGGTCGGTGAGCTACCGCGTCACCTCCGCCGACGGCCACCCGATCGAGGGCAGGCTCGGCTTCACCGCGCCGCTGCCCGCCGCCCCGGCGCCCACTTCGGAGCCGACCACCGAGACGGCCACCGAGCCGTCGACCCCGGCCACCACGACCCCGGCAATCCCGGCGTCCGGCGCGGCCGACGACGGCGGGAGCCAGACCCTCGCGACCGTGGTCATCGGCGCGATCGCCGCCGGCGGGGCGCTGGTCGGGTGCGCCCTCCTCGCCCGGTCGCGGCGCCGGGCCGACGGGTCGTGACCCGCCGGGCCGCCCTGCTGGGGCTGGTCCTCCTCGCCCCGGCCACCGCGGTCGGCCTGCTGCTGCTCACGACCGGGCTCGCCGCGGGCGGCCTTCCGGGCCTCCCGTCCGCCGGGCGGGTCACCACCGTCGGCCTGCCGGTCGCGCAGGCCCTGCGCGACGTGGCCGCCCTCACGACGGCCGGCATCCTCACGCTCGCCGTCACCTGCGTGCCGCCCGAGGACCGCGACCGGCGCCGCCTGCTCACCGGGACCCGCCGACGACTCGTGGACGCCGCGGGGTACACCGCCCTCGCGTGGGCTTCCCTGAGCCTGGTGCTGGTCGCGCTGACCTACTCCGACGCCGCGGGCGCCCGGATGAGCGACGACGGGTTCCTCGACCAGGCGATCTTCTTCGGGACCGAGTACGACCTCGGCCGGTACCTCCTGGCCGGTGCCGTGTTCGCGCTGGTGGTCAGCGTCGTCGTGCTGTTCTGCCGGGGCGTGCGGGTCGCCGGCGTCGCGGCCCTCGTCGCCGTCGTGGGGCTCTGGCCGCTGGCGCTGACCGCCCACGGCGCCGGCACCCTCCGCCACGACATCGCGGTCGACGTGCAGTACTTCCACCTGGTCGGCGTCGGCCTCTGGGCCGGGGGCCTGGTCGGCCTGGTGCTCGCCGGCCGCACGCTCGGCGCAGCGACCGCGGCCACCGCGCGCCGGTTCTCGGTCATCGCCGGGTGCTGCCTCGCGGTCGTGACCCTCGCCGGGGTCGCGGGCGCGGTGGTGCGCCTGGAGAGCCTCTCCGAGCTCGGCTCGGACTACGGCCTGCTGCTCGTCCTCAAGACCGTCCTCGCCGGCGTCCTCGGCGCCCTGGGCTACGTCCACCGGCGACGCCTGCTGCCCCGGCTCGACGACGGCTCGCGCTCGGCCTTCCGCCGGCTGGTCGCGGTCGAGGCGGCCGTGATCCTGGCCGCGACCGGCGTGGCCGTCGCCCTCAACCGGACCCCGCCGCCGGCCCGCGACCAGGCCCCCCTGACCCGGACCGAGGACCTGCTCGGCTACCGCATGCCCGACCCGCTCGGTGCGGCCGAGTGGTTCACCGCCTGGCGGATCGACGGCTTCTGGCTGCCGGTCGCGGCCGTCGCGATGGTGCTGTACGTCGTCTGGGTCCGTCGGCTGCGCCGGCGCGGCGACCGGTGGCCGGTCTCCCGCACGGTCTCCTGGCTCGGCGGCTGGCTGATGTTCGTCTGGGCCATCAGCGGCTCCCCCGGCGCCTACGGCCGGGTGCTGTTCAGCATGCACATGGTCCAGCACATGACGATCGCGACCACGGTCCCGGTCCTGCTCGTGCTGGGCGGCCCCGTGACGCTGGCGCTGCGCGCCCTGCGCCCGCGTACCGACGGCTCGATGGGGCCGCGCGAGTGGGTGCTGGCGGCGGTGCACTCGCCCTTCGCCGCGTTCTTCGGCCAGCCGATCGTCGCCGGGGTGATGTTCGTCGCCAGCCTGGTCGTCTTCTACTACAGCTCGCTGTTCGACCTCGCCCTCGAGACCCATACCGGGCACGTGCTGATGATCTTGCACTTCCTCGTCGCCGGGTACCTCTTCTCGGCCTGCCTGGTCGGCATCGACCCCGGGCTGAAGCAGCCGACCTACCCGTTCCGGGTGCTCATGGTGATGGTCGTCTTCGGGTTCCACGCGCTGTTCTCCGTCTCGCTGATGGCGAGCAGCAAAGTGCTGGCCGAGGACTGGTTCGGGGCGCTCGACCGACCGTGGGGGCGGACGCTCGCCGACGACCAGTACCTGGGGGCGTCGCTGGGCTGGGCGCTCGGCGACTACCCCCTGGCCCTGCTCGCGGGCGTCCTGGTCTACCTGTGGGTGCGCGCCGACAAGCGGGAGAGCGCCCGCTTCGACCGGCAGGAGGAGCGCGAGGGCGACCGGCAGCTCGCGGCGTACAACGCCCGGCTCCGCGAGCTGGCCGACCGCGAGCAGCGGTGACCCTCGTCTACGATCCTCCTTAGTAGTAGTCCGTCCGGCGGGAGGTGGCGCGTGCGAGTCCTGGGGCAGCTCGAGGCCGCGGTGATGCAGCGGCTCTGGGACGCCGACGGCCCGATCTCGGTGCGCGAGGTGCTCGAGGACCTGCAGCGCGACCGCGCCCTCGCCTACACGACCGTGATGACCGTGATGGACAACCTGCACGGCAAGGACCTGGTCCGCCGCCACAAGGAGGGCCGCGCCTACGTCTACGAGCCGACGATGAGTCGCGAGGAGCACACCGCCGCGCTGCTCGGCGACGTGCTCTCGGCCAGCTCGGATCGCAGCGCCGCCCTGCTGCACTTCGTCGGCCAGCTCGACGACGACGTGCTCCACGACCTCCGGGCGGCGCTGGACCGGGGCGTCGACGCGTGACCGCCCTGCTCGTCCTCGGCTTCGCGCTGGTCGCCTCCGGCGCCGGCGTCCGGCTGCTCTCCTCCGCGCGCTGGCCGGCCCGGCGTCCGGCCCTGGGCATCTGGGCCTGGCAGACGCTCAGCGCCTCGGTCGCCGTCGCGCTCGTCCTCGCCGGCGTGGTCCTCGCGCTGCCGGAGTCGCCACTCCACGACCCGGTCGCCGCCCTGCTGCGGGCGTGCTCCCTGGCGCTGGCCGAGCACTACGCCACGCCGGGCGGCCGGCCGGTGGCGCTCCTCGCCGGCGGGCTGTCGCTGGCGCTGGCCGGCCGGCTCGCGGTCCTCGCGCGGCGAGACCTCCGCGCCGCCGCCGTACGCCGGGCGGCCCAGCGCGACGTGCTGACGCTGGTCGGGCGCGACCACCCGGAGGGCTTCACCGTCTTCGACCACGCGACCCCGCTGGTCTACTGCCTGCCCGGCCGCAGCGGCACCGTCGTCGTGACGAGCGCCGCCCGCGACGCGCTCACCGACCATCAGCTCGAGCTCGTGCTGGCCCACGAGCGCAAGCACCTGCGCGCGCACCACCACCTCGCGCTGTCGTTCTCCGCCGCGCTCAGCCGGACCTTCTGGGGCGTGGCCCCGTTCGGGCTGGCACACGACCGGATCGCCGCGCTGGCCGAGATGCAGGCCGACGACGCGGTCGCCCCTGGAGCCGACCGCCGCGACCTCGCCCGCGCCCTGCTCTCGCTCGCCCCCGCGAGTCCCGCGACCGGTCTCGCGCTGGCCTCCGGCACCCACGCCCGCGCGGCGCACCGCGTGCGCCGGCTCATCGAGCCCGCCGCGCTCCCGCGCCGGGGCGGCACCGCCCTGGCCGCCGGCGTCGGCCTGGCCGTCCTCGTCGCGCCGTTCGCCCTCGCCGTGGTCCCGGCGGTCGAGGTCGCCGTGCGCGACTGCTGCCCGGCCGCCGTGATCGACCTCCCGACCGGGCCGCGCTCGGCTCCCCCCGAGCGCCGCCGGTAGCGGCTGCACCAGCGTCGTGCGGAGCCGGCGGCGGGTCGTCGTGGCCCAGACACTACTATTCGTCTTAGTAGACAACTCTCCGGAGCCGGGAGGCCTCGACATGGAGCGGTACGACGCGGACCACGGGGCGCCGGCCACGTGACCACCCCCGTCTCGGAGCGAGCCCTCGCCGTCCTCCTGCTGGTCGCCGGCGGGATCGGCTTCCTCGCCGCGGCCATGCTCCTCGGCGAGAAGATCGCGATCCTCGCCGACCCCGAGCACGAGCCGAGCTGCACCATCAGCCCGATCCTCAACTGCGGGTCGATCATGCGCACCGACCAGGCCGAGGTCTTCGGGTTCCCCAACCCGATCCTCGGCGTGGCCGCGTTCCCGGTGGTCGTCACGACCGGGGCCGTCCTGCTCGCCGGCGCCGCCCGGCTGGCCCGGTGGTACTGGCTGGGCCTCCAGGCCGGCGTCACCTTCGCGCTCGGGTTCATCGGCTGGCTCGCGTTCCAGAGCCTCTACCGGATCGGCGCCCTCTGCCCCTACTGCATGGTCGTCTGGGCCGCGGTGCTACCGCTGTTCTGGTACGTCACCCTCCGCAACCTCGGCTCGGGCGCGCTCGGCGAGCGCGTCCGGGAGTCCGCGGTCGTCCGGGGCCTGATGGCGTGGCACGCACCGATCCTGCTGGCGGCGTACCTGCTGCCGATCGTGCTGATCGCGATCCGGTTCTGGTCCTACTGGTCGACGCTGGTCTGAGCCGTGGACGGTGCCCAGGACGCGATCCTCACCGGCTCGCTCGTCGTCGCGCTGCCGGTCGCGCTGCTGGCCGGGCTGCTGTCGTTCTTCACCCCCTGCTCCCTGCCGCTGGTGCCCGGCTACCTGTCGTACGTCGCCGGGATGGCCGGCTCCGACGCCGGCTCCGACGCGCCGGCCGCCCGGCACCGCACACTGCTCGGCGCCGTCCTGTTCGTGCTCGGGTTCGCGGTCGTGTTCGCCAGCTACGGCGCGCTGTTCGGCGCGCTCGGCGCTCAGATCCAGTCCAACCAGGACACGATCATCCGCGCCGCCGGCGTGCTGACGATCGTGCTCGGGCTGCTCTTCGCCGGCGCCGCCGGGCGGCTGCCCGTCCTGAGCCGGACCGTGCGGCCACGCTGGCAGCCCCGCGTGGGGCTGGCCGGCGCTCCCCTGCTGGGCGCCGTCTTCGGCGTCGGCTGGACGCCCTGCATCGGCCCGGCCCTGGCCGCCGTGCTCACGCTCGCGACGACGTCCTCGACCGCCGGCCGCGGCGCCGTCCTCTCCCTGGCCTACGCCCTCGGACTCGGGATCCCGTTCCTGCTCGCCGCGCTCTCGCTGACCCGCGCGATGCGGTTCTTCGCCTGGATCCGGAGGCGGGGCCACTGGCTCACCCGCGGCGGCGGGGCGCTGCTGGTGCTCGTCGGGATCCTCCAGGTCAGCGGCGTCTGGTCCGAGATGATCGCCCGGCTCCAGGTCGTCGTGGCCGGGTGGCAGGCGCCGATCTGAGCCGGTCCTGACGATCAGTCCCCGTCGTCCCCGTCGTCGAGCAGGCCCTCCCTGCGGGCCGCGGCCACGATCCGGCGGACGTTGGCGAGGGCGCCGCAGTCGTCGTCGATCTGCCGGTTGCGCTCGGTCGCGAACTGCTCGCCCAGCTCGGCGCGGACCCGCGGGCCGACCTCCTCGCGAGCCGGGTTGAGGATGGTCAGCTCCTCCTCGGTGAGGTGGTGGTTGACCAGCCGCGCCAGCTCCTCGACGGCGTCGTCGAAGGCCCGGGTGTCGGTGCCCTTGAGCTCGAGGACCGCGAGCAGCGCCTCGTTGCCCTCGGCGTGCTCCTCGACGCCGTGGTCGGCCTCCTCGTCGTCGACGGCGCTCTTGCGCTTGAGCCTCGGGTAGACGCACCTCTCCTCGGCCTCGGCGTGCGCGACGTGCAGCGCGGCGAACGCCCGGCGGACGGCGTCCCGGTCCTGGCTGCTGTCGCGCAGGTCGCGCAGCAGCGCCTCGAAGCGGCGGTGGTCCTCCAGGATCAGCTCCACGACGTCGCCCTGGAGCGGGCGGCCGAGGTCGATGCTCGTACTCATGGCCCGTGGGTTACCCGGCGCGGGCCGAGAGCACACCCTCCAGCTCGTCGCGGTCCACCACGGCGCGGGTGCGGACCCGGTAGCGGTAGACCTGGACCAGGCCGAGCGCCCAGAGGACGTACTGCGTCGACATCGCCCACCGGAAGTCCGCCGGCGTGTAGGCGGTGCTGCTGCCCGGCGTCCGCCAGTCGAGGACCAGGCCGATCGCGATCACCAGCAGCAGGCTGGCGACGAAGCCGCCCTGG
Source organism: Nocardioides hungaricus (assembly GCF_054782915.1). NCBI lineage: Bacteria > Bacillati > Actinomycetota > Actinomycetes > Propionibacteriales > Nocardioidaceae > Nocardioides > Nocardioides hungaricus. The sequence goes on along the minus strand of NZ_BAAGRO010000007.1, from coordinate 5,115 downwards.
TTGATGATGCCGCTGGCGCTGGCGAACCGCTCCTTCGGGTTGGACGTCCGGCCGACGTCGAAGCCGATCATCGCGGCCGGGCCGCCGACGCCCACGACCACGACCAGCACGACCAGCAGCCAGGTCGGCGCCTGGCCGGGCCAGGTCAGGACGGCGGTCCACACCGCGACGATGCCGGTGACGATCGCGAGCACCAGCGTCGAGCGGTGCCACGGGTGGTGGCCGACCAGCCAGCCCAGCGCCGGGCCGGCGGCCATCACCGCGAGCACCATGATCGTGAGCAGGAGGCCGGCGGTCGCCGCGGACTGCTGCTCGCCGCGGACGAGGAACGGGTAGCCCCACAGCAGCGAGAGCGTGGTCGCGCTGAACTGGGTCGAGAAGTGCATCCAGAACCCGAGTCGGGTGCCGGGGTGCGCCCACGACGCCGCCAGGCTGGCGCGGACCGAGGAGAACGACATCGACGGCCCACGCAGGCGTCGCCGGGTCGGGCTGTCGTGCAGCAGGAGCAGGACCGCGATCGCGAGCAGTACGCCGACCGACGCGGCGAGCAGGTACGCCGCGGTCCACCCGAGGCGGCCGAGCGCCCAGGTCATCGGGACCGCGGCGAGGACCGCGCCGAGTTGGCCGAGGGTGCCGGTCAGCTGGGTCATCAACGGGATCCGCCGGGCCGGGAACCAGCTCGACACCAGCCGCAGCACGCAGATGAACGTCATCGCGTCGCCCATGCCGACGAGCACCCGCGCGGCCAGGGCGGTGGCGTAGCCGTCGGCCAGCGCGAACCCGGCCTGGCCGGCCGTGAGCAGCACCGTGCCGGTCAGCAGCACGCTCCGGGAGCCGAACCGGTCGACCAGCAGGCCCACGGGGATCTGCATGGCGGCGTACACCGCCAGCTGGAGCATCGTGAACGTCGCGAGCTGGGCCGCGGAGATGTCGAACCGCTCGGAGGCGGCGAGCCCGGCGACCGCGAGCGAGGAGCGGTGGAAGACCGCCACCAGGTAGACCACCAGGCCGACCGCCCAGACCGCATAGGCACGGCGGATGGTCGACGTCACTCCCGCGAGTCTATCCGTCGGTGGTCGACCGCCAGCACCATCAGCTCGCGCGCGTACGCGAGCACATCTCGGCGGTGAACGGCGAAGAGAACGCAGATGGTGACGACTGCGAGGATCCAGTACGAGTTGCCGGCCAACCGCTCCCCGACGCTCCAGGCGCGTCCGTAGTCGTCGCCCACGCGGTCGAAGGGTGACCCGACCAGAAGTGCGAGCCACGCCGCGCCGAGGGTCATGCTCACCGGCCTGAGCGAGGCGATCAGTGCGACGGCCAGGTAGCAGGCCCACACCCAATGGTGGGTCCAGGAGATCGGTGAGGCGATGAGCATCGTCATCCCGACCAGACCGAGACCGATCGGACGGTCGCCGGGCAGGCCCCTGGCTTGAAGTGCTGCGGACACCAGCAGCCCCGGAACGGCGAGGGCGACGACGACAGCGACCCACAGGGCCGGAGGCGGCTCGTCATCGAGGGCGCGGCTCAACACTCCCAGGGTCGACTGGTTCCCGACGTAGGCCGTGCTGCCCACGCGGCTGGAGTCCCACAACAGCGTCGTCCAGTACTCGACCGACTCGCGGGGCAGAGCGAGAAACCCGACGAGCACGGTCAGGAGAAACCCGCCTATCGCCCAGATGCCCGCGCGGCGCGGGCGGACCAAGGCACTCCACGCCACGAAGACCAGCGGGGTGAGCTTGATGCCTGCCGCGAAGGCCGACATCGCTGCGAAGCCGGCGTCTCTCACCCGGGGCTTGGCCGACAGGAACGGCAGGCAGATGGCGGCCATCAAGAGGATGTTCACCTGTCCGAAGCCGAGGGTCCCGCGCACCGGGCCGGTCTGCAGACTGACGATGAGCGCGATCAACGCAGCTGGCGGAGCGAGGCGTCGGGCGGTCTCGGACAGGGAACTGCGAAAGACGAGATAGAGCAAGGCACACGAGGAGAGGGTCCAGACGAAGGCGGCGAGCGGGAGGTCGGGGGCCGTGGCAACGCGCAGCACGAGAGCTCCGAACGGCGGGTACGTGAATGTCAGCGAGCTCCCGTCGAGGTGGGTGTCGTACAAGTTCCCGTCGCTGAGCGCCGCGGTGGCGGCCTGGTAGATCTGCAGATCGAGGAACGGCCTGGGGCTCGTGTCCCGGTCGACGGCGGCCGCCATCGACAGCGCGACGCCGAGTGACACCACGATCGCCGAAGCGAGCGCTGCCGCCTCCGAACGCCGTGATCGCGGTTGTGTCGAGCGATACCGAGTGGTCTCCGACGCGTGCGCAACGTTCCTCTTCATCGGCCCCTCGGTACCGTCCGGCGTCTCGGCAGTCGGATGATCGCGCGACCTGCGGACGATCAGCGACGACATCCTCCGCATGCGTGGCCGCCGACCGATGAACGCGACGTGGCCGCTACACGACTCACGAGCAAGCAGAGTCTCGGGACCACCGACGCACTCAGTCGAGGCAGAACTCGTTGCCCTCGGGGTCCCGCATCACGATGTGGCCGCCCGACATCGGCGGGGCCGGCTCGTGGCGCTCGACCCGGGTGGCGCCCAGCGCGACCAGACGGTCGGCCTCGGCCTCCAGCGCCGCCATCCGCTCGTCGCCGACCAGGCCCGGGGCGGCGCGGACGTCGAGGTGCAGCCGGTTCTTCGCCGCCTTGCCCTCGGGCACCCGCTGGAAGAACAGCCGGGGGCCGACGCCGTCCGGATCCTGCGAGGCCGAGGCCAGGTTGCGCTTCTCCTCCGGCAGCGTCGCGGAGAACGCGTCCCAGGACTCGAAGCCCGGCGGCGGTGGCGGGAACTCGTAGCCGAGCACGTCGTTCCAGAAGAGCGACAGCGCGCGCGGATCCGCGCAGTCGAAGGTCACCTGCACCTGCTTCACGGTCATCTCGCACCTACATCGATCATCTGTCGCAGCTCCTTCTTCAGGTCGCCGATCTCGTCGCGCAGCCGGGCCGCGAGCTCGAAGTGCAGCTCGGCGGCCGCGCCCTTCATCTGGTCGGTGAGCTCCTGGATGAGCTGGGCGAGCTCGGCGCTCGGCAGCCCGGCGAGATCCTTGCTGTGCTGACCGGCCTCGCCGCCGGCCGTCCGGGACAGCGCCGGCACCGGGGCCTTGCGGTTCTTCGGGTCCAGGTGCTGCCAGGTCTCGAGCAGCTGCTGGGTCGACTCGTCCTCGCGGGCGAGCATGTCGGTGATGTCGGCGATCTTCTTGCGCAGCGGCTGCGGGTCGATGCCGTTCGCCTCGTTGTAGGCGACCTGCTTGGCCCGGCGGCGGTTGGTCTCGTCGATCGCCGCCTCCATCGACGGGGTGATCCTGTCGGCGTACATGTGCACCTGGCCCGACACGTTGCGCGCCGCGCGGCCGATGGTCTGGATCAGCGACTTGTCCGAGCGCAGGAAGCCCTCCTTGTCGGCGTCCAGGATCGACACCAGCGACACCTCGGGCAGATCGAGCCCCTCGCGGAGCAGGTTGATGCCGACGAGCACGTCGTACTGCCCCAGGCGCAGGTCGCGCAGCAGCTCGATCCGCTTGAGCGTGTCGACCTCGGAGTGCAGGTAGCGGGTGCGGACGCCGGCGTCGAGGAGGTAGTCGGTGAGGTCCTCGGACATCTTCTTGGTCAGCGTGGTGACCAGCACCCGCTCGTTGCGCTCGACCCGGGTGTTGATCTCGTGGATCAGGTCGTCGATCTGGCCCTTGGTCGGCTTGACGACCACCTCGGGGTCGACCAGGCCGGTGGGGCGGATGATCTGCTCGACGCATGATCCCCCGACCTTGTCGAGCTCGTAGTCGCCCGGGGTCGCCGAGAGGTAGATCGTCTGGCCGATCCGGTCGAGGAACTCCTCCCAGCGCAGCGGCCGGTTGTCCATCGCGCTCGGCAGCCGGAAGCCGTGGTCGACCAGGTTGCGCTTGCGGGACATGTCGCCCTCGTACATGCCGCCGATCTGGGGTACGGCGACGTGCGACTCGTCGACGACGAGCAGGAAGTCCTCGGGGAAGTAGTCGAGCAGGCAGTTCGGCGCCGAGCCGCGGCTGCGGCCGTCGATGTGCATCGAGTAGTTCTCGATGCCCGAGCAGGAGCCGACCTGGCGCATCATCTCGACGTCGTAGGTGGTGCGCATCCGCAGCCGCTGCGCCTCCAGCAGCTTGCCCTCGCGCTCGAATCGGGCGAGTTGGTCCTCGAGCTCGAGCTCGATGCCCGTGATCGCCCGCTCCATCCGCTCCGGCCCGGCGACGTAGTGGGTGGCCGGGAAGACGTAGAGCTCGGTGTCGTCGGTGATCACCTCGCCGGTGATCGGGTGCAGCGTCATCAGCCGCTCGATCTCGTCGCCGAAGAACTCCACCCGGACCGCGAGCTCCTCGTAGACCGGGAAGATCTCCAGGGTGTCGCCACGGACCCGGAAGGTGCCGCGGGTGAAGGTCAGGTCGTTGCGGGTGTACTGGATCTCGACCAGCCGCCGCAGGATCGAGTCGCGGTCGTGCTCCTCGCCGACCTTCAGGCGGATCATCCGGTCGACGTACTCCTGCGGGGTGCCGAGGCCGTAGATGCAGGACACGGTGCTGACCACGATCACGTCGCGCCGGGTGAGCAGGCTGTTGGTCGCCGAGTGGCGCAGCCGCTCCACCTCCTCGTTGATCGAGGAGTCCTTCTCGATGTAGGTGTCGGTCTGCGGGACGTAGGCCTCGGGCTGGTAGTAGTCGTAGTAGGAGACGAAGTACTCGACCGCGTTGCTCGGGAAGAGCTGGCGCAGCTCGTTGGCGAACTGGGCCGCGAGCGTCTTGTTCGGCTGCATCACCAGGATCGGCCGCTGCAGCTGCTCGGCCACCCACGCCACGGTCGCGGTCTTGCCGGTGCCGGTCGCGCCCAGCAGCACGACGTCCTGGGTGCCGCCCCGGATGCGCCGCGAGATCTCCGCGATCGCCGCGGGCTGGTCACCCGACGGCTGGTAGTCGGACTCCACCCGGAACGGCGCCACCCGGCGCTCGAGGTCGGTCACTGGTCGCATGGCTTCGAGCCTAGGGAAGCACTGATCTTTGGGACAGTGCGGCCCGGCGTGTGGCGTGGCTGGTGGGATCGCGAAAT
>NZ_BAAGRO010000006.1:0-88392 GCF_054782915.1 Nocardioides hungaricus | reverse complement strand
CGACTCACCCGAGACTGACAGCGTTAACCGGCCAACAGTCCACCACGGACGGAAATTAGCCGGATAAGCGCTGGACAATGCGGTCATCGAGAGCTGGCATTCCACCGTGGAGTTCGAGCTGCGTCAGCTTGAGCACTTCACCGCCAAGGCCCAGGCCCGTCGACGGGTCGCGGCCTGGATCGAGGAGTACAACCACGATCGGCGGCACTCCTCCCTGGGGATGCGTTCCCCGATCGCCTACGAGCTCGCCCTGCGCGCCGGCGACCTCGCGCAGCACAAGGAGCAGGCAGCATGAACGACCGAATCCCGCGCAACGAGCGTGACCGTGTCCTCGTCGACGTCAAGGCCAAGCCCTCCGGGTGGCCGATGGCCAGCCTTGACCCCGACTCCGGGCGCGGTCCCCGAGCGCCGAGCGGGATGCCGGCCCACGAGAACCGACAAAATCAGGTCTCTACGGTTTCAGGGGATTGCCATGCCCTCAACGCACCCCACCTCGTGGCCCTCGTCCGTGCCGGCGCAGCGTTCAAGAACGGTGTCCTGGTCGAACGAGACGACGACCAGGCCGACGACAACGCCGACGAATCAGGAGGTGAGCAGCAGGTCGCGTGAACACGCCGTCCACAGGTATTGACTATTGCTCACGAGAAGTCATTCCAACTGGTGTAGTACAGGCTGCACACACCGGCTGCTGCGAGCGTGGCTTGGTCAGGGCTGCCCGTCTGCGCCATATCCCACATGACCTGCTCGAACACGGCTGATACCTCCGCGTCCGTCAGCCCGCTCGGTCCCGAGACGCCCTGCAGGAGGAACTGTTCAGCACTCAGATCGGCGGTTGTACCCGGCAGTCCGGACCGTACCCGGAAGGCTAACGGCCGGCCCGTCTTGCCCAGAGCCTCAGCTTCGGCTCCGGACGCGCGGACTATGAAACCCGCGGTATCCCAGGTTTCCCTCGCTCACGTCGACAGGGACCGCGGGAGTTGCGCCGTCGAGCACCCGCTGCGTGAACTCCGCCGCCTCAGTCGGCGTAAGAAGCCATCGGGGGTTGGGTCGTCCAGAGAAGACGTCCAACTCGACCTCGTACATGCGTAACCCCCGAGCCTAGGCATGAAAGTGCGCTCACTATCGCGGCGACGCATGGGGACGTCAAGGAGGGCTAGACATGCTCATCCGGCGGCCGCGGCTTCGAGGGCTTCGGCTGCGTCGCCACTGAGTTCTTGCGCGCGCTGCATGGCGGACCGGATGCGTTCGATCTCGAGTTCGCGGGCGGCGATCTGTCCGGCGGGTTCGCCGTGTTCGCGGGCTTTGTCGAGTGCCCAGGTGTGGCTGCGGAGCATCCGGCGGAAGACCGGCAGGGCGCTCTTCTTGGGTTGGGCGTGGCCACAGCCCAGGCAGACCAATCCGCGGGGACAGTGTTCGCCGGTGGGCAGCGCGCACACGTGCGTACCCATGTCCCGCATGGAGCAGTTGGCCGTGAACTCGGCCCGATCGGCCTCGGTCGGAGTCCCGCCCGCGGCCGGGCCGTACACGTCGGCATACAGGCCGCGCATCGCCTTGCGGTAGTCGGTGACGAACTGGTCGGGGTAGAGCTTGGCGTAGATCATCACGGTGTCGATGGTGGCGTGGCCGAGCAGCGCCTGGATCACGTGGACCGGGGTGTGGGCGTTGAGGTGCTCTGAGGCGAACACGCGTCGGCAGTCGTGCGGGGTTAGGATCAGCGGGGCGCCGTCGGCGTGCCGGGCGCTGGTCTGCTCGGACAGCCACCGGAGTCGGCCGCGGATGGTGTTGGTGTTGACCGCGCTGGGGTGGCGGAGGCCCTGCAGGAGGTAGGGCGCCCGCGGCAGCGGGCGCTTCTCGTGCTCGTCGCGCCGGTCGACCAGCGGGACGTGGTCGGTGCCGTAGAAGCCGCGGACATGACGGATGATCTCGGCGACGACCCGGCCTAGCTGGTCGCCGATCGGGATGACGCGGGCTCGGCCGAACTTGCTGGGCTTGATGTGCAGCAGGTAGTAGAGCCGGCCGTCTGGCAGGGACCGGCGTAGCACGTCGAAGGTGGTCAGCTCGCAGGCCTCCTCGATCCGCAGCCCGCTGGTCAGCAGCAGCTCCAGCAGACCCCAGTCCCAGAACCCTGTCCGTTCGGCAGCGATCAGCGCCTTATCGTCCGGATGCTGACGCAGCTCGTGGTCGGCGTCGTGCCAGCGGCGCAACGCGAACGCGCGAATGTTGGGGATCTCGCGTTGCAGGTCCAACACCGTCGAGGTCAACCTGGCCTCCGCACGTTTGCGGGCTTTGGCGAACCCGGTGTCGGCCAGGTCATGACGGGTCAGCACCACACTGGATGGGGTGTGGCCTGCGAACGGGGAGTCTGGCTCGGTGACCCAGGTTGAGATGTCGGCGAAGAACACCCGGATGTCGACCAGCCAGGTGTGCGGCGTGGTGCGGTCCTCATCACCCTTGCGGGGATGGCTGCGCTGCGTCGCGCGGGCCACCACCCTCGCCTGCGGCACGAACGCCCGCGCCTGAGCCGGGGTGACTTGCGAACACGACGTGACCTCGGGATGGGCTTCGTGCAGGTAGCGGAAGAAGTGGCTCAGCGCGACGGCCTTGGCCCGCAACGTCGTGTAGGAATCCGAGAGCCTGCGCGCGTAGGTCTCCAGGTAGAGCCCGACGACCTCGACGAAAGGCTCCGGCACTCCGGCCACGACGGCGAGTTCGCGTTCGGTGTGCCGCGGCGCCGTACGACGGCGCGCAGTCCCCGATCGCGGCGTACGGTCGAACACTCCGAGCTGACACAGCAGCACGTCCAGGACGTCGCCGCCCTTCATACCCGAGGGCGGGAGAAGCAGGTCCTCCTCCGCCAGATCGTCGAGCCGGTCGGCTGCGCGGGTCAGCATCAGCCGCGTGGCCATGTTGATCGCGATCTCGTAGGACTTCGGCGAACCGATCGAACACGATCCGGCAGCGTCGGCCAGTCGTTGGCGGGCCTCGATGACCGGATCGTCGGCGGGGAGTAGCCTGCTCCAGTCCCCGATCCGCACCGTCGCGATGGTCGCCCATCGTGGTCGCACCAGCCGGGAGATCACCAGCGCCCAGACCCCGAACCCCCACCGGGTGCCTCGATCGGGTCGATCGATCCCGGCCTGCCACCGCGGCCAGATCTGCTCCTCGAACCTCGCCCACCGCTCAGCCAGGCTGACGCCCTCCAGCCCGTCGAGCACGTCCAAGGTCGCGTGGACCGCGTAGAGCATCCGGTTGTCGTCGTAACGCTTGGTGAACCGCCAGCCGCGCATCTGCTCGGCCAGGTGCTCGATGCACACCTGACGGTCATAGGAAGCCGCACCGAGCTGGCGGGCCCGCCGGATGACCGCGCCGGTCATGCCCGAGGTCCTTCCGCCGGGTCGCACGCCGAGCCCGGAGTGGGACGCGGCGTGGCCACCGCCTCCAACTCGGCCAACGTCTGGGAGTCGTAGTGGAACACATACCGGGGACCCTCGATCCGACCGGCGGGCCCGTCAGCCGGCCCGCGACGGGCGGTCTCGGCCGCCGCTCGGGCCTGCCGCTCGATCTCGCTGACGGCCTCGACCAACGCCCGCTGGTCGACGTGGGCATAGGTGTCGGCGGTGGTCGCGATGTGCCGATGGCCCAGCAGTTGCTGAGCGGCAGCCACTCCGGAGGTGGCCACCACCCCCGACGCCACGGTGTGGCGGAACATGTGGGCAGTGACCTCGATCCCGGTACGGCTCCCGAGCTGACGCAGGGCAGCCTCGAAGGCGCCGTAGGTCAGTGGGTTGGGCCAGGCACGGCGCAACCCGACCCACGCGGCCTCGCCCGGGGCGTCGCGACGCTCGTGTTCCAGATACAGGTCGAACAGACGCCAGAACTCCTCGGTGACCGGGACGCGGTGCTCGTCGCGGGCGCCCTTGAGCCGCACCACGATACTTCGCCATCGCCTACTGGTGCACCACCCTCATCGACGCAGGCGGCCCCGGCTGGCTCCACCTCATCGCGCTCGTCACGATCTGGTCGGGCCTGAAGTTCCTCATCATGGGACCGGTCAGCCTGATCCTGCTCGCGAGGATGCGTCTCGCCGAGCACCGCCAAGCCCGCGCCGAAGCACGCACAGCCCAACAGGATCAGACCCTGAGTGCACCTGCTGGGTATGAAGCACTACCGGGTCACCAGCACGGGCCGACGCATCGCGGCCGAGTCCCGAGCGCGCTCCACACCTGACACCAAGCAACTGATCGCCCTGGTGCTGCACATCGCCGACGAACTCCACGCCGAAGAACTCGATGAGCGGCAGCGGCGGATCGCTGACCACCACGACACCGAAGACCCGGCATCCGCCTCGTCAGCGCCGGGTGCCGATGGAGGAAACGACGATGACACTCACGATGCCGATCCACGAGACGGCTACCACGCCGCCGTTGACGGCGGTGACGTATCAGCGGGTCTCGACCAAGGAGCAAGCGAGCAAGGGCGGTCGTGACGAAGGGTTCTCCATCCCCGCGCAGCGCCAGGCGAACGCCCGCAAGGCAGAGGACCTGGAGGCGCGGATCGTGGCCGAGTTCGTCGACGCCGGCGAGTCGGCGCGCTCGGCCGACCGGCCCGACCTGCAACGGATGCTGGAGTACATCGAGACCCATCAAGTCACCTACTGCATCGTGCACAAGGTCGACCGCCTCGCCCGGAACCGCCTCGACGACGTGGAGATTCACCGGCGTCTCGTCGCGGCCGGGGTCACGCTGGTGTCGGCGACGGAGAACATCGACGAGACCCCGTCGGGGATGCTGCTGCACGGGATCATGTCGAGCATTGCGGAGTTCTACTCCAAGAATCTCGCCACCGAGGTCACCAAGGGCCTCGTCCAGAAGTTCGAGACCGGCGGCACCCCGATGCGCGCCCCGATCGGCTACCTCAACGTCCGCAAGCGGGACGAGCAGGGCCGCGAGTACCGCACCGTCGAGATCGACCCCGAACGCGCCCCGCTGGTGCGGTGGGTGTTCGAGCAGTACGCCACCGGCGAGCACACCGTGGTCAGTCTCCTGGCCGACGTGACCGCCCGCGGCCTCACCACCGTCCCGACCCCGAAACGCGCCTCTGGCCCGGTGGCGCGCTCGGGGTTCTTCAAGCTGCTGCGCAACCCCTACTACATCGGCATGGTCCGCTACAAGGGCGCAGAACAGGCCGGCGCCCACGAGCCGCTGATCGACATCGAGACCTGGCAACAGGTCCAGACGCTCCTGGACGCCCGCAAGATCGCCGCCGAGCGGCGACGCAGCCACGACCACTACCTGAAAGGCACGCTGTTCTGCGGTGCGTGTGGGTCGCGGATGCAACTGGACTTTCCCGCCAACAAGCAGGGCGTCCGGTACGCCTACTACGTCTGCTCCGGCCGTGCCTCCAAGCGAAAGAACTGCACCCGCCGCGCCGTGCCCGTCGGGATCGCCGAGCAACTCGTCGCCGACTGCTACCGAGACATCACGATCACCGAGGAGCAGTACGCGGCGCTCGCGGCGCAGGTCGAGGCCGCGTTCGACGAACGCCTCGCCTCCCGCTCCCAAGAACTGGCCGAGTTGACCGAGAACCGCAAGCGGCTCCAGAACGAGAGCGACAAACTGCTCGCCGCACACTTCGCCGACGCGATCGACCTCGACACTCTCAAGCGTCACCAAGACCGCATCCGAGCCAGACTCGCTGACATCGACCGCCGGCTCGCCAGCGAGCACGACCACCACGAGGGATCACGCAAGCAACTCAGCACCGCACTCAGCCTGCTGGTCGACTGCGCCACCCTCTACGCCCGGACCGACGAGCAAGGCAAGCGGCTGGCGAACCAAGCCTTCACCGACGGCATCGAGATCAGCGAAGACGAAAGGGCGACGATCCGGCTCGCTGAGCCCTTCGCCGCCCTCGCACCAGTCCCGACATCTACCGATGTCAGGTGTTCTAGTACGTCTTCAATTGTGGAGCTGAGGGGACTCGAACCCCTGACCCTCTGCATGCCATGCAGATGCGCTACCAGCTGCGCCACAGCCCCGAACTCGTTGCTCTCCCTGCGGGACGACAACTCGCGGAATACTAGCCAACGCCGGAGCCGAAGCGAAATCGGGGTGGTGAGCGACGCGGACCGCGGGACTGTTCGGGGAGAGCTGGCACCTCTCGGCCGAAGTTTGGCCCGAGAACGTCAAGGTTCCACGGTGCATCGGGGAAGCCCGCAGCCTCAGACCAGCACGACGCGGTTGTACGCCGACAGTCGCATCGGGCCGTCGCCGGAGGTGTCGAGCTCGGCCCAGCCGCAGTTGTCCAGGCCGTGCAGCGCGGCGCGCTCGGTGGCCGGCCAGCCGAGGAGGAGGGGTACGGCGTCGCGGATCGCGGCGCCGTGCGAGACGGCGACGGCGAGCTCGCCGGGGCCGATCGAGGCGAGCAGTTCGGAGACGGCAGCGACCATGCGGGTGGCGACCGCGGTGGCGGTCTCTCCCCCGGGCACGACGTCGAAGTCGCCGCGGCGGAACTCCTCGAAGCCGGGGGTGCCGACCAGGTCATCGTGGGTCAGCCCCTGCCAGCCGGCGAGGTCGTACTCACGCAGCCGGGCGTCGTACGTCGGCTCGAGGCCGGTCTCCTTGGCGAGGTACGCCGCCGTCTGCCGGGCACGCGCGGAGTCGCTGGACCACAGGGCGGCCGGTGACAGCGCGGCGAGCACGGATGCGACCGCGGCGGCCTGGCGGTGACCGGTGTCGTCGAGCTCGGCATCGAGCTGGCCCTGGATCCGCTGCTCGGCGTTCCAGGCGGTCCGGCCGTGCCGGAGGAGGATCAGCCGCCTAGCGCTCATGGGAGACGACGTCGGCCGGCAGCTCGATGGTCGGGCAGTCGCGCCAGAGCCGCTCGAGCGCGTAGAACTGCCGCTCCTCCTCGTGCTGCACGTGCACGACGATCACGCCGTAGTCGATGAGCACCCAGCGGCCGTCACGCTCGCCCTCGCGCCGTACCGGCTTGGCGCCGATCTCGCGGAGCCGGTCCTCGACCTCGTCGACGATCGCCTTCACCTGGCGGTCGTTGGTCGCCGAGGCGAGCACGAACGCGTCGGTGATCGCGAGCTGCTCGCTCACGTCGAAGGCGACGATCTGCTGGCCGAGCTTCTCCGAGGCCGCGCGGGCGGCGGCGTGCACGAGCTCGAGGGCATGGTCGGTGGCGGTCACGGCGAGTCTCCGACAGGGTCCTGGGGATACAGGTGGTGCTTGGCGATGTACTGCACGACGCCGTCCGGCACGAGGTACCAGACCGGCTCGCCGCGCCGGGTGCGGTCCCGGCAGTCCGTCGACGAGATCGCGAGAGCGGGGATCTCCACCATCGTCACCCGATCGGCGGGGATCGCCCCGATCGCCGCCTCGTCCAGGGCGTACCCGGGCCGCGTGCAGCCGACGAACTGTGCGAGCTCGAACAGCTCCCCGGCGTCGCGCCAGCTGAAGATGTCGGCGAGGGCGTCGACGCCGGTGATGAAGTACAGCTCGGCGTCCGGCCGCTGCGCGCGCAGGTCGCGCAGCGTGTCGATCGTGTACGTCGGGCCGGCGCGGTCGACGTCGACGCGGGAGACCGTGAAACGGGGGTTGGAGGCGGTCGCGATGACCGTCATCAGGTAGCGGTGCTCGGCCGGGGTGACGACCCGGTCGGACTTCTGCCAGGGGTCACCGGTCGGGACGAAGACGACCTCGTCGAGGTCGAACCACGCCTGCACCTCCGACGCCGCCACGAGGTGCCCGTGGTGGATCGGGTCGAAGGTGCCGCCCATGACACCGACGCGACTGGTCAGCTGTGCTCGCGACCTGAGCCGAAGATCAGCAGCCCGATGAGGAGTGCGAGAAGGATCGCCAGCGTGATGCCGCCGACGAGCCACGGGTTCGGCACGCTCTCGTTGACGGCCTGCTCCTCCGCGAGGCGGACGACGACGCTCGGATTCAGCATGGTGCCTACCCTACCGGTCTCAGCGGGTGTGTCCGTCGCCGGTCACGACGTACTTGGTCGACGTCATCTCCGGCAGCCCCATCGGGCCGCGCGCGTGCAGCTTCTGGGTGCTGATCCCGATCTCCGCGCCGAAGCCGAACTCGCCCCCGTCGGTGAACCGGGTCGACGCGTTCACGAGCACCGCCGCGGAGTCGACGGCCGCCGTGAACCGCCGCGCGGCGGCGACGTCCTCGGTCACGATCGCCTCGGTGTGCTGGCTGGAGAAGCGGCGGATGTGCCGGATCGCCGCGTCGAGGTCGGGTACGACGGCCGCGGCGATGTCGAGGGAGAGGTACTCCGAGGCGAAGTCGTCGTCGGTGGCGGCCACCACTCCGTCGTACGCCTGGAAGACGGTGTCGCCGTGGATCGTGACGCCCGCGTCCTGGAGGGCGCCGACCGCGCGCGGGACGAAGGTCTCGGCGAGGTCGGCGTGGACGAGCAGCGACTCGGCGGCGTTGCAGACGCTGGTGCGCTGCGTCTTGGCGTTGAGCACGATCGCGAGCGCCTTGTCGAGGTCGGCGGCGTGGTCGACGTAGACGTGGCAGTTGCCGACGCCGGTCTCGATCACCGGCACCGTGGACTCCTCGACGACCGAGCGGATCAGGCCGGCGCCGCCGCGCGGGATCAGCACGTCGACGTGGCCGCGGGCGCGCATCAGCTCCTTGACGCTGTCGTGGGTGTCGCCGGGCACGAGTTGGACCACGTCGGCGTCCAGGCCGGTGCTCGCGACGGCGGCGCGCAGAGCCGCGACGATCGCCGCGTTGCTGGAGCGGGCGCTGGAGCTGCCGCGCAGGAGCACGGCGTTGCCGGACTTCAGGCAGATGCCGGCGGCGTCGGCGGTGACGTTGGGGCGGGCCTCGTAGATCATCCCGACGACCCCGAAGGGGACCCGCACCTGGCGCAGCTCGAGGCCGTTCGCGAGCGTGCTGCCGCGGACGACCTCGCCCACCGGGTCGGGCAGGCCGGCGACGTCGCGCAGCCCCTGCGCCATCCCGGCCAGTCGCTCGGGCGTGAGCCGGAGCCGGTCGACGATGCTGGTCGGCGTACCGCCCTCCTCGGCGCGGGCGACGTCCTCGGCGTTGGCCGCGAGGATCGTCTCCTCGGCCGCCAGGAGGGCGTCGGCCATCGCGTGGAGCGCGGCGTCCTTCTGCGCGCGGGTGGCCAGGGCCAGGCCGTGGCTGGCCTCGCGGGCCTGCTCGGCCACCTCGATGACGGGACTGCTCATGGGTCGAGGGTAGGGCCAATGTCCGCCGTCAGCCCTTGCGCTTGGTGACTTCCTCGGTGAGGGCGGGGAGGACGGTGTGGAGGTCTCCGACGACGCCGAAGTCGACGAGCTCGAAGATCGGGGCCTCCTCGTCCTTGTTGACCGCGACGATGGTCTTGGAGGTCTGCATGCCGGCGCGGTGCTGGATCGCGCCGGAGATGCCGTTGGCGACGTAGAGCTGCGGGGACACGGTCTTGCCGGTCTGGCCGACCTGGAAGGTGTGCGGCATCCAGCCCGAGTCGACCGCGGCGCGCGAGGCGCCCACGGCCGCGCCGAGGGCGTCGGCCAGCGCCTCGACCGGCTCGAAGTTGCCGCCGGTGCCGCGACCGCCGGAGACCACGATCGCGGCCTCGGTGAGCTCGGGGCGACCGGTCGCCTGGCGCGGCTGGGTGGCCACGATCTGGGCGCCCTTGGCGGCCTCGGAGATCTCCGGGGAGAACTCCTCGACGGTGCCGGCGCCCGCGGACTCCTCCGGGGTGGCGGCGTTCGGCTTGACCGTGATGATCGGGGTGCCCCGGGTGACCTTGCCGGTCAGGGTGAAGCTGCCGGCGAACACGCTCTGCGTCGCGACGCCGCCTTCCTGTACGTCGACGGCGTCGGTGATCAGGCCCGACTCCAGCTTGATCGACAGGCGCGCGCCGATCTCCTTGCCCTCGGCGGAGGACGGGATCAGGATCGCCGCGACGCCCCCGTTGGACCCGACCTTCTCGGCGAGCTGGGCCAGCGCCTCGGCCTTGGGCGCGACGAGGTACCCCTTGATCGGGGCGTCGTCGACCACGTAGACCTTCTCCGCGCCGTACCCCTTGACCTTCTCGGCCACCTCGGTGGCCTGATCCGCGGCGCCGATGAACACGGCCGAGGGCTCGCCCAGCCGCCTGGCGATCGTGAGGAGCTCGTAGGTCGGCTTGCGGACCGCGCCGTCGGCGTGGTCGATGAGAACGAGAACTTCAGACATCGGTCAGCTTCCCCTAACCAGCTCAGATGAACTTCTTCGAGGCGAGGAACTCGGCCAGCGCCGCGGCGCCCGAGCCGTCCTCGTCCTTGACGATCTCGCCCGCGGTGCGCGGCGGACGCGCGGTGGTCTCCTCGACCACGGTCCACGCCGCGTCCAGGCCGACCTCGCTCGCCTCGACGCCGATGTCGCCCAGCGACCATGTCTCCAGCGGCTTCTTCTTCGCCGCCATGATCCCCTTGAACGACGGGTAGCGGGCCTCGCCGGACTGGTCGGTGACCGACAGCAGCAGCGGCAGCGTGCCGCCGACCACCTCGGTCGCGGTGTCACCGTCGCGCTTGATCCGCACCTGGTCGCCCTGGGCCTCCACGACCGAGGCCAGCGTGACCTGCGGCAGCCCGAGCCGCTCGGCGAGCATCGCGGGCACCACGCCACCCGACGCGTCGGTCGACGCCATGCCGCACATGACGATGTCGGGCCTACCCTCAGCAGAGCCGATCTTCTCGATCGCCTTCGCCAGGACGAGCGACGTCGCCGCGTAGTCCGAGCCGGCGATCGCGTCGTCGACCACGTGCACGCCCTTGTCGACACCCATCTGCAGCGCCTTGCGGACCGCGTCGACCGCCCTCTCCGGGCCCACGCACACCGCGGTCACCTCAGTGGCGTCGTCGCCGGCCTTCTCCTTCAGCTGCAGAGCCTGCTCCACGGCGTACTCGTCGAGCTCCGAGAGCAGCCCGTCGACCCCCACCCGGTCCACGGTGTTGTCCGACTCGAACCGCCGGTCGGCAGTGGCGTCGGGGACGTACTTCACACACACGACAATGTTCATGGCTGTGGCCGCACCCGGCCCCTCCTGTGCTCGCGGACGTGGTCGTGAGGCTACCGTCCGGTCAACAGCGTCGGAACTCACCCCCGGGTCGGCTTCGTCACAGCGCGGCTGTCACGGTCGGGCGACGCGTTCGAGCACGCGGCCGACGACGAGATAGGCGATCGCGCCGAGACCCCAGTTGGCCAACGCGTTCTTGGTCGCGGCGTCGGCGCCGGTGAAGTGGAAGACGCCGTTCCCCCGGGAGAAGACCTCGACGTCCACCACGTCGGCGACGTCGAGGACGAGCCGCACCAGGGCGTTGTCCTGGTTGGCGTCCAGCGCGACGAGGAGCGCGCCGACCGCGAGGAACAGTGCGCAGACGACGGCGGCGAGCCAGATCGCCTGCGCGACGACCGCGCGCACCCTCCCCCTCACCGGTGCTCCCCTCCCCGCATCATCGGCCGCATCATCGGCCGCATCATCGGCCCTCGAAACGTGCCTTGCCCGGCCCGCTCTCGACGAACGACCGCATGCCGATGGCGCGGTCCTCGGTCGCGAACAGCGCCGCGAACTGCTGCCGCTCGATCTCCAGGCCGGTCTCGAGGTCCACCTCGAGGCCCCGGTCGATGCTCTCCTTGGCCGCGCGGAGGGCGTACGACGCGGCGCCGGCGAACTGTGCGGCCCAGGCCACGGCCTCGTCGTACACCTGCTCGGCCGGGACCAGGCGGTCGACCAGGCCGATCGCGAGCGCCTCCTCGGCCTGGACGAAGCGCCCGGTGAAGACCAGGTCCTTGGCTTTGCTCGGGCCGACCAGCCGGGTGAGCCGCTGGGTCCCGCCCGCGCCGGGGATGATGCCGAGCAGGATCTCGGGCTGGCCGAGCGTCGCGTCCTGCGCCGCGAACCGGACGTCGGCGCACAGCGCGAGCTCGCAGCCGCCGCCGAGCGCGTAGCCGGTGATCGCGGCGACGACCGGCTTCGGGATCCGGGCCACCGCGGTGAACGAGGACTGGAGGCCGCCGGAGCGCTTGACCATGTCGGGATACGACATGTCGGCCATCTCCTTGATGTCGGCGCCGGCGGCGAAGACCCGCTCGCCGCCGTAGAGGACCACCGCCTTGACGTCGTCCCGCTCGGTGGCCTCCAGCGCCGCCGCGCGGATCTCCTCCTGGACCTGCACGTTGAGCGCGTTCATCTTCGGCCGGTCCAGCCGGATCGTGCCGACGCCCTCGGCCACCTCCAGTCGCACGAACTCGCCCATGTGCTGCTCCTCTCCTCATTGCTGTCCCGTTCTCCGGCATCTCGACCGTATCGGGAACAATGGGGCGGGTGACCCCCGGACAGTGGCGTGCCCCCGGCGAGCGCGCGCCCATGTGGCCCGGACGCAACTGGCCGCTCGGCGCGACCTGGTCCGAGGAGGCGACGAACTTCGCGGTGCACGCCCCGCGCGCGAGCGCCGCGTTCGTCTCGCTCTTCGACGACGAGGGCCACGAGCTCCAGCACCGGCTGACCGAGCAGGCGCTGGGCATCTGGCACGGCGCGATCCCGGACGTGCCGCCGGGGACGCGCTACGGCTACCGGGTCGCCGGCCCCTGGGACCCCGAGCAGGGCCTGCGGTTCAACGAGAACAAGCTGCTGCTCGACCCGTTCGCGAGAGCGGTCTCCGGCGAGCTGACCGTCGACCCCGCGATCTTCGGCTACGTCCCGGGCGAGCCCGGGCGGATGAGCGAGACGGACTCCGCGCCGTACGTCCCCCTCGGCGTCGTCGTCGACGACCGCTTCGACTGGGGCGACGACCGGCCACCGCGCCACCGCTGGCGCGACAGCGTCATCTACGAGCTGCACGTCAAGGGCATGACCGCCCTGCACGACCGGGTGCCCGAGGAGCTGCGCGGGACGTACGCCGGGCTCGCGACGCCTGCGGTCATCGACTACCTCAGGGACCTCGGCGTCACGGCGGTCGAGCTGCTGCCGGTGCACCAGTTCGTGTCGGAGCCGGCGCTGGTCGAGCGCGGGCTGACGAACTACTGGGGCTACAACTCGATCGGCTACTTCGCGCCGCACAACGCCTACGCCGCCGGCGGCGACCGCGGCCAGCAGGTCACCGAGTTCAAGCAGCTGGTCAGGGCGTTCCACGCGGCCGGGCTCGAGGTCGTCCTCGACGTCGTCTACAACCACACCGCCGAGGCCGGCCCGCTCGGGCCGACGCTCTCCTTCCGCGGCCTCGACGACCGCGGCTTCTACTGCCGGGTCGGCGAGAGCGAGCCCGGGGCGCCGTTCCAGGACGCCTACTGGGACGTGACCGGCTGCGGCAACACCGTCGACGCCTCCGACCCGTTCGCGCTCCGGCTGATCCTCGACTCGCTGCGCTACTGGGTCACCGAGATGCACGTCGACGGGTTCCGCTTCGACCTGATGTCGGCGCTGACGCGGGTGGGCCACCGGGTCGACATGGACAACCACCTGCTGATGGCGATCGGCCAGGACCCGATCCTGCGGCACGTGAAGCTGATCGCCGAGCCGTGGGACGCCTCGATGGAGGGCTACCGGCTCGGCGAGTTCCCGCCGCCATGGGTGGAGTGGAACGACCAGTACCGCGACGAGATCCGCGACTTCTGGCGCAACCACTCCTCCGGTATCCGCACCGTGGCCACCCGGCTGGCCGGCTCGTCGGACCTCTACCTGGACGACGGGCGGTCGCCGTACGCCTCGATCAACTTCCTGACCGCCCACGACGGGTTCACGCTGCGCGACCTGGTGAGCTACGAGCACAAGCGCAACGAGGCGAACGGCGAGGACAACCGCGACGGCACCGACAACAACCGGTCGTGGAACCACGGCGCCGAGGGCGAGACCGACGACCCCGCGCTGGTCGCGGTGCGGCGGCGGCAGGCCGCGAACATGATGGCCACGCTGTGCCTGTCCAACGGCGTCCCGATGATCACCGCCGGCGACGAGCGCGGCCGCACCCAGCGCGGCAACAACAACGCCTACGCCCAGGACAACGAGATCTCCTGGATCGACTGGCGCCCCGACGACGCCTGGCTGGACGTCTACGAGGTCGCCAAGACCGCGCTGCGGCTCCGGCGGGAGCACCCGGCGCTGCGCCAGCGGCACTGGTTCGAGGGCCGGCCCGCGATCCACGGCGGCCCGAAGGACCTCGCCTGGCTGCACCCCTCGGGCCGCGAGATGACCGACGAGGACTGGCACGACCCGAACCTGCGCGCGATCGGCATGTTCGTCTCCGGCGCGCCGCTGCGCGCACCGGGCCCGCGAGGGGAGCAGCAGGTCGACACGTCGTTCATGCTCTGGTTCAACTCCGACTGGCTGCCGCAGCGGATCACGTTCCCCGAGAACGACTGGGTCCAGTACGGCGAGGTCGTGCTCTCCACCGACGTCAAGCTGCCGTCCGGCACCCAGGTGAAGGCCGGCGACCGGCTCTCGCTCGGTCGCCGGACCGTCGTCGTGATCCGCGAGGCCTGAGTACGTGTACTGAGGCGGCCCGCAACGCGGTGCCACGGCACGGCGTTCTAGGGAGGGTGGAGGTGACCGACATCGCCGAGCCGCGGACGTACGCCGACGTCGTGACCGCCCACGCACCCGCGCTGCTGCGGCTCGCGGTCATGCTCACCGGCAGCGCGGCGGACGCGGAGGATCTGCTGCAGGCCAGCCTGCTCAGGGCGGCACGGCACGGCGACCGGGTCGCGGCGATGACCGCTCCGGCGGCGTACCTGCGCAAGGTGCTGCTCAACGAGCACCACTCCCACGGCCGGCGGCTGTCTCGCCGGGTGCGGACCGTCTCGTCGGAGGACGTGACGGCCGAGCCCGTGGCGCCCGCGGGCGTGGACACGGTCGACCTGCGCGACGAGGCGTGGCGCTGGCTGGCGACGCTCCGGCCGCGGCAGCGCGCCGTGCTCGTGCTGCGGTACTACGAGGACCTTCCGGACGCCGAGATCGCCGGTCTGCTCGGGTGCGCCGAGACGACGGTGCGCTCGCACGCGTTCCGCGGCCTGGCCGCATTGCGGGCCCGACTCGCCGAGGAGGAGACATGACCTGGACCGACGACGAGCTCGGCACCCTGCTCCGGGACACGTTCGCCTCACGCGAGTCGCTGGCCGACCCGGACGTCGCGCGTGCCATCGTCGCGGGGGTGCCGCCCGGACCGCGGCGGGCCTGGCCGGCGTACGCCGCCGCGGCCGCTGTCGCCGTACTGGCGACCGTCCTCGCGGTGACCGTGGTCGGCGGCGACCCCGCACCACCGGTCGCCGGCCCGACACCGTCACCGCCGGCGAGCCCGGCCCCCACCTACCGGCTGAACCGGCTGGCCGCGGCGGCCGAGTCGGAGCAGATCCTCGCGAGCCTCCCGGTGCCGGAGCGGTCGACCCGACTGCGCGGGGAGCCCGAGGGCTGGCCGGCGGACTCGGGTCTGACCGTCGGCCCGTCCGACGGAACGCTCACCCGGACCGCCTGGTGGACGGTGCCGTCCACCGCGGACGTGGTCGAGGCCTATCTCCTCAGCCATCGACCGCCGGGAACGAGACGGGACGGGGGCGTGGGCAGTGTCGGTCCCGAGGAGGTCCGATACGTCGACTACGTCCAGGACCCGCCGGGCGACGCGGCAGCCTTCACCGGCATCGACATGGTCGTGCAGTGGCTCGAGGTGGGCGGCCGCACGCTCGTGCGGGCGGACACCTTCACGGCGGCGCGGGCCGTCCGGACGGCCGAGTCGTACGTCGACGGCCCGGTCACGGCGGTCGACATCGAGCGCGTCGTCGCGGACCCGGCGGGCAACCGCCGGGTCGCGCCCGTGCGCCTCGCCCGGCCCGACGACTCGGGCGCGATCGACCTCCTGGTCGACACCGTCAACGGGCTCTACGCGTCGACCCGTCCGGCGCCGGCGGGCCTCTGTCTGTTCCCGGGCGACCCGCGGCCGTCGATCACGCTGACCTTCGATACCGCCGACGCCACCGTGACGATGTCCGTGGAGACCTCATGCTGGGGCCAGGTCGAGATCCGCCGCGACGGCGTACCGGTCGGACCCACCCTCGACCCCGGCGACCTGTCCGACGTCGTGGACCGGCTCGTCCGGGACCGCTGAGGCGCGACTCGGCGCAAGTTGCCCGCCAAGAACTGCCGAGTCGGCGCAAGTTGCCCGCTCCGTCCACAAGCCCTGGGGATGACCCGGGCAAGACGCGCCGACTCGCACCCCTCCAGCGGGCAAGACGCGCCGACTCGCACCCCACCAGCGGGCAAGACGCGCCGACTCGCACCCCACCAGCGGGCAAGACGCGCCGACTCGCACCCCTCCAGCGGGCAAGACGCGCCGAGTCGGCGACTCAGGGGAGGGCGACGACGCCGAGCTCGGCGGGCGAGGCGAGGAGGTCGTTGCGCGGGATGACGCGGACGGTGTAGCCGAAGGCGCCGGAGCGGTCGAGGGTGACGGTGCCGTCGAAGCGGTGCCGGCCGCCCTCGTAGGACTCCGCGACGCGCATCGAGTCCACGACGGTGTCGACGAGCTCGTCCTCCCCGGTGCTGCGCCCGTGCACGAGCTGGACGTCGACGTCCTCGGGTGCGAGCGGGCCGAGGGCGACGAACGCCCGCACGCTGACGGCGTCGCCGACCTCCGGGGCGTCGCCGACGCCGCTGCTCTCGACGTGCTCGACGCGGACCGCGGGCCAGCCCGCGCGCACCCGCTTCTTCCACGCGGCGAGCTCGGCGGCGCCGGCGTAGTCGGAGTTGAGACGGCGCGCGGTGGTCGCGGCGGGCAGGTAGAGCTCGCGCACGTAGTCGCGGACCATCCGGGTGGCGAGCACCTTGGGGCCGAGCGACTTCAGCGTGTGCCGGGTCATCTCCAGCCAGCGCGTGGGTACGCCGTCGCCGTCGGTGTCGTAGAAGCGCGGGGCGACCTCGTGCTCGATGAGGTCGTAGAGCGCCGCCGCCTCGAGGTCGTCGCGATGGTCGACGTCCTCGACCCCGTCGGCGGTGGGGATCGCCCAGCCGTTGTCGCCGTCGTACCACTCGTCCCACCAGCCGTCGAGCACCGACAGGTTGAGGCCGCCGTTGAGCGCGGCCTTCATGCCCGAGGTGCCGCACGCCTCGTAGGGGCGCAGCGGGTTGTTTAGCCACACGTCGCAGCCGGGGTAGAGCGGCTGCGCCATCGCGATGTCGTAGTTGGGCAGGAACACGATCCGGTGCCGGATCTCCGGGTCGTCGGAGAGCCGGACGATGTCCTGGATCAGCTTCTTGCCGCCGTCGTCGGCCGGGTGCGCCTTGCCCGCGATCACCAGCTGGACCGGTCGCTCGGGGTGCAGCAGCAGCCGCTTGAGCCGCTCGGGGTCGCGCATCATCAGCGTCAGCCGCTTGTACGACGCCGCGCGCCGCGCGAAGCCGATGGTGAGCACGTCGGGCGAGAGCGCGCCGTCGATCCAGCCGAGCTCGGCCCGGGCGGCGCCGCGCTTCTCCCACGACTTCGCCAGCCGCCTGCGCGCGTCGAGCACGAGCCGCTCGCGCATCGCGCGCTTGGTCGCCCACACCTGGTCGCCGGGCACCTTGTCGACCGCGGCCCAGAAGGCGTCCACGTCGTCGGCGTCCCTGTCGACGCCCTGGGCGGCCGCGAGGTCGAACATCTCGCGCGCGACCCAGGTCGGGGCGTGCACGCCGTTGGTGATCGAGCCGATCGGCACCTCGGCCTCGTCGAAGGCCGGCCACAGCCCGCTGAACATGCCGCGGCTGACGTGGCCGTGCAGCCGCGAGACGCCGTTGGCGCGCTGCGCGAGCCGGAAGCCCATCACGGCCATGTTGAAGACCGAGGCGTCGCCGCCCTCGTAGTCCTCGGCGCCGAGGGCCAGGATCCGCTCGACGGGTACGCCGGGCACCGGGCCGGCCTCGCCGAAGTACTGCTCGACCAGCGTCCGCGGGAACCGGTCGATGCCCGCCGGCACCGGGGTGTGCGTGGTGAACACCGTCGACGCGCGGCCGACCTCGAGCGCGGTCTCCAGGTCGAGCCGCGGGCCGCCCTCGGCCACGGTCAGCTCGCGGATCCGCTCCAGGCCGAGGAAGCCGGCGTGGCCCTCGTTGGTGTGGAAGACCTCGGGCTCGGGGTGCCCGGTGATCCGGCAGTAGGCGCGGATCGCGCGCACGCCGCCGACGCCGAGCAGCAGCTCCTGGCGCAGCCGGTGCTCGCTGTTGCCGCCGTAGAGCCGGTCGGTCACGTCGCGGTAGTGGTCGGGGTTGCCCTCGACGTCGGTGTCGAGCATCAGCAGCGGCACCCGGCCGACGCTCGCGACCAGGATCCGCGCCAGCAGGTCCGGCCCGTCGGGCAGGGAGATGCCGATCATCGCGCGCTCGCCGTTCTCCTCCCGCAGCAGCGAGATCGGCAGGCCGTCGGGGTCGAGGACCGGGTAGGTCTCCTGCTGCCAGCCCTCGCGCGACAGCGACTGCTTGAAGTAGCCGTGCCGGTAGAGCAGGCCGACGCCGAGGATCGGCACGCCCAGGTCGCTGGCGGCCTTGAGGTGGTCGCCGGCGAGGATGCCGAGGCCGCCGGAGTACTGCGGCAGCACGGCGGTGATGCCGAACTCCGGCGAGAAGTAGGCGATCGCGCGCGGCCCGGCCGCGTGCCGCTTCTGGTACCAACGGTCGCCGGACAGGTACCTCCGCAAGTCGTCTGCCGCGGTGCTGAGCCTGGACAGGAACTCGCCCTCCTCGGCCAGTTCGCTCAGGCGCTGCGGCGACACCGCGCCGAGCAGCTTGACCGGGTCGCGGCCGGTGGACTCCCACAGGTCGGCGTCGACGTAGGCGAAGACGTCCTGGGTCTCCGGGTGCCAGGACCAGCGGAGGTTGCCGGCGAGCTCGCCCAGCGCGGCGAGCGCCGGGGGCAGGACGGGACGGACGGTGAAGCGACGGATGGCACGCACGGCTCGGACGCTACCGCCAATCCCTTGGAACGATCAAAGCAGTCTTGTCCGAAGTTCACATAACGAACCCCCGTGTCCGCCGTTGAGGCGGGTCATGACCCGCTACCGCGTCGCCGCCGCGATGGCCCTCCTGACCGCCACCCTGGTCCCCGGCCTCACGCAGCTCCCCGCCCTCGCCACGAGCGCCACCAGCGCTCCCTCCGCCACCACGGACGCCGCCACGGACGCGGCCCCGCTCGGCACCCTGGCCGACACCCCCGCCGGGCTCGCCGACCTCGACACCCGCGGCACCGCGCCCCCCTCCGCCGCGCAGCGCGCGGCCGCGGCCGGCCTCGGCGCGGTCGACGTCCGCTGGAACCAGTTCGGTACGCCGTCCTCGCTCCTCCCGGCCGACGGCGTCCTCGCTCCCGCCACATCGAGTGACCCGGCCGTCGCGGCCCGCGCCTGGCTGCGCGACAACGCCGCCGTCTTCGGGCTCACCCCCGGCGCGGTCGACGGCCTCGAGCTCGTCAACGTCCAGCGCTTCGCGCAGAGCGGCGCCCGCGCGGTGCTGTTCCGCCAGCGCTTCGGCGACCTCACACCCGCGCTCGGCAGCATGGTCACCGTCGGCGTCGCGAACGGCGAGATCGCCTACGCCTCCTCGTCGATCGTGAAGGCGGCCGGCGCCGCGCCGGAGCCGAGCCTCTCCCCCGTCCAGGCGTTCGCGAGGGCCGCCGCCAACGTCGGCCGCGACCCCGGCGCCCTCGGCGACATCACCTCCCAGGCCGTCGCCGGCTGGAGCCGCCTCTCCGTGCCGGGCTTCGCGCAGCCCCAGCTGGTCCGGCTGCGCGCCCTCGCGCTCGCCGACGGCACGGTGCGCCCGGTCTTCGAGACCAACGTGCTCGACGTACAGAAGGGGTCGGCGTTCGCCTACACGCTCATGGTCGACGGCGTGACCGGCGAGATCCTGCACCGGCAGAACCAGGCCGAGAACAGCTCCGACGCCTTCCAGTTCCAGGGCGAGATCACCGCCACCGAGTGCGGCCCGAAGCACGAGTTCGAGCTCACCGACGACGCCACCAAGCAGATCGTCGCGGTCGCCGCCGCGGCCAACTCGCTCAACGACATCGAGGTCAAGATCTTCGACCCGAACGGCCAGCTCCTGGTCACCGGCGACCTCGGCACCAGCCCCGAGACCGCGACGTACGCCGCCGACAGCATCCCGGCCGGCATCTACTCGATGCAGGTCTGCCCGTTCGCCGACCCGACGGTGCCGTTCGTCCCGCCGGGCAACTACGCCGCGAGCGTGGCGACCAGCGACACCGCGGGGCCGTCCACCGGTGACACCTCGTTCCCGGCGAAGTGGCGCTACTTCACCGCGAACCCGGCGCTGGACTACTCGCCGGACCGCACGCCGGCCAACTCCGTCGTCGGCTGCTGGGTCGCCGGTCCGGGCTGCACCGCGCCGACCGGTGCGTTCCGCAACGTCGCCGCCCCCGGCCCCTGGGACACCGTCCCGTCGACCGGGGCGGCGACGATGACCACCCTCGGCAACAACGCCAGCACCCGCGAGGCGTGGCTCAACCCACTCGCCCCGGGCGGTACGGCGCAGGCGCCGGTCTCGCCGACGCGCGAGTACACCACCGAGTTCACCGACGCGTGGAACAACTCCCAGTGCGACCCGGCGAACCTGGTGCCCGGCGGCAACGACATCGACGCCGCGACCGGCAACCTGTTCGTCTCGCACAACCGGATGCACGACTACTCCTACTACCTGGGCTTCACCGAGGCCAACTACAACATGCAGACCAGCAACCTCGGCCGGGGCGGCGTCGAGGGCGACGAGGAGATCGGCAACGTCCAGGCCGGCGCGATCACCGGTGGCCAGCCGCTGCTGCTGGGACGGGACAACGCCAACCAGATCACGCTGCAAGACGGCGTACCCGGTATCACGAACCAGTACCTCTTCCAGCCGATCGCCGGCGCGTTCTACTCCCCGTGCGCCGACGGCTCGCTCGACATGAGCATCGTCGGCCACGAGTACACGCACGCGATCAGCAACCGGATGGTCGGCGGGCCGGACGAGGGGCTGACCTCCGCGCAGGGCGGCGCGATGGGCGAGTCGTGGGGCGACCTGGTCGGCGGCGAGTACCTCTTCAGCCACGGCTACCGGACCGGTGCGAAGAACCGGTGGGCGGTCGGCCCGTACGCCACCGGCAACCAGGTCACCGGGATCCGCAACTTCGCGCCGAACCGCAACCCGCTCAACTACTCGGGTGTGGGCTACGACATCACCGGCAACCAGGTCCACGCCGACGGCGAGATCTGGACCGGCACGATGTGGGAGGTCCGCCAGGCGCTGGTGCGGAAGTGGAACGCGAGGTTCCCCTACTCCAACAAGGGCCTCCAGCTCCGGTGCGCGCAGGCGACGGCCGTGCAGAGCCCGCTGCCGGCGAGCAGGTGCCCGGGCAACCGCCGCTGGGTCCAGCTGATGTTCGACGCCTTCCTGCTCCAGCAGGGCGCGACCTCGATGCTCGACGCCCGCGACGCCATGCTCGCCGCCGACAAGATGCGCTTCGGCGGCAAGGATCTCGACGTGATGTGGGCGGCGTTCGCGCGCCGCGGGATGGGCAAGGGCGCGTCGACGCCGACCGCCGACTCCGGCAGGACGAAGCCGAGCTTCGCCTCGCCGCGGTCCCGGAACGCCACCGTGGTCCTCCGCGGGGACCGGGCCAAGGTGTACGTCGGCCGCTACGAGGCCCGGGTGACCCCGGTCGGGCGCACGGTGCGGATGACGGCCGGGCGCTACGAGATGCTCGCCGTCTCGAAGAAGGGCGGCTTCAAGCGGTTCGCGATCACCGTGCGGCCCGGGCAGCGCAAGGTCGTCCGGCTCCGGCTGCCGAGGAACCTGGCGGCGCAGGCGAACGGCGCGAAGGTGATCGGCGCCACCGAGGGCTCGCTCAACGCGGCGTCGCTGATCGACGGCACCGAGGCGACCGCCTGGGGCGGCGTCACCGCCGAGAACGTCGACGTGTCCAAGCCGTACGTCGCCGTCGACCTCGCCGGCGGGGTCCGCACCGTGCGCCGGGTGCAGGTCAGCGCGATGCTGAACCCGGCCCCGGCCGACCCGACCGAGGTCCCGCTCGCGGCCGACCCCGACCCCGACTCGGGCTCGCGGTTCACCGCGCTGCGGAGGTTCGCCCTGGAGGCGTGTGTGCGCGCCTGCGGCAACGAAAAGGCGGTCTGGAAGCGGTTCTACACCTCGCCGGGCGACGCGTTCCCGTCGGTGCGGCCCCGTCCGACCTCGCCGACCCTGACGATGCGCTCGTTCGCCGTACCGGCGACTCGGGCGGCCGCGATCCGGCTGGTCGTCCTGGAGAACCAGTGCACCGGGTACGCCGGCTACGCCGGCGAGCAGGACAACGACCCGGCCAACGCGACCGACTGCGCCACCGGCTCCGACCGCGGCACGATCGTGCACGCGGCCGAGCTGCAGGTGTACTGACGGCTCGGCCTGTTTCCGGGTGGCGCCGTCGGGTACGCGATACCCGTCGGCGCCACCCGCTCGCTAGTGCCTCGACCGGTGGTCCTTGCCCTGCGAGCGTCGTCCAGCGCGTGCTCTCGCAAGGCGCCGGAGCGACGTCATACCCGTTCGTCTTTCGAGCGACGGCAACGCAGCGAGAGTGCGTGATGGGCGGCGCGCAGCGGGCGAAGGCTGCCGGTCGGGGTACTAGGTTGGAGAACATGGTCGGACGCATCCCCGTCATGAACGTCTCGCCGCTCGTCGACCTCGGGCGGCAACCCGCGAAGGCGACGGTCGGAGAGCCGTTCCCGGTGCGGGCGTCGGTGTTCCGCGAGGGGCACGACAGGCTCGGCGCCGAGGTGGTGCTGATCGGGCCGGACGGCACGCGCCGGCCGCCGGCGCGGATGGTCGAGGACGCCGAGGTCCCCGACCGCTACGAGGCCTGGGTGACCCCGGACGCCGAGGGCGCCTGGAGCTTCGAGGTCGTGGCGTGGTCCGACCCGCTGGCGACCTGGCAGCACCACGCCGGGGTGAAGGTCCCCGCCGGCGTCGACGTCGAGCTGATGTTCACCGAGGGCGGGCTGCTGCTGGAGCGGGTCCTCGGCGCGCTCGACCCGCGCGACCCGTCGGCCGCCGATGCAGCGCACGTCCTCCAGGGCGCGATCGAGGCGGCCAAGGACGCCGCCCGCCCGGCCGCCGCCCGGCTCGCGGTGCTGGAGTCGCCCGAGGTGACCGGGATCCTGCGCAGCCACCCGATTCGCGAGCTGCTCACCGTCGAGGGCCCCTACCCGGCGTACGCCGACCGCGACCGCGCGCTCTTCAGCAGCTGGTACGAGCTCTTCCCGCGCTCCGAGGGCGCGACGCAGGACGTCACGACCGGCAAGGTCGCCAGCGGCACCTTCCGCACCGCCGCCGAGCGGCTCGACGCGGTCGCCGCGATGGGCTTCGACGTGGTCTACCTGCCGCCGATCCACCCGATCGGCGAGGTCAACCGCAAGGGCCCCAACAACACCCTCGACCCCGGCCCCGAGGCCACCGGCTCGCCCTGGGCGATCGGATCGAGGCACGGCGGCCACGACGCGATCCACCCCGACCTCGGCACCTTCGCCGACTTCGACGCGTTCGTCGCCCGCGCCCGCGACCTCGGCCTCGAGGTCGCGCTGGACCTCGCCCTGCAGGCCGCGCCCGACCACCCGTGGGTGGCGTCGCACCCGGAGTGGTTCACGACGCGCGCCGACGGCACCATCGCCTACGCCGAGAACCCGCCGAAGAAGTACCAGGACATCTACCCGGTCAACTTCGACAACGACCCGACCGGCATCTCCCAGGAGGTGCTGCGGATCGTGCGGCTGTGGATGTCCCACGGCGTGCGGATCTTCCGCGTCGACAACCCGCACACCAAGCCGCTGGCGTTCTGGGAGTGGCTGCTCAAGGAGGTGCGAGGCACCGACCCCGACGTGCTCTTCCTCTCCGAGGCATTCACCCGCCCGGCGATGATGCACGGCCTCGGCGCGGTCGGCTTCCACCAGAGCTACACCTACTTCACCTGGCGCAACGCCAAGTGGGAGCTGGAGGAGTACCTCCGCGAGGTGTCCTCGGAGTCCGACCACCTGATGCGGCCGAACTTCTTCGTCAACACCCCCGACATCCTCCACGCGTTCCTCCAGTACGGCGGCCCGGCGGCGTTCAAGATCCGCGCGGCCATCGCCGCGACCGGGTCCCCGAGCTGGGGCGTGTACGCCGGCTTCGAGCTCTTCGAGCACGTCGCGGTCAGGCCGGGCAGCGAGGAGTACCTCGACTCCGAGAAGTACCAGGTGCGCATCCGCGACTGGGCGGCCGCGGAGCGCGAGGGACGCACCCTGGCGCCGTACCTGACCCGGCTCAACGAGATCCGCCGCCGGCACCGCTCGCTGCAGCTGCTGCGCAACCTGTCGGTCCACCGGAGCGACGACGAGAACATCCTGGTCTTCTCCAAGCGGGCCGGTGGTGACGTCGTGATCGTGGTCGTCAACGTGGACCCGCACGCGGCCCGGGAGACCATGGTGCACCTCGACATGGCGGCGCTCGGACTCGGCGAGCACGACTCGTTCGTCGTGCACGACGAGATCACCGGGGCCGACTGGAGCTGGACGGCGCACAACTACGTGCGGCTCGACCCGTTCCACGAGCCCGCGCACATCCTCGCCGTGAGGAGGGCCCGGTGATGTCCGAGCCGGTGGCCGAGAGCACGGTCCTCAGCCAGAACACCCCGGAGTGGTTCAAGACCGCGGTCTTCTACGAGGTGCTGGTCCGCGCGTTCCGCGACTCCAACGCCGACGGCACCGGCGACTTCCGGGGGCTGGTCGAGAAGCTGGACTACCTGGCGTGGCTCGGCGTCGACTGCCTCTGGATCCCACCGTTCTTCCCGAGCCCGCTGCGCGACGACGGCTACGACGTGGCGCACTACACCGACGTCCATCCGGACATCGGCACGATCGACGACTTCCGCTACTTCCTCGGCGAGGCGCACAAGCGCGGCATCCGGGTGATCATCGACTTCGTCATGAACCACACCAGCGACCAGCACCGGTGGTTCCAGGAGTCGCGCGCCGACCCGGACGGGCCGTACGGCGACTTCTACGTCTGGTCCGACACCGACGAGCTCTACCAGGACGCACGGATCATCTTCGTCGACACCGAGCCGTCGAACTGGACCTGGGACCCGGTGCGCCAGCAGTACTTCTGGCACCGGTTCTTCTCCCACCAGCCCGACCTGAACTTCGACAACCCGCTGGTGCACGACGCGATCCTCGACGCGATCCGCTTCTGGCTCGACATGGGCATGGACGGCTTCCGCCTCGACGCGGTGCCCTATCTCTACGAGCGGCCGGGCACGAACGGCGAGAACCTGCCCGAGACCCACGAGATGCTCAAGAAGGTCCGCAAGGTCGTCGACGACGAGTACCCCGGACGGGTGCTGCTCTGCGAGGCGAACCAGTGGCCCGAGGACGTCGTCGAGTACTTCGGCGACTTCTCCGTCGGCGGCGACGAGTGCCACATGGCCTTCCACTTCCCGGTGATGCCGCGCATCTTCATGGCGGTGCGCCGCGAGTCCCGCTTCCCGATCTCCGAGATCCTCGAGCAGACCCCCGCGATCCCCGAGACCTGCCAGTGGGGCATCTTCCTGCGCAACCACGACGAGCTGACGCTCGAGATGGTCGCCGACGAGGACCGCGACTACATGTGGGGCGAGTACGCCAAGGATCCGCGCATGAAGGCGAACATCGGCATCCGCCGGCGCCTGGCTCCCCTGCTCGACAACGACATGAACCAGATGGAGCTCTTCAACGCGCTCCTGCTGTCGCTGCCGGGCTCGCCGGTCCTCTACTACGGCGACGAGATCGGCATGGGCGACAACATCTGGCTCGGCGACCGCGACGGCGTGCGTACGCCGATGCAGTGGACCGCCGACCGCAACGCCGGGTTCTCCTCCGCGACCCCCGGCAAGCTGGACCGCCCGGTCATCCAGGACCCGGTGTTCGGGTACCAGTCGGTCAACGTGGAGGCCCAGCTCGAGAACGGCTCGTCGCTGCTGCACTGGACGCGGCGGATGATCCACGCGCGCCGCAACCACCCGGCCTTCGGCCTCGGAGCCTTCCACGACCTCGGCGGCTCGAACCCGTCGGTGCTGTCCTACGTGCGCGAGCACGTCGCCGAGCAGGGCGAGGACCTGATCCTCTGCGTCAACAACCTGTCCCGGTTCCCGCAGCCGGTCGAGCTCGACCTGCGCCGGTTCGAGGGCCGGCGGCCCGTCGAGCTGCTCGGCGGCGTGCCGTTCCCGGAGATCGGCGAGCTGCCGTACCTCCTCACGCTCGCCGGCTACGGCTTCTACTGGTTCCGGCTGACCGCCGCCCCCGAGACCACCGAGGAGGGGCTGCTGCTGTGACCCCAGAGCCCGAAGTCTTCGCGCGATATCTGGAGCGGACCCGCTGGTTCGGCGGCAAGGGGCGGCCCTTCGAGGTCGCCTCGGCCCGTCGGGTCGGCGTGGTGCCGTGCGGGCCGGCGGACGACCCGACCGTGGTCGTCGACCTGGTCGAGGTCGCCTACGGCGACGACGCCGGCGGGTCGGAGGTCTACCAGGTCCCGATGGCGTTCTACGAGCATCCGGAGACCCGGCTCGACCACGCCTTCATCGGGTGGTGGGAGGAGCCCGGCCACGGCTGGGTGCACGCCTACGACGCCCTCCACGACCGGGTCGCGATGTCCTGCTGGCAGCGGGCCTTCGACGACGCCGCCCGCGAGCCGGGCGGCAACCTCAACGACGCCAGCGGGCTGCGCTTCCACCGGCTCGAGGGCCACGACCTCGACCTCGAGGCGCACTCGGCGCTCTTCTCCGGCGAGCAGTCCAACTCCTCGGTCGCCTACGGCGAGGACGCCCTGATGAAGGTGTTCCGCAAGATCACCCCCGGCGTGAACCCCGACATCAGCGTCCACGACGTGCTCACCCGCGCCGGCTCCGACCACATCGCGAGGCTCTACGGGTGGCTGGACTGGGTCGACGAGGAGGCGCAGACCACCGTCCAGCTGGCGATGCTCCAGGAGTTCCTGCGCACCGCCAGCGACGGCTGGGATCTCGCGCTCGCGAGCGTCCGCAACCTATACGCCGAGGCCGACCTGCACGCCCACGAGGCCGGCGGCGACTTCGCGGCCGAGGCCGAGCGGCTCGGCGTCGCGCTGCGCGAGGTGCACGACGTGCTCGCCGGGCACTTCCCGGTCGAGCGGCTCGACGGCGCCGCGGCGCGCGGGCTCGCCGACGCCATGGACGCCCGCCTCGACGCGGCGCTCCCGGTCGTGCCCGAGCTCGCCGCCCACGCCGACCGGCTGCGGGCGGCGTACGCCCGCCTGCGCGAGCTGGACGACGTCGCCGTGCAGCAGATCCACGGCGACCTGCACCTCGGGCAGACCCTGCGCACCAGCCGGGGCTGGAAGATCGTCGACTTCGAGGGCGAGCCGGCCAGGCCGCTGGCCGAGCGGCTCCGGCCGGACTCGCCCTGGCGCGACGTCGCCGGGATGCTGCGCTCCTTCGACTACGTGCCGCACGTGGTCGAGCGGCAGTTCGGCGACGACGACGGCGACGGCGCCGACCAGCGCGCCTACCGGGCCGAGGAGTGGGCGCACCGCAACCGCAACCACTTCCTCGCGGCGTACGCCGGTGGCGAGATCGCCGAGGAGCACCGGATGCTGCTGGCGGCCTACGAGGCCGACAAGGCCGTGTACGAGACCGTCTACGAGACCCGCAACCGCCCGGCCTGGGTGGCGATCCCGCTCGAGGCCGTGGCGAGGATCGGAGCCCCATGAAGCCCGCCCCCGAGGTGATGGCCGTCCCCCCGAGCGAGCTGAGTCAGGTCGCGCACGGCGAGCACGGCAACCCCCACGGCGTGCTCGGGCCGCACCCGCACGACGGCGGCGTGACCGTCCGCGTGCTCAAGCCGCTGGCGTCCCGGATGGCCGTGCGCTGGGAAGGCGGCGAGACCGAGCTCGCCCACGAGCACGAGGGCATCTGGGCCGGCGTGATCCCGCTGCCGGACGTCCCGGACTACCGGATCGCGGTCAACTACGGGCCGGACGAGCACGTCGTCGACGACCCCTACCGCTTCCTGCCGACGCTCGGCGAGGTGGATCTGCACCTGATCAACGAGGGCCGGCACGAGCGGCTGTGGGAGGTGCTCGGCGCCCGGGTGCACCGCTATCCCGGCGCGCTGGAGCCGGTCACCGGCACCTCGTTCGCGGTGTGGGCGCCGAACGCCCGCGCGATCCGGCTCAAGGCCGACTTCAACAGCTGGGACGGCCGCGAGCACCCGCTGCGCCAGCTCGGCACGTCCGGCGTGTGGGAGCTGTTCGTGCCGGACGTGGGCAGCGGCACGGCGTACAAGTACGTCATCCTCGGCGCCGACGGCGAGTGGCGCGAGAAGGCCGACCCGATGGCGTTCTGGGCCGAGCGGCCCGCCGACACCGCGTCGAGGGTGTTCGAGACCGGCTACGACTGGGGCGATGCGGAGTGGATGTCCGCGCGCGCCGCCAAGCAGCCGGTCGCCGAGCCGATGAGCGTCTACGAGCTGCACCTCGGGTCGTGGAAGAAGCACCCCGACGGCCGCTACTGGTCGTGGGAGGAGCTGGCCGACGAGCTGCCGGCGTACGTCGCCGACCTCGGCTACACCCACGTCGAGCTGATGCCCGTGATGCAGCACCCGTTCGGCGGCTCGTGGGGCTACCACGTGACGTCGTACTTCGCGCCGGACGCGCGCTTCGGCGACCCCGACGGCTTCCGGCTGCTCGTCGACCGGCTGCACCGGGCCGGCGTCGGCGTGATCCTGGACTGGGTGCCCGGCCACTTCGCGACCGACGAGTGGGCGTTGGCGCGCTTCGACGGCACTCCCCTCTACGAGCACCCCGACCCCCAGCGCGGCTGGCACCGGGAGTGGGGCTCGCACATCTTCGACTTCGGCCGGCGCGAGGTGCGCAACTTCCTCTACGCCAACGCCCTCTACTGGCTCGAGGAGTTCCACGCCGACGGGCTGCGCGTCGACGGCGTCGCGTCGATGCTCTACCTCGACTACGCGCGCGAGGAGGGCGAGTGGACACCGAACGTCCACGGCGGCCGCGAGAACCTCGAGGCGGTGCAGTTCCTCCAGGAGATGAACGCGACCGTCTACAAGCGGGTCGCCGGGGTCACCACGATCGCCGAGGAGTCGACGTCGTGGCCCGGCGTCACCCGGCCGACGTCCTCGGACGGGCTCGGCTTCGGCTTCAAGTGGAACATGGGCTGGATGCACGACACGCTCGGCTACCTCGCCCGCGAGCCGGTGCACCGCGCCTACCACCACGGCGAGATGACGTTCTCGCTCGTCTACGCGTTCTCCGAGAACTTCGTGCTCCCGCTCAGCCACGACGAGGTCGTGCACGGCAAGGGGTCCCTGCTGCGCAAGATGCCCGGCGACCGCTGGCAGCAGCTCGCCACCCTGCGCGCCTACCTCGCCTTCATGTGGGCGCACCCCGGCAAGCAGCTGACGTTCATGGGCATCGAGCTCGGCCAGGAGTCGGAGTGGGCGGAGTCCCGCGAGCTCGACTGGTGGCTGCTCGACCACCCCGAGCACCGCGGCGTGCAGTCGCTGGTGCGCGACCTCAACGCGGCGTACCGCTCCTCGCCGGCGCTGTGGTCGCGCGACCACGACCCGGCCGGCTTCCAGTGGATCGACGCCCACGACGCCAGTCGCAACCTCTTCTCGTTCGTACGCCGCGGCGGCGACGGCGCGGAGGACCTGGTGTGCGTCGCGAACTTCGCCGCGGTCCCCCACGACGACTACCGCCTCGGCCTCCCCGCGGCCGGCGAGTGGGACGAGATCGTGAACACCGACGCCGAGGCCTACACCGGCTCGGGCGTCGGCAACTACGGCTCGGTCACCGCCATGCCCGGCGACTGGTCCGGCCAGCCCGCGCGCGCCACGATCGTCGTCCCGCCGCTGGCGACGGTGTGGTTCCGGCGGCGGGGCTGAGCGTGGGCCGTGGGGTTTCGGCCGCAGGTGTCACCTCGGTCGCGCCGGGCGGCCGGCTTCGCGGGCGTCGTTAGTCTTGCGTCCGTGACCGAGCAGAGCACCACCGTGACGACCGTCGCGGACGGTGTCGCCCGGATCAGCTGGACCGCCGACGAGCCGGTCGACGTGGTCCGCCGCGAGGTCGCCGCCGCGCTGGTCGACCACGTGCGCGTCGAGGCGCTGGTCGACCCGTCCGATGAGGTGGCCCAGCGCACCGCCACCTGGTCCGGGCTGCGCCGCGAGGGTTTGATGCGCGGCGTCACCGTCAGCGGTACGCCGGTCGACCGGATCGTCTACGCGCGCCTGGCCACCGACACCCCCGTGCACGAGCCCGAGGGCTTCCGCGCCCTGCTCAACTCCTTCCTGCCGCGCAAGCGCGCGATTAGCCAGCTGCTGGTGCGCTCGCCGGACGCGCGCGTGCTGCTCTGCCAGCTCACCTACAAGCAGGACTGGGACCTGCCCGGCGGCGTCGTCGAGGTCGGCGAGTCGCCGCAACTCGCCGTCGCGCGCGAGGTCGACGAGGAGCTCGGCCTGACCCTCGCCCCGGGCCGGCTGCTGCTCACCGACTGGCTGCCGCCCTGGAGTGGCTGGGACGACGCGCTGTGCCTGGTCTTCGACGGCGGCGCCCAGGAGGAGGCGATCCTCGACCGGGTGGTCCGCCAGGCCCGCGAGATCCGGTCGGTCGAGTTCTGCACTCCCGCGCAGGTCGAGGAGCGCTGCGCCGACTTCACCGCCCGCCGCGTCGCGGCCGCGCTGGCCAATCTCGACGCCGGCGCGCCGGTCTACACCGAGTCCGGTCGCGGCGCACCGGGTCGTCCGCCTGAGGGCGGTCCATAGCACCGCCAGAGGCGGACGACCCCGCTCAGAAGAGCGCAGACGCCAGGTTCTGCCGGCCCCTGAGCACCCGCGGGTCGTCGTTGCCGACGGCGCCGAACAGCCCGAGCAGGTGCTCGCGGGCCCGGTCCCGCTCGTCGCCGGCGGTACGCCGGACGAGCTCGACGAGCCGGTTGAAGGCGTCCTCCACGTGGCCCCCGAGCAGGTCGAGGTCGGCGACCATCGTCTGCGCGTCGACGTCGTCGGGGTCGGCGGCGGCCGCGGCTCGGGCGGCGTCGAGGTCGACCCCGGCGGTGCGCTGCAGCACCTTCGCCATCGCCAGCCCGGCAGCGGCCTCGGTGTCGGCCGGGTTGGCGTCGACGAGCCTCTGGTACTCCGCGACCGCGCGGTCGACGTCGCCCTCGCCCAGCGCGTCCTGCGCTGCGGCGTACCGCGGGTCGGCCTGCTCCTCCCCGTCCTCACCGACAGGTCCGGCGTGCCGCGGCTGGTGCCGGCCGGTGACGCCGTTGGCGGTGAGCTGCTGGAGCACCTGGGTGAGGTTCGCGCGCAGCTGGTCGAGCGGCAGCACGTCCTGGAGCAGCGGCGCCGGCCGGCCGTCGATCACCGCGACCACCAGCGGGATCGACGGGATCTGCATGGCCTGCGCGATCTGCGGCACCGCGTCGATGTCGACCAGGCCGGCGAGGAACCGGCCCTCGAACTCGGTCGCCAGCGTCTCGATGTCGCGCGCCAGCCCGACGCTCTCCGGCATCCGGGTGGGCGAGTAGAACACCAGCAGGACCGGCGCGGTCATCGACGACTCGAGCGTGGCCTGGAAGCTCTGCTCGTCGATCCGCACGGAGTACGACGAGCCGCCCGGCGCGCCCCCGGCCGGGGCGTCAGATGCGGCGGCACCGCCCAGACCGGACAGGTCGACGGCACCGGGGCGGGAGAAGGGCTGCTGGCTCATGCGCCCAATCCTAGGGAGACCGGGCCAGCCTCCTCCAGGAGGCCCGGCGCGACGACCACCTCGACACGAGATGTCCCGGGGCCGGCGGCCTGCTCGACGACGATCGCGACGGAGCTCCCGTGCTCGCCGAGCGGGTGCCGACGCGTGGTCAGGACCGCATGGCGGTCATGGGTGACGTCGATCCGGCCCGCAGCGCGGGGATCAGGCCACCGACCAGGCTCGCTGCCGCGCCTCCTCCCAGGGCCGCGAAGGGCAGCCAGGGCGACAGGATCAGGCTCCATCCCTGAACGGCGCTCCACGCAGTCGCGACGCTGAGGCCGAGTCCGACGCCCAGGATGCCCGCGACGAGCCCGGCGATCGCCGACTCCGCCAGGACGAGGAGCCCGATCCGGCGCCGGTTCCAGCCGATCGCGGACCGGAGGCCGAGCTCGCGGCGTCGCTGATACACCGACATCAGGAGGGTGTTGGCGACGGTGATCATGCCGATCAGGGCCATGAATCCCCCCAGCACTGCTGCGATCCGACGCAGGTCGGAGCCGACGCTGCTCATCAGGATCTCGCCGTCGGGCGGGGTCACATCCTCCAGCATCAGCTCCCGATACGGGTCCAGGCCGGGCACCATGTAGGCGCCGACGGCCTGCGCCGATCCGGGTCGCACGTGCGCGATGACCCGGACGTTCTCACCGGTTCCCTCCAGGGTGGACAGCGCCGTGGCCCGCGAGATCAGGACGCCGGAGGAGACGTACCCGAATCCACCGTCGTTGGCGACGATGCCGACGACCCTGAAGCGCACCCCCTTCACCACGACCTGGCCCTCGACCGTGCCGTCGCCACCGACCTCGATGCCCAGGTCGCGTGCGAGCGTCTCCCCCACCCATGCGGTCGCGGTCCGCGACGTGTCCGTCACGAGCTGGTCCGGGTCTCCGGCCACGAGTTCGGTCGCGGTCGCCCGCACGCCACCGCGGTCGGCGACGATGACCGGCCGACTGCTGCGGGACCTGCCGTCGACCCGGCTGACGATCTCCGCGGCGGACCAGATCGAGAACTCGCCGACGTCCGAGACCGGCTCCAACCGGTCCACGAGCGCGAGTCTGTCGGGCTCGAAGCCCGCCGCAGTCGGCGTCTGCGCTCGCACGACGACCCGGTCGGAGCGCTGCAGGTCGAACCGGCGGTCGATCTGCGCCTGCTGCGTGTCGGCGATCACGACCACGCCGACCACGCCGGCGACACCCAGCATGATCCCGGCGATCATGCCGACGGTGTGGCCCGGGCGCAGCAGCAGCGAGGCCGCACCGTCTCGGAGGACACGAACGAGCGCCCGCGCGGACGCCGGACCTCGCGACCCGACGGCCGACCGGCGCGCCTCTCTCACGAGCGCGCGCCCGTCGCCAGCCGGCCGTCGGTGATGGTGAAGACGGTGTCGGCTCGCTCAGCCGCTCGCGCATCGTGCGTCACGAAGACGACCGTTGCCCCCCGCTCCGTCGACCGCGCCAGCAGGTCGAGGACGACCCGCCCGGTCCCCTGGTCCAGGGCCGCCGTCGGCTCGTCGGCGATGATCAGCCTCGGCGCCTTCACCAACGCACGGGCGATCGCCACCCGATGACGCTCACCCCCTGACAGGTACGCGCTACGGCGCTCCGCGATGCCCGCCATCCCCACCCACTCCAGGGCAGCCCTGCTGCGGTCGACCCGATCTGCTCGCGACAGGGCGTCGTCGACGACGCCCAGCTCCACATTGGCCAGGGCGCTCCGCTCGTCGATCAGATGCGAGTGCTGGAAGACGAATCCGACCTCCCGAGCCCGGAAGTCCGCGAGTGCGGTGCGGGACCGCCCGGTCATCTCGACGCCCGCGAACCGGTAGACACCCTCGGTCGGCTCCTGCAGCGCGCCGATGATCGAGGCCAGCGTCGTCTTGCCGGCGCCCGACGGCCCGACGATCGCCACGACGGACCCCGCGTCGATGTCGAGGCTCAGCGGATGCAGGAGACGCGTCCTGATCGGCGTGGTCGCCTCCATGCCCACCCCGCGCAGCTCGACCAGCGGGACCGGTGCCTCATCGAGGAGGGGCGGCCGCGTCGGCGAGAGAGACGAGCTCAACCAGATCACCCGCCTCGAGCCCCTCGGCCCGCACCTCGACCAGCCTGCGCGCCTTCTCCCCGACCTCGCGAACGGGCACCCGACGCGGGACCCCGCCGTCGTGCACGATCACCAGACTCCGGCCGGTCTCGTCGGTCACGATCGCGCCGCCCGGCACCGCGACCAACCCTGGTCGCGAGCCCTCCTCGACCGCGATCGTCGGAGCCGGCAGGTCGGGAGCAGCGCGCGCCCGCCGGGCCTCGGTCGGTGTCGTCGCGGTCGCCAGGAGGACCGCCCAGAGCAGCAGCGAGGCCGCCACGGCGGCGATCACCACCACCGCGAACCTGTGCTCC
This sequence comes from Nocardioides hungaricus, assembly GCF_054782915.1. NCBI lineage: Bacteria > Bacillati > Actinomycetota > Actinomycetes > Propionibacteriales > Nocardioidaceae > Nocardioides > Nocardioides hungaricus. Next base: position 54,175 of record NZ_BAAGRO010000006.1, on the reverse strand, counting down.
CTCAGCCGCCCACCCGCACCGGCCTCGGCAGGGCGGCTACGGGACATAGCCGATCGCGACGATCTCCTTCGCGAACTGCACCAGCACCTCACGGTTGCGCTCGATCCACGCCGGCCGCTGCGCCTCCAGGAGCTTCTGCGTCAGACCGAAGTAGTCCGCACCGCAGTCGGCATACAGCACCGCCATCCGCTTCAGCCCCTTCTCGGTCATCGGGCCACCGAAATAGGCGGTGTTCACAGCACCGAGGAACGACGGCGCCGGCTCCTCGTCCGACACCTCCAGACCCGAGCCCTCCCGCAGGCACCGCGCCATCGGCACCTTCAGCGCCACCACCCGCTCGTCCTGCTCGACCGTGGCCACCACGTCCTCCCACGCGAAGGAGAGACCCGTCCACTTCTGCTCCGAGGGCACCTTGTCCAGGAGGTTCCCCTTGCTGTTCCCGCCGCAGTTGCGGCGTTCGCCTTTGGGATAGACCGCCGGCTCCACGAAGCCGCGCCGGCGGATCAGCTCCAGGTCCGGGAACCGACTCTGCTCGATCCGGTCCGAGGTCCGATCCAGCGGGGGCGGAGTGCCGCCACACGCGATCGTGACGAAGTCAGCCGTGAAGTTGCTGACCCGCATCGCCCGCCGCACACTGGGCCCGGGCGCCATGAAGGCCCCCGCGGCGACGTCCTCGAGGACCTGAGGATCGACCCTGGCCGGGCCCTTCTCCGGCGTGCCGTCCTCCTGCGGACCCGGGGGGCCCGGGTCGGCGCTGCACCCGACCCCCACCAGCAGCACCACCAGCAGCACGGCACCCGCGACCACCCGAAGCGGCGACAGGCCTTCGCGCGCCGCCCCGCCGGCCCCCCCGCGTCCACCCACGTGTCGCCCTCCATGCTGTCGGTCGTCGACATCGCCGAGCCCCGATGTCGAAGGTCATCACACCATCAGACCGGGTCAGGGGGATGTCAAGAGCCGGCGTCGTAGTCGTCAGGCCAGACCCAGCGCGACGGCCTCCTCCCACAGCTCCTCGCGGACGCTGGGGTGGGCGGCGTGCTCGATCAGCTGGCGGGCCTGCTCGCGCTGGTCGCGGCCGTACAGCTCGGCCACACCCTGCTCGGTCACGACCGCGGTCATCTGGAACGACGTCACCGGCTCGTCGACCAGCGGCACGATCGTCGAGCAGTCCGCCTTCGGGTGCCACGAGCGCATCGCGATGAACGCCTGCCCGCCCTCGCTGTGCATCGCGCCCACGAAGAAGTCGGTCTGACCACCGAAGCCGGAGTGGATCCGGGCGTCGATCCGCGAGGCGTTGGCCTGGCCGAAGAGGTCGACCTGGAGGGCGGTGTTCACGCTCACCATCCGCTGGTTCTGCGCGATCCGCGCCGGACTGTTGGTCACCTCGGTGCGGCGCATCTCGATCCGCTCGTTGCCGTCGGCCCAGTCGAGCAGCTCCGGGGAGCCGAACAGGAACGACGCCGTGATCGGCACGGTCCGATCCAGGGCGCCGACCTTCTCGAGGGCGAGGACGCTGTCGGAGAACATCTCGGTCCACACCCGCAGGCCGCTGCGGCTGGTGAGCCCGTGCAGCGTGGCATCCGGTACGGCGCCGATGCCGGCCTGCAGCGTCGATCCGTCGCTCACGCGGTCGGCGACGAGCGCGCCGATGCGAGCGGAGTCCTCGTCGATCGCGGCGACCGGGGCGCTCGGCAGCGGCGCGTCGGCCTCCACGAGGACGTCGACCAGGTCCAGGTCGAGCAGCGCGTCGCCGTACGTCCAGGGCATCCGGTCGTTCACCTGGGCGATCACGAGGCCGCCGCGGCGCTGGGCGGACTCGACGGCCGCGGGCAGCACGTTGACCTCGACGCCGAGCGACACCCTGCCGTCGCGGGGCCGGGTGGTGTGCAGGACGACCGCGTCCGGCGGGAGCGCGGTGCCGAAGAGCTTCGGCACCATCGAGAGCCGCGAGGGCAGGTAGGACAGCCGCGGGCTGCGCCGCTGGCCGGGCCCGACGAACGAGGTCTCGAGCGTCACCCCGTCGCGGTCCGGCAGGCCGGGCTGGCCGTTGAGCGTCCAGAGCCGGTACTCGTCGAGCGCGTCCTCCACCAGGCCCAGCGTGTGCCACGGGATCGCGTGGTTGCCGGTGACGACGACGCGGGGGTTCGGGGGCAGGGCCGCGAGCGCTGAAGCGAGGTCCACGCCCCGATTCCACCAGACCGGCGGTCAGCGGGTCACGGGCCGGAGGTCCCCCATCACGCTGACCTTCACCCTGCCGCCCTCCTCGATCGGCGTGCCCGGCGCGGGCTCGACGTCGAGCAGGGAGCCGCGCGGCAGGTCGGCGACGTCGCCGTTCGGGTCCGGCTCGACGGTCTCGACCTCGGCTTCGAGCCCGGCGGCCTCGATCGCCCTCGTGAGCGCGCGGGCGAATGGCGGCTCGGCGCCCCACGTCGGCGTCCAGCCACCGGCGCCGCCGATCGCGAGCGGGACCGTCGTGACGCCGTCCGGCAGCTCCCGCGCCGAGTCGCGGATCTCCGCGAAGTCGCCGTCGCCCTCGTCGGCGATGGTCACCGCGAAGATCGTCTCGCTGTCCGGCAGGGCGAACAGCCGCCGGCACACGCCCGGGAACCACTCCTCGCACGCGCCGTCGAGGTCGTCCGCGCGGTACCGGTCGTTGCCGTTGTCGAGGATCGCCAGCGACGACACCTCGCGCACGGTCCTCGGATCCACCGGGTCGGCGCAGTCGATCACGGCGCCGGAGTCGAAGTACACGGTGTCCTCGACCGGTGCCCCGCACTGCGTCTCGCCGGTCGTCCACCAGTCCGGTACGGCGACGACGGCGCCGCCGTACCCCACCCAGCGCATGCCCGCCGGCGGGTCCGCCCACCAGTTGCCGCCATCGCCGTCGTCCCCGGTGCAGGCGGTCAACGGGAGCAGCAGCGCGACGAGCCAGAGCCTCATGCCGACATGGAGTGCTCAGCGGCGCGCCGGCTCCCGATCGACGTTCCGTGACCGGTACGCCTGCCCGAGCACCTCAGCCGTGTCCATGCCGCGATCCCCGCCGCTAGGCCGATGATTGCAGGGCCACTAGGCCGAGTGATGCAGCATCGCCAAGCCGTGAGATGCAGATCCGCTCAAGCCGACACGAAGGTGCTCACCGGGCGGCTGGGTCCGCTCAGCTCCAGGCTCCCAGCTTCTCGGGGTTGCGGACGGCCCAGACGCTCTCGACCTTGCCGCCGCGGGTCGTGGCGAGCACGACGACGGCGAGGGGGCGGCCATCGCCGTCGGTGGCGAGCAGACCAGGCTCGCCGTTGACGAGCTCCTCGCGGACGGCGAGGTCGGGCTGTCGATCGAGTACGCCGGCGAAGAAGCGGGCGATCGCCTCCGGGCCGTGGAGCGGTTCGAGCGAGGCGGAGACGCGGCCACCGCCGTCGGTGATCGCCGTGGCCTCGGGGTCGAGCAGGTCGATCAGGGTCGCCAGGTCGCCGTTCTGCCACGCGGCCTTGAACGACCGCACGACCTCGGCGCGCTCGGCGGGCGCCACCGGTGTGCGCCGCTCCTGCCGCACCCGGCGGCGCGCGGAGGACGCGAGCTGGCGACAGGCCACCGGTGAGCGGCCGACAATCTCGGCGATCTCGGGGAAGGTGTAGCGGAGCACGTCGTGCAGGACGAACGAGACCCGTTCGGCGGGCGTCATGGACTCCAGCACGATCAGCAGTGCCATCGACACCGACTCGTCCAGGCTCACCCGATCCGCCGGGTCGTCGGGGCCACCGTTCCCCGCAAGGCTCTGCCACCTCCCGGGCGTCGGCACGGGCTCGGGCAGCCACTCGCCGACGTACCGCTCTCGTCGGGCGCGGGCGGAGCCGAGCATGTCGAGGCCGATCCGGGTCGCGGTCCGGATCAGCCAGGCACGTGGCGACGCGACCTCCTCCCGCTCGCGATCGGGCAAGCGGTACCAGCGGAGGTAGGTCTCCTGTACCGCGTCCTCGGCATCGGCGAACGAGCCCAGCAGCCGGTAGCTGACGCCGAGGACCACGCCGCGCTCCTGGATCGCGTCGACGCCGCGGCGACCCGCCCCGCCCTCGGGAGCGCTCCTCGTCATCGTGCCCCTCTGCGGTTGCGGTGGCGATGCGGCGACCGGCACGGGGCCGCCCATCCTCGCCAGGTAGACGAGACGGCGCCGCCGAGCGTGAGCCGGCAGGGGACCGACGTACGCCGGCGTCATCCTCTCAGCCCGCCGCACACTCCAGCGCGCTGTCTCGTCTACTCGGCGGGACGGCGACGCCGCCGTCCCACGGAAGCAGAGCCAACGAGGAGGCCGGAATGCCGCAGCCCGCCGTGTTCGTCAACGTCATCGACGTGGACCCGTCCAAGCAGCAGGAGGTGATCGACCTCCTCAAGGAGGGCACCGAGAGGGTCGTGTCGCGACGTCCCGGCTTCGTCTCGGTCACGCTCCTCGCCAGCGTCGACAAGAGCCGCGTGGTCAACCTCGCCCATTGGGAGAGCGCCGAGGACGTGCGAGCCACGCAGTCCGACCCCGCCGCCGCGGCGTACGCCGGCCGGGTCGCGGCCATCGCCGCGGCCGGGCCCGGTCTCTACACCGTCGTGGGCGAGTTCACCGCCTGACCGCTGGGGCAGGGACGTGCTCAGAAGCGCGCCGGCTCCCGATACTCTCCCCACTCGGCGCGCAGCGCGTCGCAGATCTCGCCGAGGGTGGCCTCGGCGCGGCAGGCGTCGAGCATGGGCTCGATCAGGTTCTCGTCGGTACGGGCGGCAGCGACCATCCGCTCCAACGCCGCCGTCACGGCGCCCTCGTCCCGGCCGGCGCGCCGCGCCTTGAGCATCGCCACCTGCTCGACCTCGACCTCGTGCGAGACGCGCAGGATCTCCAGGTCGTGGGAGACCGACTCCCCGTGGCAGTTCACGCCGACGATCCGCTTCGCGCCCTTCTCCAGAGCGACCTGGTACTGGAACGCCGCCTCGGCGATCTCGGACATGAACCAGCCCTCCTCGATGCCGCGCAGCAGGCCGCGGGTGACCAGCCGCTCGCCGCCCCGGACCGCCTCGGCGATCTTCCCGGGCTGGCCGGAGGTGAGCGTGGAGCCGCCCATCGCGAGGATCCTGTCGAAGATCGCGGTGGCCTCGGCCTCGAGCCGGTCGGTCAGCGCCTCGACGTACCAGGAGCCGCCGAGCGGGTCCGCGACGTTGACGACGCCGGTCTCCTCCATGATCACCTGCTGGGTGCGCAGCGCGATCTCGGCGGCCTGCTCCGAGGGGAGCGCGAGGGTCTCGTCGAGGGCGTTGGTGTGCAGCGAGTTGGTGCCGCCGAGGACCGCGGACAGCGCCTCGATGCCGGTGCGGACCACGTTGTTGTAGGGCTGCTGCGCGGTGAGCGAGACGCCCGCGGTCTGGGTGTGGAACCGCAGCCACTGCGCCCTCTCGGACGTCGCCCCGTAGACGTCGCGCATCCAGCGCGCCCAGATCCGGCGGGCGGCGCGGAACTTCGCGATCTCCTCGAAAAAGTCGACGTGCGCGTCGAAGAAGAAGGACAGGCCCGGCGCGAAGACGTCGACGTCGAGGCCCCGCGAGAGCCCCAGCTCGACGTACCCGAAGCCGTCGGCGAGCGTGAACGCGAGCTCCTGCGCGGCGGTCGAGCCGGCCTCGCGGATGTGGTAGCCGGAGACCGAGAGCGGCTTGTACGCCGGGATGTGCTCGGCGCAGTACTCCATCAGGTCGCCGATCAGCCTCAGGTGCGGCTCGGGCCCGAAGAGCCACTCCTTCTGGGCGATGTACTCCTTGAAGATGTCGGTCTGCAGCGTGCCGTCGAGCGTCGTGGTGTCGACACCGGCGCGCTCGGCGGCGACGAGCATCATGCAGAAGACGGGTACGGCGGGGCCGCTGATCGTCATCGACGTCGTGACGTCGCCGAGGTCGATGCCGTCGAAGAGGATCTCCATGTCGGCGGCCGAGTCGATCGCGACCCCGCAGTGGCCGACCTCGCCGAGCGACTTCGGGTCGTCGGAGTCGCGGCCCATCAGCGTGGGCATGTCGAAGGCGACGCTCAGGCCGCCGCCCCCGCGGCCCAGGATCATCCGGTAGCGCTCGTTGGTCTGCCGCGCGTTGCCGAAGCCGGCGAACTGCCGGATCGTCCAGGTCCGCCCGCGATAGCCGGTCGGGTAGAGCCCGCGCGTGAACGGGAACTCGCCGGGCCACTCGGACTCCGCGGTCCCGTAGGCCGGCTCGACCTCCAGCCCGCTCAGCGTGGTGAAGTCGGCCTCGCGGACCCGGGACTGCTCGTAGCGGGCCTGCCAGCGGGTGCGTGCACTCTCGGTCATGGCGAAATAGTAGGACGTCCTACTAAATTGCCCAAACCAGCGATCCCGGCGGTCGAGCTCGCCGAGACCCCCGGTGGTTGAGGAGGTTGCGCAGCAACCGTCTCGAAACCACCGCCGGTGGCGACCGCCCTACGTATCCCACCGGTTTCGTCGCGCCTGTCGCGTTCTCGGTCGGCCCCGGTCGTCTCAGAAGTCGCCGGCGGCCTTGCGGACCGGGGTGAGCAGCGCGGACAGCGACGCCAGGTCGGCGTCCGACAGCGCGCCGAGGGCGAAGTCGGCCTCGACCAGGTCCTGGGTCGCGAGTTCGACCAGCTCGCGCCCGGCGGGGGTGATCTCGGCGAGCACCGCGCGACCGTCCTCGGGGTGGGCCCGGCGTTCGATCAGGCCGGCCGCCTCGAGCCGGCGCACGATCGAGGTGACCGACGTGGGGTGCACCTGGAGCCGCTCCCCCATCTTCCCGAGCGGCAGGGACCCGCGAGAGGAGAAGACCAGCAGCACCAGCGCCTCGTAGCGAGCGAAGGTCAGGCCGTGCGGCTTGAGGATCGCGTCGAGGCGCCCGATCACCAGCTGCTGCACGCGCATCAGCGAGGTGACCGCGTGCATCGCCGGCACCCGGTCCCAGCGACTGCCCCACTGCCGCGCGGCTTCGTCGATCGGGTCGAACGGAAGGGTCACAGGTGGAGCCTAGGGCTCTCGTCGTCACAGGTTCACCATGGGACGCGGGCCAATCTGCACTTCCCATGGCGTGCCCACCGTGGGAAGTGCAGGTTCGACAACAGACCATGGTGAACCCGCGCACCACCACCGACCGAGCACCATCGCTCAGTCCGCCCAGGTGTCGAGCAGCGTGTCGGCGGCGGCGTACGGGTCGGTCTCCCCCGCCACCACGGTGGCCGCGAGGTCGTCCAGCTCGGAGCGGCCGTGCACGTCGCCCCAGCGGGCGCGCAGGGCGGTGACCGCGATCGCCTCGATCTCGTCGCGAGCGCGGCGGGTACGCCGCCGGCCGAGCTCGCCACTGGACTCCAGCCAGGCGCGGTGCCGGTCGAGCGCCTCGACGACCTCGGCGACCCCCTCCCCCTTCTGGGCGACGGTGAGCAGGATCGGCTGCTTCCAGGACCCCTCGGGCCGCTCGGCCAGTGCGAGCATCGAGCGCAGGTCGCGGCGGACCTGCTCGACGCCGTCGCGGTCGGCCTTGTTGACCACGTAGAGGTCGCCGATCTCGAGGATGCCGGCCTTGGCGGCCTGGATCCCGTCGCCCATGCCGGGCGCGAGCAGCACCATCGTGGTGTCGGCGAGGCCGGCGATCTCGACCTCGCTCTGCCCGACCCCGACGGTCTCGACGAGGATCACGTCGCACCCGGCCGCGTCGAGCACACGCAGCGCCTGCGGGGTCGTCCACGCGAGGCCGCCGAGGTGGCCCCGGGAGGCCATCGAGCGGATGTACACCTCGCGGTCCAGCGCGTGGTCCTGCATCCGCACCCGGTCGCCGAGCAGGGCGCCGCCGGAGAACGGCGACGACGGGTCCACCGCGAGTACGCCGACGCGCCTGCCCGCGCGGCGCAGCTCGGTGACCAGCGCGCTGGTCGAGGTGGACTTGCCGACGCCCGGTGAGCCGGTGACGCCGATGACCTGCGCGTTGCCGGTGTGCGGCGCCAGCGCGGCCATCACCTCCCGCAGCAGCGGGGACTGGTCCTCGACCAGCGAGATCAGCCGGGCGACCGCCCGGGCCTCCCCGGCGCGGGCGCGCTCGACGAGGCCCGCTACGTCCTGCTCAGCTCTTGGGGACACGCACGATCAGGGCGTCGCCCTGCCCACCGCCGCCGCACAGCGCCGCCGCACCGACGCCGCCGCCGCGGCGCTTGAGCTCGAGCGCCAGGTGCAGCACCACCCGCGTGCCGGACATGCCGACCGGGTGGCCGAGCGCGATCGCGCCGCCGTTGACGTTGACGATCGCGGGGTCGAGGCCGAGCGCCCGGGTCGACTCGATGCCGACCGCGGCGAACGCCTCGTTGAACTCCACCAGGTCGAGGTCGGCGGCGGCGATGCCCTCCTTGTCGAGGGCCCGCTGAGTCGCGTTGGCCGGCTGCAGCTGCAGCGAGGAGTCGGGACCGGCGACCATGCCGTGCGCGCCGACCTCGGCGAGCCACTCCAGGCCGAGCTCCTCGGCCTTGGCCCTGCTCATCACGACCACCGCGGCGGCGCCGTCGGAGATCTGCGAGGCCGAGCCCGCGGTGATGGTGCCCTCCTTCGCGAACGCCGGCGGCAGCTTGCCCAGCGACTCGGCGGTCGCGTCGCCGCGGACGCCCTCGTCGGCGGTGACGACGATCGGGTCGCCCTTGCGCTGCGGGATCGAGACCGGGACGACCTCGTCGTCGAAGACGCCGTTCTTCCAGGCCGCGGCCGCCTTCTGGTGCGACTCGGCCGCGAACTGATCCTGCTCCTCGCGGGTGAGCTTGATGCCCTCGGCGTTGACCTGCTCGGTCAGTCCACCCATGGCCTGCCGGGTGGCCTGGTCGTAGAGGGCGTCGTACGCCATCGAGTCCACGAGCGTCACGTCGCCGAACTTGAAGCCCTCGCGCGACTTCGGGAGGAAGTGCGGGGCGTTGGTCATCGACTCCATGCCGCCCGCGACCACGATCTCGACCTCGCCGGCGCGGATCAGCTGGTCGGCCATGGCGATCGAGTTGAGGCCGGAGAGGCAGACCTTGTTGATCGTGATCGACGGCATGCTCCACGGCAGGCCCGCGGCGATCCCGGCGGCGCGGGCCGGGTTCTGACCGGCGCCGGCCAGGATGACCTGGCCCATGATCAGGTAGTCGACCTGCTCCGGCCGCACCCCGGCCTTCTCCAGCGCGCCCTTGATGGCGACCCCGCCGAGCTCAGCCGCCGAGAGGGTCTTCAGCCCGCCGAGCAGCCGGCCGATCGGGGTGCGCGCCCCGGCGACGATGACGGACGGACCGGACATGGGTGCCTCCAGGAGTTCGTGGGTCGATCCCTGCCGACCCTACCCACGCTCCCTCCGACCGGCGAGGGTGGAACAGGTCACACCCGCTCGCGGCCTCCGTCCCGCCGTACGACGATGTGCGCCATGAGCTCCCCGAACGCCATGGACGACCCCAGTCACCTGTTCACCGCGATCGACCACGTCGGCATCGCGGTCCCCGACCTGGACGCCGCGATCGCGTTCTACGAGCAGACCTACGGGATGCGGCTGGCGCACCAGGAGGTCAACGAGGAGCAGGGCGTCCGCGAGGCGATGATGGTCGTGGGCGAGCCCGGACAGCCGCACAGCCACATCCAGCTGCTCGCCCCGCTGAGCGAGCGGTCCACGATCGCGAGGTTCCTCGACACCAAGGGGCCCGGCATCCAGCAGCTGGCCTACCGGGTCGACGACGTCGAGGCGGTCGGCGCGATCCTGCGCGAGCGCGGCCTGCGGCTGCTCTACGACGAGCCCCGGCGCGGCACGTCGGGCTCACGGGTCAACTTCATCCACCCCAAGGACGCCGGCGGCGTGCTGGTGGAGTTGGTCGAACCCGCGGCCGCGGGCCACTGACCAGGATGGGACCGATCGGAAGGCGGCCCGGTCAGGCGCGCGGCGCCGTACGACGTCGGTCCATCGCGGCGAGCGCCTGCCAGTGCCGGGCGGCGGCGAGGTCGGCGCTGGCGGCGTCGACGGACGCGTACGCCGCCACGAGCCGCGGTGCGGCCACGGACCGGTCCCGGAACGGTGCGAGCAGCCGCCGGGCGTCGTCGACCCGGGTGTGCGCACTGGCCAGCGCCGCCGCGGCCCGGCGCTCGCCGAGGCTCGGCCAGGGCGCCGGCACCACCGGCGCGGCCTCGCGTCCGGACTGGAGCAGCCGCTCGGTGTCGTTGCACCGGGCCACCCGCTTCGTCCAGCCCATCGAGCCGCCTCCTCTCCAGACCGCTGGTCCGAGTATGCGCCAGATCGGTCACACCAGGGTGTCGCGCTCCGTTACCCATGGGTAATGTCCCGCCGAGACCCGCCCTCTAGACCCTACCGACCACCTGGAGCCGACGTGCAACACATCCTCGACGCGATCCTGGCCGCCTCGGACGATCCGCGGAGCGCCTCCGCCGACGACTTCGCGAGCCTGGAGATCCCCGACCACTACCGCGCGGCGACCGTCCACAAGGACGAGGTCGACATGTTCGAGGGCGTGCCCACCAAGGAGAAGGACCCCCGCAAGTCGCTGCACGTCGAGGACGTCGCGCTGCCCGAGCTCGGCCCGGGCGAGGCGCTGGTCGCCGTCATGGCGAGCGCCATCAACTACAACACCGTGTGGACCTCGATCTTCGAGCCGGTCTCGACCTTCGGGTTCCTGGAGCGCTACGGCCGGCTCTCGCCGCTGACCAAGCGGCACGACCTGCCCTACCACGTGGTCGGGTCGGACCTGGCCGGCGTGGTGCTGCGCACCGGCCCCGGTGTCACCAGGTGGCAGCCCGGCACCGAGGTGGTCGCGCACTGCCTCTCGGTGGAGCTCGGGGACCCCGACGGTCACGACGACACGATGCTCGACCCGCAGCAGCGGATCTGGGGCTTCGAGACCAACTTCGGTGGCCTGGCCGACATCGCGCTGGTCAAGGCCAACCAGCTGATGCCCAAGCCCGCGCACCTGACCTGGGAGGAGGCCGCCTCCCCCGGCCTGGTCAACTGCACGGCGTACCGCCAGCTGGTGAGCAAGAACGGCGGCGCGATGAAGCAGGGCGACAACGTGCTGATCTGGGGCGCCTCCGGCGGCCTGGGCGGCTTCGCGACGCAGTACGCGCTCAACGGCGGGGCGACGCCGGTGTGCGTGGTCTCCAGCGAGGACAAGGCGGAGATCTGCCGCTCGATGGGCGCCGAGCTGGTCATCAACCGCTCCGAGGAGGGCTACCGGTTCTGGTCCGACGAGTCCACCCAGGACCCGAGGGAGTGGAAGCGCTTCGGCGCGCGGATCCGCGAGCTCACCGGCGGCGAGGACATCGACATCGTCTTCGAGCACCCGGGCCGGGAGACCTTCGGCGCGTCGGTGTACGTGACCCGCAAGGGCGGCACCATCACCACCTGCGCCTCCACCAGCGGCTACATGCACGAGTACGACAACCGCTACCTGTGGATGAACCTCAAGCGGATCATCTCCTCCCACTTCGCCAACTACCGCGAGTCGTGGGAGGCCAACCGCCTCATCGCCAAGGGCAGGATCCACCCCACCCTGTCCGGGACCTACCCGCTCACCGAGGTCGGCCAGGCCGCGCTCGACGTCCACCAGAACGCCCACCAGGGCAAGGTCGGTGTCCTCTGCCTGGCTCCCACCGACGGCCTCGGCGTCCGCGACCACGCGATGCGCGCGCAGCACCTCGACGCGATCAACCGCTTCCGCGGGGTCTGACTCCGCAAATTGTCCCCGGCGGTCTGGGCTCGGCTGGGTCGATCCGCAACACTGGTCGCACACGACCGACTGCCGAGAAGGGTTAGCGCTGTGACGAGCGACCAGGGACTGTCCATCTTCGACGACAACGAGCCGGGCGAGGACGCGACCGAGGCCGCTGCGGACGACGCCACCCAGGTGCTGCCCGTCGTCTCGCCGAAGCCCGCACCGCCGGCACCGGCGCGGCGGGCGCCGGTGATCCCGCCGGCGACGCCGCGCCCGTCCGCGGGGCCGATGGCCACGCCGGCCGGCTTCCCGGTCGTCCGCCGCGGCGGCTACGACAAGGACGCCGTCGACGCGCGGGTGCGCCAGTTGACCTCGGAGATGTCCGGCCTCGGCAGCAGGCTCACCGAGTCCGATCGCCGCGCCCTTGAGCTCGAGGAGCAGGTGAGCGAGCTCGAGGGGCGCCTGAAGGAGAACGAGCAGCCGTCGTACGCCGGCCTCGGCGGTCGCGCGAGCGCCATGCTGCGCCTCGCCGAGGAGGAGGCGGCCGACGTCCGCGAGACGGCCGAGCGCGACGCCGGCGAGATCCGCGAGCAGGCGGCCCGCGACGCGAAGGCGGTCCGCGCCGACGCCGCCCGCGAGGCCGAGGACATGCGGCTGGTCCAGCTCAAGGAGCTCGACGAGAACCGCGCCCGGCTGATGGCCGACGCCGAGCAGGAGCGGGCGCTCGCGAAGGCCGAGGCCGAGGACCTGGTCGCGTCCGCGCGGCGCGAGGCCGACCAGCTCCGGCTGGCCGCCGAGCAGGAGACCAACGAGCTGCGCACGGCCGCCAAGCGCGAGTCCGAGCAGGCACGTGCCGCCGCCGACCGCGAGGTCCAGGAGGCCCGTCGCGCCCTGGCCGTGGAGAAGGAGCGGCTGGCCCGCGAGGCGACCGACCACCACGCCAGCGCGACCGCCGAGACCCGGCGCCTGGTCGAGGAGGCCGAGCAGCGCGCCACCGCCGCCGAGCAGCGCGCCCGCGAGGCCGCCACCCAGGCCGCCGAGCAGCGCTCCCAGACCTCGTCCGAGGCCGAGGCGCTGCTCCACCGGGCCCGCCGCGAGGCCGAGCAGATCGTCGCCACCGCCCGCACCCAGGCCGACTCGATCACCTCCAGCGGCAACGCCGACGCCGAGCGCGAGCTCGCCGCGGTCCGAGCCGACGTCGACCGGCTCTCGAAGCGCCGCGACGCGATCACCGCCCAGCTCGCCTCGCTCAGCGAGGTCATCTCGGGCTTCGCCAAGGACGACGAGTGACCGACTCCTCCGCGTCCGCGGAGGAGTCGCAGGAAGAGACCGCGGGGATCCCGACCGACGAGGACTACCTCGGCGAGCCGGGTCCCCCGCTGGACCACCACGCGCCGTTCTACGTCGGCTTCGTCGGGGGCGCCGGCGTGCTCGTCGCCGTGTGGCTGGCGATGCAGATCCAGGCCATCGGCGCGACGCTGATGCTGATCATCGTCGCGCTGTTCCTGGCCGCCGGCCTCGACCCCGCCGTGCGGTTCTTCGAGCGGCGGGGCATGAGGCGCTCGTACGCCGTCCTCACCGTGATCCTGGCGTTCCTGGCCGCGCTCGCGCTCTTCGTCGTCGCGATCGTCCCGGTCATCACCGACCAGGTCCGCTCGCTGACCGACAACGTGCCGCACTGGCTCAGCCAGCTGCAGCGCAACTCGCAGGTGCAGCGGCTCGACGACGAGTACGGCATCATCGCCAAGGTCCAGGAGTACGTCACCAACGGCGACTTCGCCGGCGCGCTCTTCGGCGGTGCGCTCGGCGTCGGCCTCGCCGTCCTGGGCGCGCTGTTCAACGGCTTCATCGTCGTCGTGCTGACGCTCTACTTCCTCGCCTCGCTGGAGACCACGAAGGGCGCGATCTACCGGCTGGCGCCGGCCTCGCGTCGCGACCGGGTGTCCCGGCTCGGCAACCGGGTGATCCGCAGCGTCGGCGGCTACGTCTCCGGCGCCTTCATCGTCGCGATGTGCGCCGGCATCTCCTCGCTGGCCTTCCTGTTCATCGTCGGCCTCGGCCAGTACGCCGTCGCGCTGGCCTTCGTGGTCGCGCTGCTCGACGTGATCCCGATGATCGGCGCCACGCTCGGCGCGCTCATCGTCACCGCGATCGGGTTCGCGGAGGACTGGAAGGTCGGCGTGGCGTGCGCGATCTTCTACATCGTCTACCAGCAGGTCGAGAACTACGTGATCTACCCGCGGGTGATGTCGAAGTCCGTCGACCTGCCCGGCGCGGTCACCGTGATCGCGGCGCTGGTCGGCGCCGCGCTCTTCGGCGTGGTCGGCGCCCTGCTGGCGATCCCGACCGCGGCCTCGCTCCTGATGCTGGTGCGCGAGGTCTGGGTCAGACGACAGGACCAGCGGTAGCGCGCTCGCCGAGCTTCACGAACACGACGCCGACGAGGATCAGCACGCCGCCGAGCAGCTGCACCGGCAGCGGCAGCTGGTCGAGCAGCAGCCAGGCGAACAGCACGCTCGCGACCACCTCGAGCAGCGCGACGAACGACGCCAGCCGGGAGCCGAGCCGGCGGACCGCGGCGATCCCGCTGGTGTAGGGCACCGCCGCGGTCACCACGCCGAGGAGCAGCAGCGGCAGCCACCAGGGGACCGGCTGGCCGGCGTACTCCACGCTCGCGGTGGACGTGCGCATCGGCATCAGGCCGACCAGCCCGAGGAGCGCGAGCACGACCGCGCCGGAGACCAGTCCGCCGGCCGCGAGCGCCATCGGGGGCAGGCCGTTGTCGTCGTCGCCGGAGACGATGAAGAACGTCGCCGCGCCGACCATCGCGGCGAGCGCCCAGAGCACGCCGGCGACGTCGAGGTCCGCGCCGGAGAGCAGGTCGAGCACGAGCACCAGGCCGAGCGCGGCGAGGCCGGCACCGGCAAGCGTGACCGGGCCGGGGCGCTGGCCGTGGCGCAGCCACATCCACGCGACCACGGCCGCGGGGGCGGTGTACTCGATGAGGATCGCCGGGCCGACCTGCATGTGCTGGACGGCGGAGAAGTAGCAGTACTGCGCGCCGGCGACCGCGAGCGCGCCGAAGCCCACGATCAGACGGGCGTTGCGGCGTACGGCGTCCCAGCGCCCGTGCAGGGCGACCAGGCCGAACGGCAGCACGACGAGCGCCCCGAGGCCGACGCGGATCAGCACGATCGCCCCGGCACTCCAGCCGGAGCGGAGCAGCGGCGAGGCCAGCGCGCCGGACAGGCCGAACGAGAGCGCCGCCACCAGGGCGAACCCGATCCCGCCCGCGAGCCGGGGGCCGGCGCCGACCCGCACCTCGTCATGGGTCAACGCCGTCATGGCAGGTGACACTAGGGTGCGGGCATGTAACCTGTCAACATGGTTTTCGCCCATGACACCGAGGTCTCGCTCCAGGCTGCCGTGACGCTGGCCAACTCCGCCCTCGAGCCGGACACGATGGCGACGATCGCGGACCTCGACGCGTTCTACGCCGCGTTCGAGTTCACCGGCCGCCGCGACCGCGACCGGGCCGAGCTGGACGCGGTCCGCGCGATCCGCCCCGACCTGCACGCCCTACTCACGGCGTCCCGCGACGACGCGGTCGACATCGTCAACCAGATGCTCGCGTCGGCCGACGCGGTCCCCCGGCTGGTGCGCCACGACGTGTGGGACTGGCACGTGCACGCGGTCACCCCCGACCGCGACCTGCCGACCCGGATCCGGGTCGAGACGGCGATGGCGATGGTCGACGTGATCCGCGCCGACGAGATGTCCCGGCTCGGCGTCTGCGCCGACGACGACTGCGGCGGCGTCGTCCTCGACCTCTCCCGCAACCGCTCGAAGCGCTTCTGCTCGACCACCTGCGGCAACCGCAACGCCGTGGCGGCCTACCGCGCCCGCCAGCGCGACTGACGCCGAGTCGGCGCAAACTCAACGCCGAGTCGGCGCAAACTCAGCTGAGTCTGCGCCGACTCGGCGTTGATCACTGGGCGAGGAAGCGGCGGAGCACCTCGGTGAAGACCTGGGGCTGCTCGGAGTGGACCCAGTGGCCGGCGTCCTTGATCGTGACCCGTCGGTTCCGCGGGAACCAGCGGTCCATCGCGGGGGCGTAGTCGTCGGTGACGTACGCCGAGGTCTCGCCCGCCACCCACAGCGTCCTGCCCTCGTACGGCGCGACGCCGTCGAGCGCGTCGGCCGGCCAGCCGCCGAGCGCGTCGAGGTCGCGGCCGAGGACCTCGAGGTTCGGGCGCCACGCCCAGCCGTCCTCTGCACCGCCGCCTCGGTGCAGGTTCTGGAGCAGGAAGCTGCGCACGGTCGCGTTCGGCACCGCCTCGGCGAGCGCGGCGTCGGCGTCGCGGCGGTGCTCGAGCGATGCGACGTCGAGCGCGAGCATCGCCTCGATGTAGCCCGCGAACTCGCTGCGCCCCGCGTAGCCGACCGGCGCGACGTCGACCACGCAGAGCCGCTCGACCAGCTCGGGGTGGCGCAGGGCCAGCACCATCGCGGCCTTGCCGCCCATCGAGTGGCCGACCAGCGCGACCGGGTCGTCGGCGTCGAAGAGCGCCGCCACGCGGTCCGCGACGTCGACGTAGTCGAAGCGGTCCGGCCATTCGGAGCGGCCGTGGTGCGGCATGTCGACCAGCAGCGTCCGGTGGTCGGCCGCGACCTCCTTGGCGATCGTGGTCCAGTTCCTGCCCTGCCCGAAGAGCCCGTGACAGAAGGCGACGAGCGGCCCACTCTCCCCCAGGCTCGTCGTGTGCAGGCCCGTGCTCAGCACCACTCGCGCACTCCCGTCGGCGTCAGGTCACGGTCCCGGAGGACGACGGCGAGCCGGTCGCCGTACCGCCGGCAGGTCCAGCGGAAGTCCGCCCGGCGGTACTCGATCGCGAGCACCCGGTCGCCGTACGCCCGCGTGTAGGCGCCGCACTCCCGGTAGCGGCCGCACTCCTCGGCGACCGCGAAGTCGAAGCCGATCCGCGTGCCGTCGTACCCGGCGAGGTTCTTCTGCCCGGCCTCGAGCCCGGCGCGGTGCGCGCCCTTCACCAGCAGCCGCGCGAAGGCCAGCGCCTGCCGGCGCTCGACCAAGCCGCGACTGCGGGTGAACGAGTCGAGGTTGTCGAACTCGACCGCGTCGAAGCCGGCCGCCGCGCAGCCGCGCGTCCAGCGGTTCACGATCCTCGCGAGATCGCGCCGCTTGGCCTTGGTGCGTACGTCGAGCAGCCACTCGCCCCACGCCTCGTCGACCACGGGCTCGCCGCCGCGCTTGAGCACCAGGCGCCAGTGCTGGCGCCAGAACCGGCGCTCGCCGGGCTGGGTCTGGAAGCCGTTGACGTAGCAGACGTTGTACCTCCCCTCGACCGGCTCGGCCTCGCGGTCACGCACCACGATGCCGACCCGATCCGGCACGGGGCGCTCGCCACCGAGCTGGTAGTCGACGTCGGTGCCGGTCGGCAGCGGCACCAGGGCCAGCAGTGCGGGTACGACGAGCGCGTGACTCCACGTGGCGAGACGGCGTCGTCCGGGTACCGCAGCATCCCGACTTGTCCTTCGAGAGCGGATCATCCATCCCATCCTCGCGCACCCCGGGCCGACTCGGCGCAAGTGGCCCGCCGTAGAGGCGCGACTCGGCGCAAGTTGCCCGGGCCGCGGGCAAGACGCGCCGACTCGCCCTCCTCCAGCGGGCAAGACGCGCCGACTCGCAGCGTCTGAGCGGGCAAGATGCGCCGAGTCGGCCTAGCGCGCGGAGTAGTCCCGGAAGCCGCGCCTGGTCTTGCGGCCCAGGTAGCCGGCGGTGACGAGGTGCTCCAGCAGCGGGGCGGGGGCGAAGCCGGGCTCACGGAACTCCAGGTAGAGCTCGCGTTGGATCGCCAGCGACACGTCGTTGCCGACCACGTCGAGGAGCTCGAACGGTCCCATCGGCAGCGCGCATCCGAGCTTCATCGCGGTGTCGATGTCATCGGCGGTCGCGTAGTGCGCCTCCAGCATCTTCACCGCGTCGTTGAGATAGGGGAACAGCAGCGCGTTCACAATGAAGCCGGCCCGGTCGCCGCAGGAGACCGCGACCTTGCCGACCTTGTCGCACAGGGCGCGGGTCGTCTCGGTGACGTCGTCGGCGGTGACGACGGTGGAGACCACCTCGACCAGCTTCATCACCGGGGCGGGGTTGAAGAAGTGCATGCCGATAACGTCCTGCGGCCGCGAGGTCGCCTGCGCGCAGGCGATGATCGGCAGGCTCGACGTCGTGGTCGCGAGGATCGCGCCCCGCCCGCCGTTGCCGTGGCGGCAGATCTCGTCGAGGTTCTCGAACAGCGTGGTCTTGATCGCGAGGTCCTCGGCGATCGCCTCGACCACGAGGTCCACCGACGCGAGATCGTCGAGCGAGATCGACCCGGTGATCCGGGCCAGCACCTCCGCCTTGGCCTCCTCGGTGGCCCGGCCGCGCTGGATCTGCTTGTCGAAGCTCTTGGCGATCGTCGCGACCACACCCTCGACCTTCTCCCGCGCCCGGCCGACCACCAGCACGTCGTACCCGGCCTTGGCGAAGACCTCGACGACGCCGCTCGCCATGGTGCCGGTGCCGACGACGCCGACCTGCGAGATGTCGTGCCTGAGCGCGGGCCTGGCGTCGGCGGACGGCGTCTGGTCGTCGGCGACCACGACCGGGCTGTCGGGCGCCTCGTAGGTGTAGAAGCCGCGACCGGTCTTCCGGCCCAGCCAGCCCGCGGTGACCATCTGCTTGAGGATCGGGGACGGCGCGTGCAGGCGGTCGCGGCCCTGGCGGTACATCGTCTCGAGGATCGTGTACGCCGTGTCGAGGCCGATCAGGTCCAGCAGCGCCAGCGGGCCCATCGGGTAGCCGCAGCCGAAGCGCATCGCGGCGTCGATGTCCTCGCGGCTGGCGTAGCGGCCCTCGTACATCGAGACCGCATGGTTGAGGTAGCCGAACAGCAGGGTGTTCGCGATGAAGCCCGCCTTGTCGCCGCAGACGACGGGGCTCTTGCCGACCGCCTCGACCAGCGCCTGTACGTCGGCCAGCACCTGCTCCTCGGTGACGACCGTGCGGACGATCTCGACGAGATCCTGGACCGGCGCCGGGTTGAAGAAGTGGATGCCGACGACGCGGCCCGGGTGGGAGTTCGCGGTCGAGATCTCGGTGACCGAGAGGCTCGAGGTGTTGGTGGCGAGCACCGCGTCTGGTGCCACGATCGCGTCGAGGTCGCGGAGCAGCGCCTTCTTGGTCTCCAGCGACTCCACGACGGCCTCGACGACCAGGTCGGCGTCGGCGAGGTCCCCGAGCTCGGTCGAGAAGGTGATCCGGCCGAGCAGCTCGGCCTGCTCCGCCTCGGTCATCTTCTCGCGGCGTACGGCGCGGGCGGTCGAGTGCTCGAGGTGCTGGCGGCCACGGGCCAGGCCGTCGTCGTCCTTCTCGACCCCGACCACGGCGTACCCGTTGCGGGCGAACACCTCGGCGATGCCGGCACCCATGGTGCCGAGGCCGATGATGCCGATGGTCGAGAACGTGCGGCTCTCCGCAGGCACAGTCGTCATGCGGCGCATGGTGGCATGGGAGTGGGCCCGGCGGCAGTGGCCTACTTCACTCGCAAGTAACTTGACGATCCGATTAGGGTCGCGCCCGTGAGACTCGTCGTTGCCAGGTGCCAGGTCGACTACGCCGGGCGGCTGACCGCCCACCTCCCCATGGCGACGCGGGTGCTGATGATCAAGGCCGACGGGTCCGTGCTCGTGCACTCCGACGGCGGCTCCTACAAGCCGCTCAACTGGATGTCGCCGCCGTGCACCCTCCGCGAGGGCACCACCGAGGACGGCCAGGTCGAGTGGACCGTCACCAACCCGAAGTCCGACGACACCCTGCGGATCCTCATCGAGGAGGTCCTGCACGAGTCGAGCCACGAGCTCGGCATCGACCCCGGCCTGCAGAAGGACGGCGTCGAGAGGCACCTCCAGGAGCTGCTGGCCGAGCACCCCGCGACCCTCTCCCCCGGCCTGGCGCTGGTGCGCCGCGAGTATCCGACGCCGATCGGCCCGGTCGACCTGATGTGCCGCGACGCCGACGGCACCTCGGTCGCGGTCGAGGTCAAGCGCCGCGGCGAGATCGACGGCGTCCTTCAACTCGAGAGGTACCTCGAGCTGCTGAACCGCGACCCGCTGCTCACGATCAAGGGACCGGTGCGGGGGATCTTCGCGGCCCAGGAGATCAAGCCTCAGGCGAGGGTGCTGGCGCAGGATCGCGGCATGTCCTGTGCCCTCGTCGACTACGACGCGCTGCGGGGACTCGACGACCCGACGGACCGCCTGTTCTGACCGGCAGGCGGCCCGGCCCGCTCTCCACAGGCGTTCGGGACGACGCTGGCGGCTCTCGAGAACCCGGCATACGGTGACAGCTATGACGAGCGATCCCGGCATGAGTCGCCGCGTGGCCCGGCTCGAGAACGACACCGAGTCGATCTACGAGCTCATCACCGCGGTCAGGTCCACCCAGGACGAGCACACCGGCCGCCTCGACGGCATCGACGGCCGCCTCGACCGCGTCGACGGCCGCCTCGACCGCGTCGACGGCCGCCTCGACCGCGTCGACGGCCGCCTCGACGGCATCGACGGCCGCCTCGACCGCGTCGACGGCCGCCTCGACCGCGTCGGTGGCCGGCTGGACCGCGTCGAGAGCACCCTCGGCGAGGTCAGGTCCACCCAGGACGAGCACACCGGCCGCCTCGAGCGCATCGAGAGCACCCTCGCCGAGGTCGTCCGGCGCCTTCCCGAGCCTTCGTGACCTGCACGCCGGCCGACCCGTCACATCGGCTCTCGTGACCCGAGGTCGCAGCCCAACCCGACCAGTCCGCTGCGGCCGGTGTCGGTGAGCCGCAGCGCCCTGGACGAGGCGGTACGCCGCACGAACCAGCCGCGCTCGACCAGCCCGTCGGCGATCGCGGCGGCGAGGCCGCCGGCCAGGTGGGACCGGCGCTCGGTCCAGTCCAGGCACGGCCGGGCGAAGGAGCGGCGCTGGGCGCGCACGAGCTCGACGTCGACACCCCAGCCGGCCAGCCCCGTCGCTCCGGCTGGTGTGACGTCGTACGCCGGCGTCAGCCACTCGTGGGACAGCAGCGCGTCGTGCAGCGCGACGCCGCACACGCCGGCGAGGTGGTCGTAGCAGGTGCGCGCGAAGCCGAGCGCCCGTGCGTGCCCGGCCTGGCGCAGCGACCGCACGGGCTGCCGGGGTGCGATGTGCGAGATCGCCTCGAGGGCCGCGCCGACGTCCGGGCCGGCGATCCGGTGGTAGCGGTGCCGCCCCAAGACCACGACCTCCACGAGCCCGCCGTCACGTAGCCGCGCGAGGTGCTCGCTCGCGGTCGAGGCACCGACGCCGGCGACCCGGGCGAGCTCACCGGCGGTCAGCGCCCGGCCGCCCATGAGGGCGTCGAGCATCCGAGCCCGGCTCGGTTCGCCGATGAGCGCCCCGACGGCGGCGAGGTCGGTGTCGTGCATCCGGCGAGGCTACGCCGCGGACGGTTCGGCCGGCACCGAAGCGTCCCGCCTCTAACGTCGTGGTCATGGAGAACCCCGGAGCCCAGGTCGAGTCCGCCGTCGAGTACTGCCTGGAGGTGGCGGCCACCTGGCTCGCCTGGAACGGCCGCCCGGCGGTCAGCGAGGGCGGCGACCGGATCTACACGCCGCACAAGGCCGTCCGCCGGATCGCCGACCACCTCGTCGACCACCTGGCCGAGGTCGAGGCGCTGCTGGCCGGCGTACCGACCGAGCCCGACCACTGGCACGGCAGCGTGGTCACCGTCGATGCCGACTGGGCGCGGTTCACCGAGCTCGACCTCGACGAGGCCGGGCAGCGGCTGCGTCGGCTCGGGCGCACGTTCGCGCTCCGGCTCGCGGTCGCCGGCCCGGACGAGTGGGACGTCCCGCGCGGCGACAGCTGGACGCTCCGCGAGATCGCCAGGCACCTCACCGAGATCCGGTGGTACGCCGACCAGGTCGGCGCGCTCCGGACCGCGCGACCTGCTGTCGCGACGAGCCTGTGAGGATCTTCCCCATCGCGCGCTGGCCGACCGGCAGCAGACGCAGGAGGCCGGGGGCGTACGCGACGTCGGCCCGTGGAGGGGCGTGCGGGCGGTGACTCGGTCCTGCGGGAGTGCCCGATAGGGGTACCAGAACGCGGCGGCGACGGCGGAGGTCGTCTCCCGCGGCAGGTCGCGTGCGACCACGTCCACGCGGTGGCCGGCCTCGAGCAGGCGCAGCGCGCAGGTCAGCCCGACCACACCTGCCCCGACCACGATCACCCGCTCCACGATGGGAGAAGTGTGGCGGCGCAGATGCGCGCCGCCGTCCTGCGCTGGCTCAGCCTCAGACGCCGGCCTGGCGCGGCGCGGTCGGGTCGTCGGCCTCGCCGCCCTGCTCGCGCGCGACGTACTCCTCGATGTCCTCGATGTCGTCGCGGTTGCGGGTGGCCACGGCCAGCAGGTCGCTCATCGTCGCGACCTCCTCGACCTGCTCCTTGATGAACCACTGCATGAACTGCTCGGAGGCGAAGTCACTCTCCTCGCGCGCGATCCGCAGCAGCGTGTTGATCTGCTCGGTCACCCGCTTCTCCTGGTCCAGCGCGAGCGCGACCGGGGCGACGACGTCGGCGAAGGCGTTCTCCGGTGCCGGGACCGCCGGGATCACGACGTCGCTGTCGGTGTCGAGGAGGTACCGGATCATCATCGACGCGTGCGCGCGCTCCTCGAGCGCCTGGGCGTAGAAGAACGCCGCCATCCGGGGCATCGTCTGCGCGTCGTAGTGGACCGCGCACGCGAGGTACTGGTTGTGCGCCGCCAACTCGTTGCCGATCTGGACGTTGAGCTGCTCGGCGAAGCGGGCTGCGACCAACGGGGGCTCCTCGGATCTCGGGTCAGGCGGCCTTGGCGAGCCTCTTCTTGGTGACCTTCTTGCCGTCCAGGCGCACCAGCTCGCGCTTCCTGACCGTATACCCCGCGGGCAGCGCGCCGTCCTTCAGCATCCGGATGGGGCAGCGACCGCACCGCGACTTGGACTCGCAGCACTTGGTCTTCGGCAGCTTGGCCCTCGGCTGCTTGCGCTTCTTACCCACGGCCCGAACGGTAGCACGAGTTTAGGGCAGCCTTACTTCTGTCTCGCGCGGTCGATGGTGGGCGACTATTCACACTGTGTATAGTTCGGGCCATGAGCGCCGCCCTCCCCCTCCTGGCCCTGCTCGAGCAGGAGCCCGCCCACGGCTACACCCTCAAACAGCGGTACGACGACCGCTTCTCGCGCACCCGGCCGCTGGCCTTCGGCCAGGTCTACGCCGCCCTGTCCCGGTTCGAGCGCAACGGCTGGGCGGAGATCCTCGATGTCGAGGTGGCCGAGGGGCCCGAGCGCAAGCGCTACCGGGTCACGCCGACCGGCGTGGAGACCGTCGACGCCTGGGTGTACTCCCCCCAGCAGCCCGCCGAGTTCGCGATGAGCAACCTGTGCACCCGGGTCAGCGTGGCCCTGACCTCGGGCCGCTCGGCGGCCGAGGTGCTGGACCGGCAGCGCACCCAGCACCTGGCGCGGATGCGCGAGCTGACCCGGCAGCGCGCCGACGCCGGCCCGGCCGAGCAGCTGCCGATCACCTACGAGCTGGCCCACCTCGACGCCGACCTGCGCTGGATCGAGGAAGCCGGCACCCGACTGGAGGAGCTCCGATGACCACGACGAGATCCCTCGGGCCTGCGGTCCTGGAGGCGCGCGGCCTGACGGTGCGGTACGGCGACACCATCGCCATCGACCGCGCGGACCTCGCGATCCTGCCCGGCTCCCGGACCGCGGTGATGGGCCCGTCGGGGTCGGGCAAGTCCTCGCTCGTGCACGCGCTGGCCGGCATCGTCCGTCCCGACGCGGGCGAGGTGTGGTTCGAGGACGAGCGGCTGGACCTGCTCGGCGAGGCGGCCCGGAGCCGGCGCCGACTGGCCCGGATGGGCATGGTCTTCCAGTTCGGCGATCTGGTCCCCGAGCTCACGCTCGTCGAGAACGTGATGCTGCCGCTCCAGGTGCTCGGCCACCGCGCCCGGGCCGCGCGCGAGCGCGCGACCGAGATGCTCGACGCGCTCGGCGTCGCCGACCTGGCCGACCGCCGTACCGGCGCCGTGTCGGGAGGCCAGGCGCAGCGAGCCGCCGTGGCCCGGGCGCTGGTGCACCAGCCAGCGGTCGTGCTGGCCGACGAGCCCACCGGCTCGCTCGACAGCCTGACCGCCGAGCGGGTCCTGGACACCATCGTCGAGGCGACCCGGAGTGCCGGCGCCGCCCTGGTCGTCGTGACCCACGACCACGTCGTCGCGTCGCACCTCGACGAGCTGGTCGTCGTACGCGACGGCCGGATCGCGGCCGGGGCGCGGGCATGACGTCGCTGCTGCTCGGGCTCCGGCTGGCACTGACCCGGGCGGCCCGGCTGCGCACGGCGCTGCTGGTGCTCGCCGCGCTCCTGGCGGCGGTCGTGCTGCTGACGGCGCTGGCGGCGGGCCGCTTCGAGCTGCGCCACGCCGAGGCCTACCAAGCCGAGATGCCCCGCCTGGTCACCGCCGTCGTGGCGGCGGTCGCGCTGCCGTGCGCCGTGCTGCTCGCGACGGTCGCCCGGCTCTCGGCGGCGCTGCGCGACCGGCGGCTCGCCAACCTCCGGCTGATCGGCCTGACGCCGGCGCAGACCCGGCTGGTCAGCGCCGCGGAGACCGGGGTCGCGGCGGCGCTGGGCGGCACGCTCGGATGGCTGGTCTTCCGCGCGGTCCGGCCCCTGCTCGTCGCGCACCCGCCCGCGGGCCGTGGCTGGGACGCGGACTTCTCGCCCGGCACGCTCGCGCAGCTGCTCGTGCTGCTCGGCGTCCCGGCCGTCGTGGTCCTCGCGGGACTGATGCCCACCCGCGGCACGGCACGCGACCCGCTCGCGATCGCCAGGCGGGCCGACCGCAAGCCGCCCGGGTGGTGGCGGCTCGCGCCGCTGGCGGCCGGCGTCGCGCTCTGTGGGACCGTGCTCGTCCAGGGCCACCAGACCTCCTCCACGGCCACGAACCGCCAGGTCGCGCTGATGCTTCCCGGGGTCGCGCTCCTCGGACTCGGGCTGGTGCTGGTGCTGCCCACCCTGGTCCGGCTGCTCGCCCGCGCGCTCACCGGGCTCCCCCTGGGCGCCGCGGGCCGGATCGCGGTCCGCCGGCTCGAGGCACAGCCGGCCGGCGTCGCCCGGATCATCGGCGCGCTCCTGATCGGCCTGTTCCTGGTCACCGGCGCCCGCTACGTCCTCGTGGCGTTCGAGAGCACTCCGCAGTACGTCGCGGCGGCCGGCGCCATCGAGCGCGAGCAGCGCTCCACGGTGGAGGCCCGGGTCGGGAGCGCACCTGCGCTGACCGAGCGGATCCGCGGCATCCCCGAGGTCCGCGACGTGGTCGGGCTCCCCCTCCTGGGCATCGGGGTCCGGGGCGGCCCGCAGGCCGTGGTCGCGACCTGCGCCGACCTGGCCCGCCTCGGCGCCGACGTCTCCGGCTGCCGGGAGGGCGAGGCCGCCTGGCTCGCCGAGGGGATGCCGGCGTTCGTGCGCGAGAACTACCCGCGGTTGCGTGGCGCCACCCAGATCACCTGGACCAGCGGCTACGGCCAGCGGCAGGTCGACGCCCTCGACCTGCCCCTGGACCTGCCCACGATCGACCTCGGCCCCGGGTGGGAGTACGGCGACGTGTACGCCGACCTCCTGATCCCCCCGTCGATGGCGGGACAGCTGTCTCCGAGCACACGGCAGGCGCTGGTCGTCGTCGCCGGTCCGGGGCGCGACCTCCCCGACCTGTTGGCGGCGCAGGGCGTGAACCTGATGACGATCCCCGACTACGCCGGCTACGACTTCGTCGCCACCATGCGGTCGGTGATCTGGTCGGTCGCGGCGGTGATCCTCGCGGTCGGCCTGCTGGCGCTGGCGATCGCGGCGATCGACCGGGCGATCCAGCGCCGCAAGGAGCTGGTCGCGCTCCGCCTGGTCGGCCTCGGCCCGGGGCTGCTGCGGCGCGCGGTGTGGCTCGAGGTCGCCGTACCCGTCGCGGTGGGCGCGGTCCTCGCGGTCGGCCTCGGCGCCCTGGGCGGCGCGACCTACCTCGTCCTGGACGAGAGCCTCGGCATGCCGTGGCCGCAGACCTGGCGGCTCGGGCTGGTGGCGCTGCTCGGCAGCGTCGCGGTCGGGGCGGTGTGCACCAGCGTGGCGGCCCCCCGGCTCCGCGCGGAGGAGGTCCGCACCGAGTGACGGGCGCTACGGCAGGCCGTGCGCCCGGCGGATCACGTCGACGATGCCGCCCATGATCTCGGTGAGGCCGAAGTCCTTGGGCGTGTAGACCGCGGCGACGCCGAGCTCGCGCAGCCGGCGGCCGTCGGAGTCGGGGACGATGCCGCCGACGATCACGGGGACGTCGTCGAGGCCCGCCTCCTTCAGGCCGGCGAGGACGTCGGGGACCAGCTCCATGTGCGAGCCGGACAGGATCGACAGCCCGACGCAGTGCACGTCCTCCGCCACTGCGGCCGCGACGATCTGCTCCGGGGTCAGCCGGATGCCCTGGTAGACGACCTCGAACCCGGCATCCCGCGCACGTACGGCGACCTGCTCGGCGCCGTTGGAGTGCCCGTCGAGTCCGGGCTTGCCGACCAGCAGCCGCAGCCGGCCGCCCTGCTGCCCGCTGAGCTCCTCGCCGGTCGCCTTGACCCGCTCCCGTACGGCGGCCAGCTCGGCGCCGGCCTCCACCACCACGGCGCCGGACACGCCGGTCGGGCCGCGGTACTCGCCGAACACCTCGCGCAGCGTGCCGGCCCACTCCCCCGTGGTCGCGCCGGCCCGGGCGGCGACCAGCGTCGGGCCCATCAGGTTCGCCTCGGTCTTCGCAGCCTCGGCGAGGGCGGCGAGCGCGTCGGCGACCTCGGCCTCGCTGCGCTGTGCCTTCCACGCCTCGACGCTCGCGCGGGCGCTCTGCTCGGCCTCGGGGTCGGCGGCCATGATCGCGCCGTCCAGGTCGGCCGTGAGCGGCGAGGGTTCGGTGGTCTCGAACCGGTTGACGCCGACGATGACCTCCTCGCCCGACTCGATCCGCGCGCGGCGGGCGGCGTGGGAGGAGACCAGCTCGGACTTCATGTACTCGACCGCGGCGATCGCGCCGCCCATCGCCTGGACCCGGTCGATCTCGGCCCGGGCGCCCTCGACCAGCTCCGCGACCTTGGCCTCGATGACGTGCGAGCCGTCGAAGATGTCGTCGTACTCCAGCAGGTCGGACTCGAAGGCCAGCACCTGCTGGAGCCGCAGCGACCACTGCTGGTCCCACGGCCGCGGCAGGCCGAGCGCCTCGTTCCACGCCGGGAGCTGGAGCGCGCGGGCGCGGGCGCTCTTGGACAGCGTCACGCCGAGCATCTCCAGCACGATGCGCTGCACGTTGTTCTCGGGCTGGGCCTCGGTGAGGCCGAGCGAGTTGACCTGCACGCCGTACCGGAACCGCCGCATCTTCGGGTCCTCGACGCCGTACCGCTGCTGGGTGATCTCGTCCCAGAGCTGCCCGAAGGCCCGCATCTTGCAGGTCTCCTCGACGAACCGGACGCCGGCGTTGACGAAGAACGAGATCCGGCCGACGACCTTCTCGAAGTCGGTCTCGTCGACCTGGCCGGCGTCCTTGACCTGGTCGAGCACGGCGATCGCGGTGCACAGCGCGTAGGCGAGCTCCTGCGTCGGCGTCGCACCGGCCTCCTGCAGGTGGTAGCTGCAGATGTTGATCGGGTTCCACTTCGGGATCCGGTGGACGGTGTAGGCGATCATGTCGGCGATCAGCCGCATCGAGGCCTCCGGCGGGAACGCGTAGGTCCCGCGGGAGAGGTACTCCTTGATGATGTCGTTCTGCGTGGTGCCGGACAGCTGCGCGGCGACCTCCTCGGGCGTGCTCTCCCCCCCTGCAGACCGAGCCTGCTCCTCGGCGACCACCTGGTACATCGCGAGCATCCACATCGCGACGGCGTTGATCGTCATCGAGGTGTTCATCTCCGTGAGCGGGATGCCCTCGAACAGCCGGCGCATCTCGCCGAGGTGCGGCACCGGTACGCCGACCTTGCCGACCTCGCCCCGCGCCAGCGGCGAGTCGGGGTCGTAGCCGGTCTGGGTCGGGAGGTCGAAGGCGACCGAGAGGCCGGTCTGGCCCTTGGCGAGGTTGGTCCGGTAGAGCGCGTTCGACGCCGCCGCGGTCGAGTGTCCGGCGTAGGTCCGCATCACCCACGGCCGATCCTTCTCCGGCCTGTCTTTCTCGGTCATGCGACCGAGGGTAGGGCGGCGGCTACCTGTTGGTAACCGCCTGTGGGGTATCCGACACGCCGCCGTCGTCGGTCACGCGGTGGCGGCGGCGCGCTCCACCTCCACGAACCTGCTGAGCCGGGACAGGTGCAGCATCCGGCGTACCGCCGGACCGCAGCCGCGCAGCGTGAGGTGGTGGCCCCCGCGGGCGGCCTGGCGGGTGGCGACCGCGAGCACCTTGAGCGCGGTCATGTCGATGGTGGACACGTCGGTCAGGTCGACGACGACGTCGGCGTCGTGGCCCTCGAGAAGCTCGTAGATGGCGGTGCGGACCTCCCACGTGCTGCGCACGTCGAAGTCACCGCTGAGATGGATGGTCGGTCCGTCGGTGATGATCTCCATGATCTGCCCCGTCCTCCGGGGCCCTGAGAATCCCCGGTAGCTCCCACCGTGTCGATGGCTGCCTGTCACCCACTATGACGCCGGACCAGTCCCGAAGGTTGCTCCGCGGCCGGATATTTCCGCCGTGTCGCGTCCGATGTCTGATCCACGGTGTACCCCGCGCCCTCGCCGGCCATGCCCGGCTACCCTCGCGGTCATGGTCAACCTCACCCGGATCTACACCCGCACCGGCGACGGCGGGGAGACCCGGCTCGGCGACATGAGCACCACCCGCAAGACCGACCTCCGGCTCGCGGCGTACGCCGACGTCGACGAGTCCAACGCCCAGATCGGCCTCGCCCTGGCGACCGGCGGGCTCTCCGCGGAGGTGGCCGCCGTCCTGACCACCGTGCAGAACGACCTCTTCGACGTCGGCGCCGACCTCTGCACGCCGGTGGTCGCCGACCCCGAGTATCCGCCGCTGCGGATCGAGCAGGTCTATGTGGACCGGCTCGAGGCCTGGTGCGACCAGTACAACGAGGACCTGCCCAAGCTGCGGTCGTTCATCCTCAACGGCGGCACCCCCGGCGCCGCGCTGCTGCACGTCGCCCGGACCGTGGTCCGTCGTGCCGAGCGATCCACCTGGGCGGCGTACGAGGTGCACGGCGAGACGATGAACGTCCTGGCGATCACCTACCTGAACCGGCTCTCGGACCTGCTGTTCATCCTCGCCCGCCACGCCAACCGATCCGTCGGCGACGTGCTGTGGGTGCCGGGGGGCGAGCGGTAGGGCGGTGGGCGTCGGCCTGACTCACACCGGCACCCGCTCCCGCCGCTCCTTGGCGGCGAAGACCGTGGCGCCCGCCGGGACCATCAGAGCCGCGATGACCAGCAGCGTCTCGAGAGTGCCGACGCGGTCGGCCAGCAGGCCGAGCAGCGGCGGGCCGGCGAGGAACGCCGAGTAGCCGATGGCCGACACCGTGCCGACCCGGCGGGCGGCGCGCAGCGGCTCGTCGGCGGCCGCGCTCATGCCGACGGGGAAGCCGAGCGAGGCGCCGAGGCCCCAGACGACGATGCCGATCCCGACCAGCACGACGTTGCCGCCGAAGACCACGAGCAGGATGCCGGCGAACGCCGCCGCGGCGGATCCCCCGAGCACCGGCGCGCGGCCGTGGCGGTCGAGCAGCACAGGGCCGTAGAGCCGGCCGGCCATCATCGAGCAGACGAAGAGCGTGAAGCCGGCGACGCCGACCCAGTGGCGTACGCCGTAGCCGTCGATCAGCGCGAGCGAGAGCCAGTCGTTGGCGGCGCCCTCGGAGAGGGCGAAGGCCAGCACCATGACGCCGATCGCCAGCGTGCGCGGCTCCTTCCACGGAGACCACGAGCCGCCGGCCGTCACCTGCTCCTCGTGCGTCTCGGGCGGCGTGAGGTAGGTGCCGGCGGCGAACCAGGTCGCGACCGCGGCCAGGACGGCGAAGCCCGGCACGTGCAGGATCACCGGCACCTGCAGCGCGGCCATTGGGACGCCGATGGCCGCGCCGGCGAACGAGCCGAGGCTCCAGCCCGCGTGGAAGCGCGGCATGATCGTGCGGCCGAGGCGCCGCTCGACCTCCGCCGCCTCGACGTTCATCGAGACGTCCCAGACCGCGATGCCGACGCCGTCGACGAAGAGGCCGAGCGCGGTCAGCACCGTCAGGTCCGTGGCCACGCCGGTCATCGCGACGGCCAGGCCGGAGACGACCAGGATCGCGCCGAGCCGGGTCACCGCGGCCGCGCCGATCCGATCGATCAGGCGGCCGCTGAGCGGCAGCGCGATGACCGAGCCCACGGAGATCGCGAGCAGCAGCAGACCCAGCGAGCTGTTGGTGAGCGCCAGCCCGCTGCGGATGTCGGGCAGCCGGGAGACCAGCGTGGCGAAGCAGAACCCGTTGAGGGCGAAGCTGGCGGCCACCGCGTTGCGGGTCTGGAGGAGCGACGTCACCGGCTCAGCCTTCCCGATCGGCGGCTGCTCACCAAACCACCCCCAATGCCGACTCGGCGCGTCTTGCCCATCACAGGGGCGCGACTCGGCGCGTCTTGCCCGCCCGCCTGTGGACAAGGTGGGCAAGTTGCGCCGACTCGCACCCTCTGGGTGGGCAAGATGAGCCGACTCGTCGGGGTCAGCGGGGGGCGCGGGTCCAGTCGGTTCCGGGGGGGCCGGCCTCGAGCCAGGCCTGGAACCCCGTGAGCGAGGAGGGCGACATCGCGAGCTCGACCAGCCCGTCGGGCGTCCGGCAGCCGATCACCACGTGGTCGGGATAGAGCGACATCTGCTCAGCCCCCTCGGGGTCGCGGTGGCCGTCGTAGGTCAGCCGGGAGCGCAGCAGGACCCGCTTGGGGCGCGGCCACAGCGAGAAGTAGCGGAACCACTCCAGGGACTCCCCGGAATAGCGGCCGAGCCCGAGAAGCCAACCGCGCCCGGCCTTGGTGGACCGGACGCGGTAACTGAGCTCGAAGGTGCCGCCGTGGCGGGCGAGCAGGCGCCGCCGCACGATGAGGCCGATGCCGAAGAGCAGGACGAGGCCGAGGAGCGCACCGGCTGCATCGAGCAGCCACTGCCACACCGGCATCCACGTCCTCCAAGCCCGCACCCCCGTGAAGTGCTCACCCTAGCGGGAGCACCCCACGGGGGGTGTCGACGGGTCCGCCCGGTCCGGGCGGGGTGGATCAGGATGCCTTCTCGACCGCGCGGATCCGGGCCTCGGCACGACGCAGCCGCCGCTCGGCCTCGTCGTTCGCACCGATCAGACTGCGCGCCTCCTCGAGCTCGACCCGCGCCTCGTCGACGTCGATCTCCTCGGGGAGCAGCGCCTGCTGGGACAGCACCGACACCCGGTCGCCGGCGACCGACAGGAAGCCCCCGTCGACCGCCGCGACGACGACGCCGTCCTCGACCGTGGAGATCTCGACGACCGCGTCGGTGAGCACCGAGAGCAGCGGGGCGTGACCACGCAGGATGCCGACGTCCCCCTCCGTCGTACGCGCGATCACCATCTCGGCCTCGCCGGACCACACGGTCCGGTCGGCCGCGACGAGCTCGACGTGCAGGTGCGAGCCGGAGTCGGCGGCAGCCATCAGAGGCTCTTCTGGATCTCGGCCCACTTCTGCTCGACGTCGTCCAGACCGCCGCACATGAAGAAGGCCTGCTCGGCCACGTGGTCGTACTCGCCGGCGGCGATCTTGTTGAACGCCTCGATGGTCTCCGACACCGGGACGGTCGAGCCCTCGATGCCGGTGAACTGCTTGGCGACGTAGGTGTTCTGGGACAGGAACCGCTGGATGCGGCGCGCCCGGGACACGATGATCTTGTCCTCCTCGGACAGCTCGTCGACACCGAGGATCGCGATGATGTCCTGGAGCTCCTTGTTGCGCTGCAGGATCTGCTTGATGCGGATCGCGCAGTCGTAGTGGGCCTGACCGATGTACTGCGGGTCGAGGATCCGCGAGGTCGAGGTCAGCGGGTCCACCGCCGGGTAGATGCCCAGCGACGCGATCTCGCGCGACAGCTCGGTGGTCGCGTCGAGGTGCGCGAACGTGGTCGCCGGCGCCGGGTCGGTGTAGTCGTCCGCGGGCACGTAGATCGCCTGCATCGAGGTGATCGAGTGACCGCGGGTCGAGGTGATCCGTTCCTGGAGCGTGCCCATCTCGTCGGCGAGGTTGGGCTGGTAGCCCACCGCGGAGGGCATCCGGCCGAGCAGGGTGGACACCTCGGAGCCGGCCTGGGTGAACCGGAAGATGTTGTCGATGAACAGCAGCACGTCCTGGTTCTGCACGTCGCGGAAGTACTCCGCCATCGTCAGCGCGGACAGCGCGACCCGCAGCCGGGTGCCCGGCGGCTCGTCCATCTGGCCGAAGACGAGGGCGGTCTGGCCGATGACGCCGGCCTCCTCCATCTCGACGATCAGGTCGTTGCCCTCGCGGGTGCGCTCGCCGACGCCGGCGAACACCGAGACACCACCGTGGTCCTTGGCGACGCGCGCGATCATCTCCTGGATCAGCACGGTCTTGCCGACGCCGGCGCCGCCGAACAGGCCGATCTTGCCGCCCTGGACGTACGGCGTCAGCAGGTCGATCACCTTGATGCCGGTCTCGAACATCTGGGTCTTGGACTCCAGCTGGTCGAAGGCGGGCGCCTTGCGGTGGATGCCCCAGCGCTCCTGGACCTCGAGGGTCTCGCCCTCCTCCAGGTTCAGCACGTCGCCGGTCGCGTTGAACACCCTGCCGAGGGTGGCGTTGCCGACCGGGACCGTGATCGGGCCGCCGGTGTCGGTCACCTGGGCGCCGCGGACCAGGCCGTCGGTGGGCTTCAGCGAGATGGCGCGGACCATGCCGTCGCCGATGTGCTGGGCGACCTCCAGCGGGAGGCGCGAGGTCTCGCCGCCGAGGGTGACCTCCACCTCGAGCTTGTTGTAGATCTCGGGCATCGCGTCCACGGGGAACTCGACGTCCACGACCGGGCCGATGACCCGTGCGATGCGGCCCACGCCAGCGGAGCCGGTCTCCTGGGTCTCTTCGATCGTTGCAGTCATGTCTTCACTCACTCCCGGCTTGGGCGTCGGCGAGCGCATTCACGCCTCCGACGATCTCGCTGATTTCCTGGGTAATGCCGGCCTGGCGGGCCTGGTTGGCGATTCGCGTGTACTTCTTGATGAGCTCGTCCGCGTTGTCCGTGGCCGACTTCATCGCCTTCTGGCGCGCGGCCAGCTCGGAGGCGGCCGCCTGGAGCAGCGCGAAGAAGATCCGGCTCTGGACGTACTGCGGCAGCAGGCTGTCCAGCACCGCCTCGGCCGAGGGCTCGAACTCGTAGAGCGGCAGCACCTCGGACGCGTCCGGGCGGGACTCCCCCTCGACGACCTCGAGCGGCAGCAGCCGCACCGCGGTCGGCTCCTGGGTGAGCATCGAGCGGAACCGGGTGTAGACGACGTGCACCTCGTCCACGCCCTCCTCGTCGAGGAAGGCGCCGATCAGCGTCTCGCCGATCTCGCGGGCCGCCTCGAAGGACGGCTGGTCCGAGAAGCCGGTCCACGACTGCACGATCGGGCGGTTGCGGAACTTGTAGTACGCCTCGCCCTTGCGGCCGCAGAGGTAGGTGTCGATCTGCTTGCCCTCGTCGCGGAGCTTCTCGGCGAGCCGCTCGGCCTCCTTGAGCACGCTCGAGGAGTAGGCCCCGGCCAGACCGCGGTCGCTCGTGACGATGAGCACGGCGGCCCGCTTCGGGTCCTCCGGCTCGGTGGTGAGCGGGTGGTCGACGTTGGAGTACGTCGCCACCGCGGACACCGCCCGGGTCAGCTCGCGCGCGTACGGCGCGGCCGACTGGGCCCGCTGCTGCGCCTTGATGATGCGAGACGCAGCGATGAGCTCCATGGCGCGCGTGATCTTCTTCATCGACTCCGTCGACTTGATCCGCGCGCGGTACTCACGCAGCGATACGGCCATCGGTGATCACCCGCGCTTCTGCTTGACGATCTGCTCCTGCTCGACGTCCTCGTCGGCCAGCGCCTCGGCCTCGGGCTCGTGGCCCACCTTGATCGAGCCGCCCTCGGAGGTCTCGAACTGGTCGAGGAAGGAGTCGTAGGCGTCCTCGAGCGAGGTCGAGGTGTCGTCCTCGAACTTCAGCGTCTCGCGGATCGTGCTGAGGATGCCGTCGTGCGAGCGGCGCAGGAAGTCGAGGAACTCGCGCTCGAAGCGGAGCACGTCGTCGGTCGGGACCCGGTCGAGGCGGCCGGTGGTGCCCAGCCACAGCGAGACGGTCATCTCCTCGACCGGGTACGGCGAGTAGGCCGGCTGCTTGAGCAGTGCCATCAGCCGCTGACCGCGGTCGAGCTGCTGGCGGGAGGCCGCGTCGAGGTCGGAGGCGAACATCGCGAACGCCTCCATCGCGCGGAACTGCGCGAGGTCGACCTTGAGTGAGCCGGTGACGGCCTTCATCGCCTTGGTCATCGCCGAGCCACCCACCCGGGACACCGAGACGCCGACGTCGATCGCCGGGCGCTGGTTGGCCGCGAACAGGTCGGACTGGAGGAAGATCTGGCCGTCGGTGATCGAGATGACGTTGGTCGGGATGTAGGCCGAGACGTCGTTGGCCTTGGTCTCGATGATCGGCAGGCCGGTCATCGAGCCGGCGCCCAGGTCGTCGGAGAGCTTGGCGCAGCGCTCCAGGAGCCGGCTGTGCAGGTAGAAGACGTCGCCCGGGTAGGCCTCGCGGCCCGGTGGGCGGCGCAGCAACAGCGACACGGCGCGGTAGGCCTCGGCCTGCTTGGTCAGGTCGTCGAAGACGATGAGGACGTGCTTGCCGTCGTACATCCACTGCTGGCCGATGGCCGAGCCGGTGTAGGGCGCGAGGTACTTGAAGCCCGCGCTGTCCGAGGCCGGCGAGGCGACGATGGTGGTGTACTCCAGCGCGCCGGCCTCCTCCAGGGCGCCCCGCACGGAGGCGATGGTCGAGCCCTTCTGGCCGATGGCGACGTAGATGCAGCGCAC
Source organism: Nocardioides hungaricus (assembly GCF_054782915.1). Lineage (NCBI taxonomy): Bacteria > Bacillati > Actinomycetota > Actinomycetes > Propionibacteriales > Nocardioidaceae > Nocardioides > Nocardioides hungaricus. The sequence goes on along the minus strand of NZ_BAAGRO010000006.1, from coordinate 19,283 downwards.
CTGCTTGGTCGGGTCGCCCGACTCCCAGTTCTGCCTCTGGTTGATGATCGTGTCGATCGCGATCGTGGTCTTGCCGGTCGCGCGGTCGCCGATGATCAGCTGGCGCTGGCCCCGGCCGATCGGGGTCATCGCGTCGATCGCCTTGATGCCGGTCGCCATCGGCTCGTGCACCGACTTGCGCTGCATCACCGTCGGCGCCTGCAGTTCGAGTGCGCGGCGGGTCTCCGCCTCGATCTCGCCGAGGCCGTCGATCGGCTTGCCCAGCGGGTCGACCACGCGACCGAGGAAGTTGTCGCCGACGGGGACCGAGAGGACCTCGCCGGTACGCCGGACGGTCTGACCCTCCTCGATGCCCTCGAAGTCGCCGAGGACGACGACGCCGATCTCGCGGGTGTCGAGGTTGAGCGCGAGGCCCATGGTGCCGTCCTCGAACTCCAGCAGCTCGTTGGCCATCGCCGACGGGAGGCCGCTCACGCGGGCGATGCCGTCGCCCGCCTGGGCGACGGTGCCGACCTCCTCCTTGCTGGCCGCATCGGGCTGGTACTCCGACACGAACTTCTGCAGCGCGTCGCGGATCTCCTCCGGACGGATCGAAAGCTCCGTCATCGTTGTCCCTACTCTCTTGTGTCTTCTGAAGTCTTCGTCGGTGGTCGAGCTCGTTCGGTGGTCGAGCTTGTCGAGACCGCGGTCAGCCGGCCAGCCTGCGTCGGGCGTCGTCGAGGCGAGCGGCGACGGTCCCGTCGATCACGTCGTCGTCGATCTCGATGCGCATGCCGCCGAGCAGGGCCGGGTCGACCTCGATGTTGAGGTGCACCGGCCGGTCGTACTGGGCGCTGAGCGCCTGCTCGAGCCGGCTGCGCTCGGTGTCGCTGAGCGATCGGGCGGTCCGGACCAGGGCGACGTTCTCGCCCTGGGTGGCCGCGGCGACCTTCTGGTACTGGGTGATGGCCGCGTGGAACGAGCGGAACGAGCCGGCCAGGGCCTGCTCGACGAGGGCCACCGCCGCCGGGAGGGCCCGGCCGTCGAGGAGGCCGCGCAGCATCGCGCGCTTGTCCTCGGCGGAGCGGACCGGGTCGGACAGCGCGATCCGGAGGTCGGCGTTCTCCTCCACGACCTGGCCGACGACGAACAGCTCGTCGGACAGCCGCGCCGACTCGCGTCGGCCCGCGGACCGGACCACGGCGACGACGCCGAGGTGCTCGAGCGCGTCGGCGAGGTCGCGGGCGGCGACCCACCGCAGCCCGGCGGCCTCGGCGAGTACGTCGAGGGCCGCGCCGTCGACCTTGCCGCCGAGCAGGTCGCGCACCAGTGCCGCCTTGGCCTCCGCCGGCGTCGAGACGTCGGTGACGGCCCGGCGCAGGGCGGGCTGGGTGCGGAGCAGGTCGGCCAGGCGGAACAGGTCCTGGCCGAGCGTCGCGAACCCCTCCAGCGTGCGGCTGTCGGTGTCGACGCGGTCGCCGAGGACCTGCAGCGCCTCCGCGGAGGAGCCGCGCAGCGAGCTCAGCTGCTGGACCATCAGCTCGCCCCGGTGCCCGCGGCCTCGGCGGCCGAGATCGTCTCGAGGTCGGCGAGGAACCGCTCGACGACGCGCGCCGAGCGGTCGTCGTCCTCGAGGCTCTCCCCGACGATCCGGCCGGCCAGGCCGGTGGCCAGCGCGCCGACCTCGGCACGCAGGGAGGTGACCGCCTGCTGCCGCTCGGCCTCGATCTGCGCCTTGCCGGTCTCGACGATCCGCGCGGCGTCGGCCTGGGCCTGGTCGCGCATCTCGGCGATGATCTGCGCCCCCTGCTCACGCGCCTCCTCGCGGATGCGCGCGGCCTCGTGGCGGGCGTCGGCGAGCTGCTGCTCGAGCTCGGCGAGCTTGGCGTCGGCCTCGGCCTGCTTGGTCTCGGCCGCGGCGAGTCCGCCCTCGATCGCCCGGGTCCGCTCCTCGAAGGTGGTCTCGAAGTTCGGGACGACGAACTTCTTGACGGCGAGGAACAGCAGTCCGAAGACGATCAGGGAGAGGACGATCTCCACCGGAGCCGGGACGAGCGGGTTCGGCGCGCCGGCCTCGGCCCGCACCAGCGGCTCGGCGATGAATGCTTGCATGGCAGGTCCTTCCGGAGTCCTACGAACGCTGGGTCGGACCGGTCAGAGGACGAAGGCGAGCGCGATACCGATGATCGCGAGCGCCTCGGCGAGCGCGAAGCCGAGGATCGCGATCGACTGCAGGCGGCTCTGCGCCTCCGGCTGCCGGGCGACGCCGCTGATGTAGGCGGCGAAGATCAGACCGATGCCGACGCCGGGGCCGATGGCAGCCAGGCCGTAGCCGATCATGTTCATGGAGCCAGTGAGTTCCACGACTTTCCCTTTCGGTTGTAACTACTTGAGTTGAGCGGAGATCTGGGGTGGTGCCGGGCGTGGTGATGCTGGGGCGGTCAGTGCTCGTCCGCGATCGCGCCCTGGATGTACATGGCGTTGAGGAGGACGAACACGTAGGCCTGGAGGAACTGGATCAGGACCTCGAGGAGGGCGACGGCGACGAAGAGGACCCAGGCGAGCACGCCGACGCCGGCGTACGCACCGCCCATCTCGACGATGAGGTACTCGCCGCCGAGGGCGAAGAGCAGCAGCAGCAGGTGGCCGGCGAACATGTTGCAGAACAGACGCAGCGCCAGCGTGACCGGGCGGACCAGGATGTTCGACATGAACTCCAGCGGCACGAGCAGCAGCAGCATCGGGCCGCCGATGCCGGCCGGCACCGTCTGCAGCTTGAGGTAGCCGACGAAGCCGTGCTTGCGGATGCCGACCGCGTTGTAGACGACCCAGCTCATGATGGCCAGGCCGTAGACCGCGCCGGCACGGGAGAACGTCGGGAACTGCACGAACGGGATGCTCGCGAAGGCGTTGTTCAGCAGCAGGAAGAAGAACAGCGTGAACAGGTACGGCACGAACCGCGCGAAGTCGTGGCTGCCGAGGATCTCGCGGCCGATCGAGTTGCGGATGAAGCCGTAGGCGCCCTCACCGGCGAACTGGAGCCTGCCGGGGACCATCGCGCGGCGGCGCGAGGCCAGGTAGAAGACGCCGAAGACCAGGACCGCGGCCAGCACCAGCTGGAGCATCGGCTTGGTGACGCCGGCGACGAACTCCTGGCTGAAGAAGGAGTACGAGCTGCCGCCGCCACCGATCGCGGGCAGGTTGAAGTCCGCGGGACCGGGCGGCGTGAAGCCGCCGCCCTCCGCGCGCACCACCCAGGCTGCGTTGGTCACGGGCTCTCCTTCACTTCAGGCACTTCGGGTTCACTTCTGGTCCGGTGTGGTGGGGCTCTGGTCGGGCTGCGCCCGGTTGAACCGGACGAACGTGAGGTAGATGCCGAGTCCGGCTCCGGCGAGGATGCCGACCGCAACCAGGAAGCCGGTGCCCAGCCAGCGGTCCAGCAGCCACCCCAGGAAGCCGTAGCAGGCGACCCCCGACACGACGTACCCGAACGCGTGCCACGGATCCCCCCGGGGGCGGTCGTCCTGAGGAGCAGTCGGCGGATCCTGCTGACTCATGGCGACCCGGACGATAGCAGCCGCGGCCGATCATCTCGCACTCCCCTCCCCTCGGCGGATGCCGAGCCTGGCGAGGTCGCGCTCGGGCAGGTCGTACGCCGGGATCCGGCGCGTCGTGGCGACGCCGATCTGGACCGCGAGCCAGGCGACGGTCCCGGCGATCACGCTGCCGGCCAGCCAGCGCCGGTCGAGGTCGCCGTCGAGCAGCCCGGAGCCGGACAGGCCGACGAAGACCAGGCCCATGACGACGACCTGGAGCGTGTAGGTCAGCAGCGCCACGAGCAGGGCGGCGGAGGGGAGGACGGTCGCGACGAGGTTCACCGAGAACGAGCCGAAGGCGAAGACGGCCACGACGAGCAGCGTGCCGACGAGGGCGCCCCAGGCGGCCGCGGAGCCGCGCCCGAGAGCGGCGACGAGGGTGAGCATCAGGCCGACCGCCGCCGAGACCAGCGCCGCGCGGACCAGCGCGCGGGTCCCCGGGTCCCGGGGTGCTCTGGCGGTCTCGGTCGTCATGGCGGCGGCCGTTTCTACTGGTGATCGGTGCAGGGCCCCGAACGGGTTCGGGAGCGCTTGTGAAAACTAGCACAAGGTCCGGGCGGGCGGAAAACGGAACGATCCAACGCCACCTGTCCAGGTCGACCGGCAGCTCAGGGACCGGAGGTCGGCCCGCCGGCGGGGGCGCCGGGCCGGTGCAGCCGGGGCAGCAGGAACGTCGTCGTGACGGTCAGCAGAGCCATCGCGGACAGCGACACCCACATCCACGTGTCGTCGCTGTGGAGGCTGATCAGCACGGTGCCGAAGGCGACCAGGGCGGCCCACATCCACATGATCAGCACCGCGCGGCGGTGGGAGTGCCCGATCTCGAGCAGCCGGTGGTGCAGGTGCTGCTTGTCGGGCGCGAACGGGGACCGGCCGCCCCAGGTCCGTCGTACGACGGCGAGGACCAGGTCGAGCATCGGGACGATGAGGATCGAGATCGGCAGCAGCAGCGGCAGCAGCGTCGGCAGCAGGCTGGCCTGCGACCCGGCGGCGCCGGCAGTGATCTGGCCGGCCGAGAACTGGCCGGTGAGCGTCACCGCGCTGGCCGAGAGCACCAGGCCGATGAGCATCGACCCGCTGTCCCCCATGAACAGCCGGGCCTGGTGGAAGTTGTGCGGCAGGAAGCCGGCGCACGCGCCGGCCAGCGCGGCGCTCAGCAGCGCGCCGGTGGTCGCGAGCGAGAGGTTGTTGGAGCTCGAGAGCTGGTAGCAGTAGAGGAAGAACGCGGCGGCGCCCATGCCGACCACGCCCGCGGCCAGGCCATCGAGGCCGTCGACGAAGTTGACCGCGTTCACGGTCGCCACGACCACGAAGCCCGTGAGCAGCGCCCGTTGGGCCGGGTCGATGGAGAACTGGGTCGTGTCGGCCAGCGGAACGAAGTAGTACTGGATGTCGAACGCGATGAGGAAGGCGGCGGCGAGCACCTGCCCGCCGAGCTTGGTGAGCGCGTCCAGCTCGAACAGGTCGTCGAGCACCCCGACCGCGCAGATCAGCGCCCCGGCGATCAGCACGATGCCGGCGTCGCGGAACACGAACTGCTGACTGGTCGAGAGGAACGGCAGCTGGCGGGCGACGACGTAGGCCGTCACCAACCCGCCGAGCATCGCCAGGCCGCCGAGGTAGGGGATCGGCACCGCGTGCACGTCGCGGTCGCGGACCTTCGCGACCGCCCCGGTGCGCAGCGCGATCTCCCGCGCGATCACCGTCAGGAGGTAGGTCGCCGCCGCGGAGACGAGGAAGACGAGGAGGTACTCGCGCAACGCCTCAGCCTTCGTCGGTGAGGGTGGCGCCGAGGGGTTCGAGGACGGCGTTGAGCTGCTCGAGCGAGAGGGCGCCGCGGCGCAGCACCCGGCCCTGGCTGCCGGTGCAGTCGACGATCGTCGACGCCTCTCCCCCCGGCCCGTCCACGGGGCCGGCGTCGACGATCACGGCGACGTCCTCGCCGAGCATCTGCTCGGCCTGGTCGGCGTCGGTGGCGGCCGGCAGGCCGGTCTTGTTGGCGGAGCTGACCGCGAGCGGGCCGGTGCGCTCCAGGATCTCGCGGGCGACCTCGTGGTCGGGCATCCGGACGGCGACCGTGCCGCGAGTATCGCCGAGGTCCCACTGGAGCGAGGTCTGCTGGTGGCAGACCAGGGTCAGCGGACCGGGCCAGAACTCCTCGACCAGCGCTCGGGCGTAGCCCGGGACCCGGGTCGCCAGCGCGTCGAGCGTGGTCGCGGAGCTCACCAGCACCGGCGGCGGCATCTCGCGGCCGCGGCCCTTGGCGACGAGCAGCGCGCGGACGGCGGCCGGGTCGAAGGCGTCGGCGCCGACGCCGTAGACGGTGTCGGTCGGCAGCACGACGAGCTCGCCGCGCTGCACGGCCAGCGTGGCGGCCTCGACGGCCTCCTCGCGCTCCTCGTCGGTGCCGGTCGGGTAGCGGTCGCTCGTCACAGACGTCATCGTGCCAGTCGAGCGGTCGTGAAGCGCGGCCGACCTGCCAGGTCGCGATGGTCCCGTACGTCGGCCCACCGGCCGGTCGCCGCGAACACCGCGGGCGCGGACTCGCCCTGCACGTCGGCGTGCTCGCAGCCGACCACGCCCCCGGGCCGCAGCAGCGCCGCCGCGCGGTCGGCCAGCACCCGGATCGCGTCGAGGCCGTCGGCGCCGGAGAACAGCGCCAGGTGGGGGTCGTGGTCGCGGGCCTCGGGCGCGACCGACTCCCACGCCTCGAGGGGGACGTACGGCGGGTTGCACGTGATCACGTCCACGGCGCCGGCGAGGTCGTCGAGCGCCGTCGCGAGGTCGCCCCGGCGCAGGTCGACGCCGGTGCCGGCCAGGTTGCGCGCGGCCCAGGCGAGGGCCTCCTCGCTCAGCTCGACCGCGTGCACCTCGGCCCCCGGGACCTCGTCCTTGACCGCCTTCGCGATCGCGCCGGACCCGGTGCACAGGTCGGCCACGACTCCCCCGTCGGTCGAGCCGGTCGAGACCAGGTGCTCGATCGCCCAGCCGGCGAGCAGCTCGGTCTCGGGCCGCGGCACGAAGACCCCGGGGCCGACGGCGAGCTCGACGTGGCGGAACCACGCCACGCCCGTCAGGTGCTGCAGCGGCTCGCGGTCCTCACGCCGATCCAGCAGGGCGGCGTACCGCTCCGCGGCGGCGGGGCCGACGTCGTCGACGAGGGCCAGGCCGGCCCGGGTGGTGCCGAGGACGTGGGCGAGCAGCTCGGCCGCGTCGTGCTCGGGGCTCGCGACGCCGGCCCCGCGCAGCCGGGCGACCGCCTCGAAGAGGAGCGACCGGCGCGAGGTCACTCGAGCGTCTCGAGCCGGGCGGCCAGGTCGGCGTCGACGCAGGAGTCGAGGACCGGCTGGAGGTCGCCGTCGAGCACCTGGTCGAGGTTGTAGGCCTTGTAGCCGGTGCGGTGGTCGGAGATCCGGTTCTCCGGGAAGTTGTAGGTGCGGATCCGCTCGGAGCGGTCCACGGTGCGCACCTGGCTGCGTCGGGCCGCGCCGGCCTCGGCGGCGGCGGCGTCCTGCGCGGCCTGGAGCAGCCGCGAGCGGAGGATGCGCAGCGCCTGCTCCTTGTTCTGCAGCTGGGACTTCTCGTTCTGGCAGCTCACGACGATGCCGGTCGGCAGGTGGGTGATCCGCACGGCGGAGTCGGTGGTGTTCACGCTCTGGCCGCCGGGGCCGCTGGAGCGGAAGACGTCGATGCGCAGGTCGTTCTCGTCGATCTGCACGTCGACCTGCTCGGCCTCGGGCAGCACGAGCACGCCGGCCGCACTGGTGTGCACGCGGCCCTGCGACTCGGTGACGGGCACCCGCTGCACGCGGTGCACGCCGCCCTCGAACTTGAGCAGGGCGTACGGCGCCTCGCCGGGCTCGGCCCCTCCCGAATGACCAGCCCCCTTGGCCTTGACCGCCACGGTGACCGACTTGTAGCCGCCGAGGTCGGACTCGGCCGCGTCGAGGACCTCGACCCTCCAGCCGCGCGCCTCGGCGTAGCGGGTGTACATGCGCAGCAGGTCGCCGGCGAACAGCGCCGACTCCTCGCCGCCCTCGCCGGACTTCACCTCGAGGATGGCGTCCTTGTCGTCGGCCGGGTCGCGCGGGACCAGCAGCCGGCGCAGCCGCTCCTCGGCCTCGTGGCGGCGGGCGGTCAGCGCCTCGGCCTCCTCGGCGAACGCGGAGTCCTCGGTGTCCTCGGCGGCCAGCTCCTGGGCGGCCTCGAGGTCGTCGTCCAGCCGCTGCCAGGCGCGCCAGGCGCCGATGATCGACGAGAGGGCGGCGTAGCGCTGGTTGAGCCGCTTGGCCAGGCGCGCGTCGGCGTGCGTCTCGGGCGCGGCGAGGCGCTGCTCGAGCTCGGCGTGCTCGGCGAGCATGCCCTCGACGGCTTCGAACATCGGACCTCCCTGCGTGCCGACGGCTGGAGAGACGACGAGCGCCGGCCCCGCCCGAGGGGCAGGAGCCGGCGCTCGAAGGGAGCTACTTCTTGGCGTCAGCGGCCTTCTTGGCGTAGCGGGCCTGGAACCGGGCCACGCGGCCGCCGGTGTCGAGGATCTTCTGCTTGCCGGTGTAGAACGGGTGGCACTGCGAGCAGACGTCGGCGTGGATGGTGCCGGAGGTCGCGGTGCTGCGGGTGGTGAACGACGCGCCGCAGGTGCAGGTCACCTGGGTCTCGACGTACTCCGGGTGGATGTCCTTCTTCATGGTGTCCTCTCATCGGCGCCGGGTCGCCTCGTCCCTGACGAGTCGGCGTGAACCGGAGCCAGCACACGATTGTGTCACGGGGTCGAACGCCGAGGTAATCGGCGTTGTTCCCGGTGCGTCCGCCAGCTGTAACGCCGGGTTACTGCTTGTCCCCACGGTGTTGCAACACCGTGGGGACAAGGGATAACCCGGCGTTACATGCGACGTGGGAACGCCGGCACGATCCGCGGCACGGACGGGTCGAGCTCGGCGTCGGCCTCGCCGAGCGCGGCGGCGGCCTCCTCGGCGGCGACCAGCTCGTGCGGGAGCGGGGCGGGCAGGGCGTCGGGGTGCAGGGTGAGGCGGACCCGGACGGTGGTGCCCTCGCCCTCGACCGACTCGATGACGACGTCGCCCTCGTGCCGGTCGATGATCGTCTGCATGATCCGCAGGCCCAGGCCGGTGCCGGCGATCTCGTTGAAGACCGCGTTCGACGCCCGGAAGAAGCGGGTGCCGAGCCGGTCGATCTCGCCGACAGGGATGCCGATCCCCCGGTCGGTCACCTCGACCTCGACGGTGCCGCCGGAGCCGGTGACGATCACGTCCACCGCACCGTCGTCGCGGCTGAACTTCACCGCGTTGGTGACCAGGTTCAGGAACGCCCGGTGGAGCATGGCGCGGTCCGCGATCACGGGTACGACGTCGTCCGGGGTGTCCACGCGGACGTGGATGCCCCGGCGGGCGGCCGTGATCCGGACGTCGGTGACGACCTCGCGGACCAGCAGGGCCAGGTCGATCGGCCCCATGTCGCTGCTGCGGCCCTCGGCCTTCGACAGCGCGAGCAGGTCGTCGATGAGCTGCTTGAGCCGGGTGACGTTGCGGCGGGTGGCCTCGAGCATCCGCTCGTGCCGGGGCTGCATCGCGTCCTCGAACTCCTCGGCGACCATCTCGAGGTAGCCGGCGATCGTGGTGAGCGGCGTGCGCAGCTCGTGGGAGACGTTCGAGACGAAGTCGTCGCGGGCGGTGTCGAGGCTGCGCAGTTCGCTCTGGATCCGGCCCTCGACCGCGCGGGCGCGGGCCTGGCCGTCGGCGAACTCGTTGAGCGAGGCCGCGACCGCCCGGACCTCCTTCGGCCCGGAGAGCTGCGCGCGCACCTCGTGGTCGCGCTTGGCCATCCGCGAGACGACCTGCTCCAGCGCCAGCAGCGGCTCGGTCAGCTCGGCGGTCAGCCGGCGGCGCGAGCGGGAGACGACGTACCAGCTGACGCCGGCGAGCAGCATGACGGCGAGGATGGTGCCCTTGAGGCGGAACGACGCGTCGGTGCTCGCCTGGCGCACCCGGCTGTCGAACGCCGCGGTGGTCGCCTGGTGCGCGCTGCGGACGCCGTCGAAGAGCTGGCTGCCCGCACGGGCCTGTTGGGCCGTGGCCGGCGTACCGCCCTCGGCGTCCATCAGCCGCTGGGCGTAGCCCTCGATCCACTCGCGGGCGACCCGCTCCTGGCGGACGACGAGCAGCTCGAGCTCGTTGTCGCCCTGGGCGAACTGGCGCACCTCGGTCTGGTCGGCGGGCAGCCGGGTGAGCGCCTGCTCGTAGTCGTCCTGTGCGGGCCTCTGGCCGCTGCCGCTCCACGCCGCGACGGCGGCCGACATGTCGGTGAGGTCCTGGTAGACGTTCTGGTTGGCCGCTGCGGCCGGCTGGAGCTCACGGGTCAGGTAGGTGACGGCCATGGTCGACACGACCACGCCGATCACCGCGATCGCCGCCATCGCGGCCACCATCGCCCCGAGACGCACGATGACCGGCGAGACCAGCCGTGCGACCGGACGCCCTCCATTCATGACGCCAACCCCCCTCAGCGGCCCAACCCCCTCGCGGCAGGGTACCGCCGGAGGTGGCCCGGAATCTCGGGAATGGCTCAGCTGAGCGGGTCAGCCGGGCGGGTCAGCTCGAGCGGGTGAGCAGCGCCTGCACGCGCGAGGCCAGCTCGCGAGGGCTGAACGGCTTGGTGATGTAGTCGTCGGCACCGGAGTCGAAGCCGGTCTCGACGTCGGACTCCTGCGCCCGGGCGGTCAGCAGGATGACCGGCAGATCGGCGAGGGCGGGGTCGGCGCGGATCGCCCGGATCGCGTCCAGCCCGGACACACCCGGCATCATCACGTCGAGGACGGCCAGGTCCGGGCGCTCGGCCTGGCACGCGTCGATCGCCGCCGCCCCGTCGGACACCGCCACCACGTCGTGCCCGAGCGTCGAGAGCTTGAACTCCACGAGCTCGCGGATGTCGACGTCGTCGTCCGCGACCAGGATCCGCGCCACGCTGTCCCCCTTCATCGATGTTGCGACTCGCAGCGTAACCCCGATCCGTCGCCCCGCGAGGCGGAAGGGTCGCACCGGCCGGTGCGGCCCTTCCCGTCGTACTTCGTCCGGAGATTGAGAGGTTCCGCCGGTAGGGCGCGCAGCAGGCGATCACCTACTGGCGGGACCTCCTACTCCTCCCGGCTGGTGCTCGGCGTCGGTGTCGTCTTCTGCACCTGCATGAGGAACTCGATGTTCGTCGAGGACTTCTTCAGGCGCTCGAGCAGCAGCTCCAGCGCCTGCTGGCCGTCCAGCGACGACAGCACCCGGCGGAGCTTCCAGACGATCTGGAGCTCCTCCTGGCTCATCAGCAGCTCCTCGCGTCGGGTGCCGGACTGCACGGCGTCGATCGCCGGGAACAGCCGCTTGTCCGCGAAGTCCCGGCGCAGCCGGATCTCCATGTTCCCGGTGCCCTTGAACTCCTCGAAGATCACCTCGTCCATCTTCGAGCCGCTCTCGATGAGGGCCGTGGCGAGGATGGTCAGCGAGCCGCCGTTCTCGATGTTGCGGGCCGCGCCGAAGAACCGCTTCGGCGGGTACAGCGCCGCGGAGTCGACGCCGCCGGACAGGATCCGGCCGCTCGCCGGAGTCGCGAGGTTGTACGCGCGGCCGAGGCGGGTGATGCCGTCGAGGAGTACGACGACGTCGTGGCCGAGCTCCACCAGCCGCTTCGCCCGCTCGATGGCGAGCTCGGCGACCATCGTGTGGTCGCTGGCCGGGCGGTCGAACGTCGAGGAGATGACCTCGCCCTTCACCGAGCGCTGGAAGTCGGTGACCTCCTCGGGCCGCTCGTCGACCAGCACCACCATGAGGTGGACCTCGGGGTTGTTGGTCGTGATCGAGTTCGCGATCGACTGCAGGATCATCGTCTTGCCGGCCTTCGCGGGCGAGACGATCAGGCCGCGCTGGCCCTTGCCGATCGGGGCGGCGATGTCGACGACCCGGCCGATCAGGTTGTCCGGGCCGGTCTCGAGGCGGAGCCGCTCCGCGGGGTAGAGCGGGACCAGCTTGGAGAAGTCCACCCGCGACTTGGCCACCTCCGGGTCGGCGCCGTTGACGCTGTCGATGCGGACCAGCGGGTTGAACTTCTCCTTGCGCTCGCCATCGCGGGGCTGGCGCACCTGGCCGACGATCGCGTCGCCGCGGCGCAGGCGGTACCTGCGGACCATCGACAGCGAGACGTAGACGTCCTCGGAGCCGGGCAGGTAGCCGCTGGTGCGCACGAACGCGTAGTTGTCGAGCACGTCGAGGATGCCCGCCGCCGGCACGAGGACGTCGTCGTCGAGGATCGTGGTGTCCGGCTCGTTGCGGCCACCGCGTGGACGCTGCTCGCCCCCGCCGGTCGTGCGGTCACGGCCCCGGCGGCGGCGATTGCGGCGGCTGCCGGCGTCGCCCTCCTGGCCGTCGTCCTGCTGCTGGCTCGGCTGCTTGTCCGGCTGCTTGTCCGGCTGCTTGTCCTGCTGGGGCTGCCTGCCCTGTTGCTCGTCCTGCTGGGGCTGCTTGTCCTGCTTCGGCCTCGCCTGCTGGCGCTCGGGCTCGTCCTCGCGCTGCTGGGGCTCCCGCGCGGGCCTCTTCTCGGCGGGCCCCTTCCCGGCGGGCTCGGCGGGCTTGTCGCCGCCCGACTGGCGGGCCTTGATCGCCTCGACCAGCTGGGCCTTCCTCATCGATCCCGCACCCGGGATCCCCAGGCCGGCGGCCATCGACTTGAGCTCCGCGAGGAGCATGGAGTTGAGTCCGCCACCGCGCCTCTTCGCGGGCCTCTCCTGGGGAGCGTCGGCGTCGCCGGTGGTGGATCCGATGGTTTCCGTCACGTGAGTCCTTCCCACGTACTCAGCCGAACCGGCCTCGGGCCGGCGGCTCCATGGTCAGCTCCCCGCCCACCGGGACGACCCGTTCAGAAGGGCAGCCACGGGTGCGCGACAGCAGTCGCACCTGAGCGAGGGAGGAGGCGCACCGAGGATCTCGGGCGCGCGCCCACGATACACCCGTCCCCGCCGGGACACGCGATCGCTACCGGATCCGCGCGCCGTCGCGATCGACGGCGAGGTGCTGCGCCGCCCACCCGGGCGGACAGCGGTCGCGCAGGCCGGACGCCGACGAGGCGTCGGTGAACGCCAGCACCGTCGGGCCGGCGCCGGACACGATCGCGGCGACGCCGTCGGCCCGGAGCGCGTCGACGAGCGCGAGCGACTCGGGCATCGCCGGACGGCGGTACTCCTGATGCAGGTAGTCGCGGGTGCCGGGCAGCAGGTGCTCGGGCTGCCCGGCGAGGGCGGCCACGAGCAGCGCCGTACGCCCGGCGTCGGCGGCCGCGTCGGCGTGCGGGACCTCGGCGGGCAGCAGCCCGCGGGCGACCTCGGTGGAGACCGGGTTCGGCGGCACGAAGACCACCGTCTCGATCCGCGGGTCGACCGGCGAGGGCACGGCGTAGAACCCGTCCTCGCGCCCCGAGATCACCAGGCCGCCGTGGAACGCCGCCCCCACGTTGTCGGGGTGGCCCTCGATCTCGGCGGCGAGGCGGAACAGCGCGTCGTCGTCGACCAGCAGCGTCCCGCCGGCAACCAGGCCGCGGGCCAGCACGACGCCGCCGACGATCGCGGCCGAGGAGGAGCCCAGGCCGCGGGCGTGCGGGACCAGGTTGCGGCAGACCAGGCGCAGCCCGGGCGGCTGCACCCCGGCGAGGTCGAAGGCGGCTCGCATCGAGCGGACCACCAGGTGCGACTCGTCGAGAGGTACGGCGCCCGCGCCGGTGCCCCGGACGACCACCTCGAGCCCGGCGCCGGTGACCTCAGCGGCGAGCTCGTCACGCAGCGAGAGCGCCAGGCCGAGCGAGTCGAACCCGGGGCCGAGGTTGGCCGACGTGGCCGGTACCGAGACGCGGACCGGGCCCTCGACGAACCTGCTCATGCGGCGCTCACGCCAGCCCGGCGGCGGCCGCCGCGGCGGCGACGTCGGCGTCCACGACAGTGTCGACGATGCTGCCACCGCTCTCGGCGAAGCCCTCGAGCGCGGTGGCGGTGTCCTTGAGCCCGTGGCCGGTCACGGTGATCGCGACCGTCGAGCCGCGGTAGGACTCGCCGCCGGCCAGCTCCTGGAGCAGACCCGCGATGCCGGCGGCGGAGGCCGGCTCGACGAAGACTCCGTCGCGGGAGGCGAGCTCGCGCTGCGCGGCCAGGATCTGCCCGTCGCTGACCGAGGCGAACCGGCCTCCGGACTCGTCGCGGGCCGCCTCGGCGAGCTTCCACGAGGCGGGGTTGCCGATCCGGATCGCGGTCGCGCGGGTCTCCGGGTCGGGGAACGGCTCGCCGGTCACCAGCGGCGCCGCGCCCTCGGCCTGGAAGCCGCGCATCACCGGCTTCCTGGTGGCGACGCCGGCGTCGGCGTACTGCGTGTAGCCGAGCCAGTAGGCCGAGATGTTGCCGGCGTTGCCGACCGGCAGCAGGTGGAAGTCGGGGGCGTCGCCGAGGAAGTCGACGATCTCGAAGGCGGCGGTCTTCTGGCCCTCGAGCCGGACCGGGTTCACCGAGTTCACCAGCGCCACCGGGTAGTCCCAGGCCAGCCCCTTGGCCATCGCCAGGCAGTCGTCGAAGTTGCCGCGCACCATGATCACCTGGGCGCCGTGCAGGATCGCCTGCGCCATCTTGCCGGCCGCGATCTTGCCCTCGGGCACCAGCACCAGCGGCTTGAGGCCGGCCTTGGCGGCGTACGCCGCCATCGACGCGGACGTGTTGCCGGTCGACGCGCAGACGACCGCCTCGGCGCCGTCGTGCCTGGCGACCGAGATGGCCGCGGTCATGCCGCGGTCCTTGAACGAGCCGGTCGGGTTGTCGCCCTCGACCTTGAGCCAGACCTCGGCGCCGGTGCGGCCGGAGAGCCACTCCGAGAACACCAGCGGGGTGCCGCCCTCGCGCAGGGTGACGGCGGCCGTGCCCTCGGGGATCTCCAGCAGGTCGCGGTACTCCTCGATGACGCCCCGCCACTGGCGGGTCCGGCTCACTCGGACGCTCCTTCGACGCGCATCACCGAGGTGACCTCGCGGACGATGTCCATGCCGCGCAGGTGCTCGACGGTCGCGCTGAGCTGCGCGTCGGTCGCCTCGTGCGAGACGACGACGAGCTGCGCGTCGTCGTCGCGGCCCTCCTGCCGGACGGTCTGGATCGAGACGCCGTGCTCGGCGAACGCGGTCGCGACCGCGGCGAGCACGCCCGCGCGGTCGTCGACGTCGATCGCCACGTGGTAGCGGGTGACGGTCTCCCCCATCGGCAGCACCGCGCGGTCGGCGTACGCCGACTCGCCGGCGCCGCGGGTGCCCGCGAGCCGGTTGCGGGCGACCGTCACCAGGTCGCCGAGGACCGCGGACGCCGTCGGGGCGCCACCCGCGCCGGGGCCGTAGAACATCAGCTGCCCGGCGGCCTCGGACTCGACGAAGACGGCGTTGAACGCCTCGCGCACCGACGCCAGCGGGTGCGACCGCGGGATCATCGCGGGGTGCACGCGCACGGCGACGCTGTCGTTTCCCCCCGATCCGGCTCTGAGCTCCGCGATCGCGAGCAGCTTCACGACGCTGTCCATCTCCACGGCCGACTGCACGTCGGCGGCGGTGACCTCGGTGATGCCCTCGCGGTAGACGTCGGCGGCGGTCACCCGCGAGTGGAAGGCGAGCGAGGCCAGGATCGCGGCCTTCGCGGCGGCGTCGAAGCCCTCGACGTCGGCGGTCGGGTCGGCCTCGGCGTACCCGAGGTCCTGGGCCTCCTCCAGCGCCTCGGTGAACCCGGCGCCGGTGGTGTCCATCTTGTCGAGGATGAAGTTCGTGGTGCCGTTGACGATGCCGAGCACCCGGGTGACCCGGTCGCCGGCGAGCGACTCGCGCAGCGGGCGCAGGATCGGGATCGCGCCGGCGACGGCGGCCTCGTAGTAGAGGTCGCGGCCGGCCTTCGCGGCAGCCTCGAACAGCGTCGGGCCGTCCTCGGCGAGCAGCGCCTTGTTGGCCGTGACGACCGAGGCGCCGCTCTCGAGGGCGGCCAGGATCAGCGAGCGGGCCGGCTCGATGCCGCCGATCACCTCCACCACGAGGTCGACGTCCTCGCGGGCGACGAGGCCCGTCGCGTCCGTGGTCAGCAGCCCCTCGGGCACCTCCACCTCGCGGGCGGCGTCGAGGCGGCGTACGGCGACGCCCACCAGCTCGATCGGGGCGCCGACGCGCGCGGCGAGGTCGCCGGCCTGCTCGCCGAGCAGCCGCACCACCTGGGAGCCCACCGAGCCGCAGCCCAGCACTGCCACCTTGAGCGCGACACCCGGTTGTCGAGCCTGTCGAGACACCATCACCGATCACCCATGTCCGTAGCCAGCAGGTCGTCCTCAGTCTCGCGGCGTACGACGACCCGCGCGACCCCGTCCCGCACCGCGACCACCGGCGGACGGAGGAAGTGGTTGTAGTTGGAGGCCATCGAGCGGCAGTACGCGCCGGTGCCGGGGACCGCGACGAGGTCGCCCGGAGCCACATCGCCGGGGAGGAACTCGTCCTTCACGACGATGTCGCCGGCCTCGCAGTGCGAGCCGACCACGCGCGAGAGCACCGGCGCCGCGTCGGAGGCGCGGTTGGCGAGCGTGCAGGAGTAGTCGGCGTCGTACAGCGCGGTGCGGATGTTGTCGCTCATGCCGCCGTCGACGCTCACGTAGGTGCGCACGGCGCCGCCGTCGAGCCGCACCTCCTTCACGGTGCCGACGGTGTAGACCGTGCACATCGCCGGGCCGACGATCGCGCGGCCGGGCTCGATCGACAGCCGCGGCTCGGGGATGCCGAGCGCGCGGCACTCGTGCTCGACGATCTTGCTCATCTCGGTCGCGAGCTGCGCCGGGTCGGACGGGTCGTCCTGGGTCGTGTAGGCGATGCCGAAGCCGCCGCCGAGGTCCAGCTCCGGCAGCGTCACGCCGAGCTCGTCGGAGACCCGCGCCTGGAGCGCGAGCACCCGGCGGGCGGCCACCTCGAACCCGGAGGAGTCGAAGATCTGGCTGCCGATGTGGGAGTGCAGGCCGAGCAGCTCGATGCCGGGCGCCTCCTGGAGCCGGCGGACCGCCTCGAACGCGTCGCCCGAGGTGATCGAGAAGCCGAACTTCTGGTCCTCGTGCGCGGTCGCGATGTACTCGTGCGTGTGCGCCTCCACGCCCGCGGTGACCCGCACCATCACCCGCGCCGTCCCGGTGGTCGAGCCCGTCGAGACCCCCTCCGCCGCGATCGACTCCAGCCGCTCGATCTCGTCGAAGGAGTCGACGATGATCCGCCCGACCCCGGCGGCGACCGCGCGGCGCAGCGCCATCGGCGACTTGTTGTTGCCGTGGTAGCCGATCCGCGCCGGGTCGAAGCCGGCACGCAGCGCCACCGTGAGCTCGCCGCCGGAGCAGACGTCGAGGCTGAGCCCCTCCTCCTGCACCCACTGCGCGACCGCCGTGCAGAGGAACGCCTTGCCGGCGTAGAAGACGTCGTACGCCGAGAACGCCTCGCGGAACGCACGGGCCCGAGCCCGGAAGTCGGCCTCGTCGAGGACGTACGCCGGCGTGTTGACGTT
Source organism: Nocardioides hungaricus (assembly GCF_054782915.1). Lineage (NCBI taxonomy): Bacteria > Bacillati > Actinomycetota > Actinomycetes > Propionibacteriales > Nocardioidaceae > Nocardioides > Nocardioides hungaricus. The sequence goes on along the minus strand of NZ_BAAGRO010000006.1, from coordinate 2,123 downwards.
CGCGACCAGCTCGGGGACCGCCAGCCCGCCGACGTGCAGCTCGCCGGCGACCTTGTGCGCGGTCTGCGACCACAGCTGGGGGACGAGGGCGTTGGGATCGCTCGGCTGGCGCAGCCACGACGGGCCGCGCAGCGCGCCGGGCGCGTGCGCCCAGCCGGCCTCGTGGGTCATGGGGTGAGGTTCACATCCGCTCCGGGGCGGAGACGCCGAGCAGGCCGAGGCCGTTGGCGAGCACGGTGCGCGCCGCGACCGTCAACACCAGCCGGGCCTGGTTGATCGGCGCGACCGGCTCGTCGCCCTGCGGGAGCATCCGGCACTCGCGGGTGTCGTACCACTTGTTGAACACCGCGGCGAGATCCTCCAGGTAGCGCGCGACCCGGTGCGGCGCCCGGAGCTCGGCAGCCGCGATGACGACGCGCGGGAACTCCGCCAGCGCCCGCAGCAGATCTCCCTCCCGCTCGTGGGAGAGCAGCGCCGGGTCGAAGGCCGCGACCGCGTCGGCGAGCGCCATGCCGAGGTCGGCGGCGTTCTCGACCATCCGGCAGGTGCGGGCGTGGGCGTACTGCACGTAGAAGACCGGGTTGTCGTTGGTCGCCTTGGCCCACAGCTCGAGGTCGATGTCGATGTTCACGTCGGTGGAGTAGCGGGCCAGGGCGTACCGGCTCGCATCCACGCCGATCGCCTCGACCAGGTCCTCCATGGTGACGACGGTCCCGGCCCGCTTCGACATCCGCAGCGGAGCGCCGTCGCTGAGCAGGTTGACCATCTGGCCGATGAGGATCTCGAGGTTCACGTGCGGCTGGTCGCCGAACGCAGCGCACATCGCCATCATCCGGCCGACGTAGCCGTGGTGGTCCGCGCCCAGCATGATGAAGCAGCGGTCGAAGCCGCGCTCGCGCTTGTCGAGGTAGTAGGCGAGGTCGCCGGACAGGTAGGCGCCGTGGCCGTCGGACTTGATGATCACCCGGTCCTTGTCGTCACCGAACTTCTCGGTGGCGAGCCAGAGCGCGCCGTCCTTCTCGTAGGTGTTGCCGAGCTCGGTGAGCCGGTCGACCGCACGCTGCACGGCGCCGCTCCGGTGCAGGTCGTCCTCGTGGAAGTAGACGTCGAAGTCCACGCCGAACTCGTGCAGATCCTGCTTGATCTGGGCGAACATCATCTCGACGCCCGCGGCCCGGAAGACCTCCTGGGGATCGGCTGCCTCGAGGGCGTCGGGGTGCTCGGCCAGGACCGCCGCGGCGATGTCGTGGATGTACTGCCCGCCGTAGCCGTCCTCGGGCGCCGGCTCGCCCTTGGCCGCCGCCACCAACGAGCCGCTGAAGCGATCGATCTGGGCGCCGTGGTCGTTGAAGTAGTACTCGCGGGTGACGTCCGCGCCGGACATCTCGAAGATCCGGCCCAGCGCGTCGCCGACCGCTGCCCAGCGGGTGCCGCCGAGGTGGAGCGGCCCGGTGGGGTTGGCCGACACGAACTCCAGGTCGACCTTCTCGCCGGCGAAGGAGTCGTTGGCGCCGTACGCCGCGCCCGCCGCGACCACCTGCGCCGCCACGACGCCCTGAGCGCCGGCGGACACCGAGATGTTGAGGAAGCCCGGCCCGGCGATGTCGACGGCCTCGACGCCGTCGGCCTGCAGCAGGCTCGCCCGGACGAGCTCGGCGAAGGTCCGCGGGTTCAGGCCGGCCTTCTTGCCCAGCTGGAGCGCCACGTTGGTCGCGTAGTCGCCGTGCTCCTTGGATCGCGGGCGCTCCACCGTCACGCTCGCCGGGACGCCGTCCGGCAGGGTGATCGCACCCTCGCCGGACAGGGTCGTCAGGACGTCGACGATCGCGGTGGAGAGCTGCTCGGGAGTCACCGGCCCAGGGTATCGGCGGCTCTCACGGTCGGTCGCACCGATATCCCCGATGGGACGCCCCAGCCGATTGCACGGTCCTCGCGGGTCGGCTGTAGGGTTCTGCGCAGCCCCGTCACGGCGGGGCGATGCCTCCGTAGCTCAGGGGATAGAGCACTGGTTTCCGGTACCAGGTGCCGCAGGTTCGAATCCTGCCGGAGGCGCCCTTGTGATGTCTCAGGACATCCCGGAGGTCCGAACCCATGAGGTGTGGGTTCGGACCTCTTTGGTTTCA